>JADJCA010000030.1:0-300000 GCA_016703425.1 Myxococcales bacterium
CAGGCGATGCGGGAAGCGACGCGTAGTCGATCCCCGTGCGAGCCCGAGGCCGTTTTCCGCGATGGCGCGCACCACGTCGAAGCGAGGGGGCACGCGGTTCTGGCAAACAGCACCGTCCGCCATGCCGCGTTGCTGCAAAAGATCCGTCGACCGTCGCCATCGAGATCCGCCAGCTGGATGCTGAAGCGGTCGATGGCCTGCCGCTCTGACGTGGTCCGCCGTTTGGCAAACCGACCCAATCGATGACGTCGCCGGCCGGATCGAAGTGCCGCGCCGACGCGTCCTAATACCCTGCAATCCCGCGACGCCACGGTCTCCCACCGGCGCCCGGCGGCCCGCCATACGGATCGGAGTGGACCCGATCGCTGGGCCCGCCAGCACCATCGCCGTCCGGGGACGCAGAAGCGATGCGCCACCGGCGCCGCCCGGATCATCCGACCAGACGACGCAGCGGTTGCTCGCTGCAACCACGGCGCGCTCAAAATACGCGGCAACTAAGGCTGATTGCCGTCGCAGCTCAAGAGCTGTTGCTTGCGCGTCGCCGCCGCCGTCATCGAGCCGAGCCCCGCGCAAACCTGCGCCGCCCCGCCCGTCGTGCGCAACGGATAGCCCCACGGGTTTGCGCGCGCGGATACACGCGCGCCGTCCGCACCGCGTCGGCGCCTTGCTCCGGTCCCGTGAGAATGACGAGTGCGTCGAAGCCGCTCCCGCCGTTCGAGAGCGACGTCGAGCCGCGTCCCCGTCGCGTCGCATTGAAAGAGAACGTTTCCGGCGTCGCCGCTGTCCAAGTCAGGAGCTTTGCGCCGGCCCTGCTGTACACCGCCCAACCCCAAGAGCCCCCTTGCGGAAGAAACGACTGTCTCGTGCCAAGGTGCACCTTCGCCGTGCCGCCCCCTGATGAGCACCAGATCGGCCTTTAGCGCGGCCGTGCGCTGGCTGACGTCGCCCCTGCGCAGCCGCCTGCGCCCGCGCCGGCTGCGTCGCCGGCGCCCCGCCAGCTCCGTCGTAAACGCCGGCGGCGGCGCCGGCGGCCTCGCGCGGTCGCCCCGGCAACGGCTCGCCACCAAGCGATCGAGCGACGTCCACGGACACCCCGTTGAAGGCGCGGTGGTGCACCAAAAACACACCGCCCTTCATTGCCTGCAGTAAGTCCGCGCGCCCGTCGCCATCCAGATCGCCCAGGCGCAGGTTGTCGAGCACCAGCCCGTAGGGGCCGAGAGAACGGGGGCGCGCGTCGTCCCGGCCTTCGGAGAGGGGTGGAAACACGCTTGGCCGCTCGGTGTCAGGAAGAGACGCTCCGGCCGTCGCCGTTGAAGTCCGCCACGCGAAGCCGCCTGGTGTCGCTGATGTCTTCCCGCGAAGAGCGACGTCGAAGCCTGCGCCGCTCGACGTCCACGCGCGCATGCCGACCCGTCGCTGGCACATCGAGCAAAAGTCGGTCTTGCCGTCGCCGTTCCACCGCCGGCAACACCCCTGAAGAAGCCCGCGCCCCACGACGTCCACCTGAGAAATCGCCGCCCATCGGCCACACCCGCGGTTGACCGAGACCGTGCCCTTGGAGCTGCGCCATGCCGCCGAGGCCGTCGCCGTTGAAGTCGCCGCTGATGGCCGTGCCTGCAAGAGGTCCGTGACGTTCGGCGCCGTCCCGAGCGGCATCGCCCACAGCGAGTGCTGCCCCGTCCACCCGAAGCGCCTTGGGCGGCAAGTACGTCGTCTGACCTGGTGCCGGGCCGCCGCTTGCCTGATGCGCACCTTGTGCCGACACGAGGCGCGCGCGGCCGCGTTGGCCCGTCGCGCCGTATTCGAAGTTGACGCTACTCGAAACTCTGTGCCCCCTCAAACGACGCGATCGATTGAAGAAGCTGCGTCGTCGTCACCGTCGCGCCAGCCACGTACGCGGCCGTGGCGTCTTCTCGCGGTCGGTAGCGAACTCACCTTCGACGTCGGCGCGATGCCCGCCGCGAGGTTCTCCGTGTACTGATCGTCGTCGGCCAGTAGTCGCCGTTGGCCAAGTCTTGCGCGTAGCGTACTTGATCGCGTTGCCGAAGCGATCGCTCGAGCGCGAGAGTGCCCAGCCGCGCATCTTCAACGGTCCCGGCGACGCCTACGACCGCGATGCGCGCGTCCGACGTCGTGCCGTACTCCGAGCTTCTGCCCGCTCATCGTCTCGACGATGAAGCTCTCGCCGACTCCGCCGAATGCGCGAGAACGACTCGCGCGCCGTGCGGTATTCGGCGCCGTCCACGTTGTACCGGCCGTTGACGCCTTCACGAGCCGCCGCCCGTCGAGGCAAACTGATCGCTGCTCGCTAAAGGTGACGTCGGCGCCCACGCCGTCCTCCGCCACCGCGCGGGCACGGCGCGATGACCGATAGGCCCGACAGCGAGAAGCCCTGACCGAGAATCCCGTTGGCGCCGTGGCTCGAGTACTGAATCGACAGCGACGGCACCTGGCCGGAGATCCCAGGCGCCAGCGTGACGGGCATCGCGTACGAGACCGAGCCCGCGGCGTGACCTCGAGCTGGCCTGAGCTCGTGCCGGGAACGAGCACTGTCGAGCTGAGCGCGGCTTCGTTGGCGCGTTGCTCGTCGCCGTCGCAGCCCACCGCGAGCGGCACGCACGAGACGATGAGCGCGAGCAGGCCGAGACGGTGCGGGACGAAGAGGCGGCGGGAGCCGTCCACGGGCTCGGGCACGTTCACGTTTACGGGGGGAGGGGGAGAGGTTGACTCTCGTGCTTGAACCTTCTCCACCAACGATTCACTCACGCGTGTGCGGCCCATGGGCCCCACGCTGCAGAAGCGGTGCCCATGGTGCGCCACTAGCGCACCTCGCGTGTCGTCGCGAGTCCACGACAGCGCGATCGCCGCGCGAAGACGACCCCGAGGTGCCGTAGACCGCCTCGGCGTGGACTATGTCGCGCGCGCGCGTGTTCTCACGCGCCGCGTCTTCCGACTGCGTGGGCGCCGCGATGGCAGGGCGAACCCTGCCGATGGATCAGTGCTGCGTCGGAAGCATTCCGTCGCCGATAACGCACGGCAACCGGCCGTGGAGGCTCTCTCAGTGCTTCGGCGCGGAGCTCGCCGGAGCGGCCGCCTTGTCGTGCCCAGCGGGAGCGCCCGTCTGGCCGTGACCCGCCGCGCCGGCGGCGCCGTGGTCCTTCTTCTCCGGACGCGGCGGCATCCCGCCCGGCGCCGGTGTCCCATCGGCCGGCAGGATCTTGGTGCCCTGCGTGTCGCTGTATTGCTTCGTCCGCCACTCGGTGTCGGTGAACGTGAACGCGAAGAAGATCCCAATAAAGCCTAGCGTGCTGACGAGGATCAGCGAGTTGAACTTCGCGTCCCAGCGCAAGTGCATGAAGAAGAGAACGACCAGGGTCGCCTTGACCGAGGCGATCGCAATGGCGACGGCCAGGTTGGCGGGGCCAAGGTGGACGTACGAAACGGCCACCGTGACGACGGTGAAGAAGACGAGAGCGAGGAAGATCCCCGCGTAGAACGCCGTCGATGAAACGTGACTGTGAACGGCGCCGTCGTCTGCGTGCTCGTGGTCGTGATGGCTCATGGGACTCTCGTAGGCGGGTACTTCTGACGGGGAACTTCGAACGGTGACGAAATGCGCCGTCAGTCGATCAGGTACAGGAGCGGGAACAGGTAGATCCAAATCAAGTCGACAAGGTGCCAGTAGAGCGCCGTCAGATCGACCGGCGTGAAGAACTCCTTGGAGAAGTCTCCACGCTCGTTGCGGATGAGGATCCAAATCATGATGCCGATGCCGATGGCCACGTGGATGCCGTGGATGCCCGTCAGCACGAAGTAGATCGAGAAGAAGATGTGCGCGTTCGACGGCAAGTGCGGCACGTGCGCGTCGGCCGGGATCGGCAGCGTGAAGAAATCGTGCTGCGTTCCAAAGAATGGACCCGGCAGGAGGCCGTCGTGGAACTTGTGCCCGTACTCGAAGTATTTGACGACGAGGAAGATGAACGCGCAGACGATGGTGATGAGCAGGTAGTTGCGCGTCGCGATCTTCTGGCTGAGCTGCGCCGAACGGACCGCCATGGCCGCCGTGAAGCTCGAGAACAGGAGCACGATCGTGTTCGCGCCACCCATCACGCGGTTCAACTGGTGCGACGCCAGACTAAACATCTCCGGGTACCAGCTCCGGAAGACGCCGTAGGCCACGAACAGGCCGCTGAAGAAGAGCAGCTCCTGAGCCAAGAAGGCCCACATGCCGAGCTTCGCCGTGTCGAACTGCTGCGTCGGCGTGTCGAAGTGGTGGGCGAGCCACTTGGGGCCGTGATGCCCGTGGTGCCCATCACCGTGTCCGTGTTCGGCCGCTGTTTCAGTTGAGCTCACGTGGTCTCCGTTTCAAGAGCGTGTCGTCGTCGGTCTGAAGGGTTGAACCGCAGGGCTCAGTCCTCGGCGAGCTCGGCGTCGGTTGCGAGGTGGTAGTCGTACGGTCCGCGGGTGATCGTCGGGACCTCGTGGAAGTTCGCGAGCGGAGGGGGCGTCGGTGTCTGCCACTCGAGCGCGCATGAGCCCCAGGGATTACGCGGCGACTTCTTCCCGCTCATTAGCGACTGGATGAGGTAGCCGAGCATCAGGAAGAATCCGACGCCAAGGATGTAGGCCCCGATGGTCGAGATCTTGTGGAAGAGCTCAAACTCCGGGAGGTAGTCGTAGTAGCGCCGCGGCATGCCGCGAGAGCCCATGACGAACTGCGTGAGGAACGTCACGTTGAAGCCCACGAAGACGAGCGCCCAGGCGACCTTCGCCTGAGTCTCGTTGTAGAGCTTCCCCGTCATCTTCGGCCACCAGTAGTGAATGCCGCCGATGAAGCCCATGACCGTTCCGCCGACCATCACGTAGTGGAAGTGCGCCACGACGAAGTATGTGTCGTGAAGGTGGATGTCGGTCGCGACGACGGCCAAGAAGAGGCCCGTCAGTCCGCCAATGGTGAAGAGGAAGAGGAAGCCCAGGGCCCAGAGCATCGGGGAGTCGAGCCGAATGCTCGACTTGTAGAGCGTCGCGACCCAGTTGAAGACCTTCACTCCGCTCGGGATGGCCACGAGGAACGTGAGGCCCGAGAAGACCATCGCCGCGTACTCGCTCATGCCGCTCGTGAACATGTGGTGAGCCCACACAACGAACGAGAGGAGCGCTAGGCCGAGCGAGCTCATCGCGACGGCGAAGTAGCCGTAGATGGCGCGGCGGCAGAAGGTCGCCAAGAGTTCGTTCACGACCGCCATGCCCGGCAGGATCATGATGTAGACGGCGGGGTGAGAGTAGAACCAGAAGAAGTGCTGGAAGAGCACCGGGTCGCCGCCGAGCTTGGGATCGAAGATGCCGAGCCCGAGCGAGCGCTCAAGGATCAGCAGCAGCAGCGTGATGGCGAGGACCGGCGTCGCGAGGACCTGGATGATGGCGGTCGCGTAGACGCCCCAGACGAAGAGTGGCAGGCGGGTCCAGCTCTGCCCCGGCGCGCGCATCTTGTGCACCGTCGCGATGAAGTTGACGCCCGTCAAAATGGACGAGAAGCCCATGACGAAGGCGCCGAGGATCATCGGGATGACGGCCGACGTCGTGGTCGTGCTGTACGGCGTGTAGAAGGTCCAGCCCGTGTCGACGGCGCCGGCGACCATGCTGTAGACGGCGAAACACGCGCCGAAGACGTAGATGTAGAACGACCAGAGATTGAGGCGCGGGAACGCGACGTCCTTGGCGCCGAGCTGGATCGGCAAGATGAAGTTGCCGAGCGCCGCGGGCACCGACGGAATGATGAACAAGAACACCATGACCACGCCGTGCAGCGTGAACATGCGGTTGTACGTGTCCGCGTCCATCAGGGTCTTGCCGCGCGTGAAGAGCTCGGTGCGAACCAGGAGCGCGAACACGCCGCCGATGAGGAAGGCCGTGAGGACCGAGATCAAATACATGACCCCGATGCGCTTGTGATCGAGCGTGATCAGCCAGGACTTAAGGCCCCGCTCACACGTGATGTAGTTCTCGTTCGGATCTGCTGCTCCGTGCGCCGGAGCCCCGCTTGTGGTGGTCGTTGCTGCCATGGTGTCCTCGGCTCGCCTTGTTCCGTTCGCGGTGCGGGCTACTTGAGCGTCTTCATGTACGCGATGAGCGCGTCAATGTGCTTTTCGGTTAGGTTCGGGTAGGTCGGCATGACGGGCTGGAAGCCCGCGACGACCTTGGCGTTGGGCTTTTGAATCGACTCGCGGACGTAGTTCTCGTCGACCGTGATCTTCACGCCGTCAGCCATGGCCTCTTCGCGACCCCACATGCCCTTCCACGTTGGGCCGGGCATCTTGGAGCCGTCAATCGAGTGGCAGGTGTTGCAGGCCTGCTTCTTGTAGAGCTTCTCGCCGACCTCGGCCGTGGGCTCAACCTTGTCGCCCTCTTTCATCCACTTGTCGAACTCGTCTTGCGAGACGACCTTGATGGTCCCGAGCATGCCCGAGTGCGACGTGCCGCAATACTCAGCGCAGAAGATCTGCATCGTGCCGATGGTGTTCGGGGTGAACGCCATCGACGTGTACATGCCGGGCACTGCGTCCTTCTTGAGCCGTGCACCGGGGACGAAGAAGCTGTGGAGCACGTCTTCCGACGAGATGATGAACTTGACGGGCTTGTTAACCGGCAAGACGAGGTCCGCGGCTTCAGCGCGGCCGTTCGGATAGACGAAGTCCCACTTCCATTTCGCGCCGAGGACGCGAACCTCCATGGCTCCCTCGGGCGCCACCGCCATGTGGAGGTAGGCGCGGAAGCCGAGGTGGAAGAGGACGACGATGAAGACCAGCGGGAGCACGGTCCAGACGATCTCGAGGATCGTGTTGTGTCCCGGCGGCTCGGACTTCACGCCGGGCCGCCTACGGTACTTCACGGCGAAATAGATGATCGCGCCCGTGATGGCCGTCGTGAAGACGACGCTGAACCAGTAGATGAAGTTGTACAGCCCGTCGATTTCGGCGGCGTTGGTCGAGAGCTGCGGGGGGAGCTGGAATGACTCGGGGTTGATCATGAGAGGGCGCGCTCGCTCAAAGAGGAGAGACGTGTGTGCTCACGGTGGAGCTGCCGGTCGGGTCTGGGACTGGGACGAGGACGTTGGCGACGGCGGCGCGGCTTCGACGCCGCTCCTGCGCCCACATCAACGAGAGGAAGGCGCCCAGGACGAGCACCGTGAGGGCTCCACCGAGCTTCATGACGCGGGTCGCCATGACGACGTATTTTCCGTCGTGCGGATTGTATTGGTAGCAATAGAGAATCACCTTCTCGAGGGCGCCGATGCTCTTGCCGTTGGCCGCCTCGTAGAGGGCGATGCGAACGTCGTTCGGATCGTATTCGAGGCCGTAGAGGTAGCGGGACATCTCGCCCGTTGGCTTTACGAACATGATCACGGCCGGGTGGCCGTACTGCTGCTGCTCGGCGTCGTACTCGTACTTGAAGCCGATGGCGTCGGCGACGCGATCAATTTCCGGCTTGGCGCCGACGAGGAAGTGAAAGCCGTTGGCCGCTTCCGGCCGGCCGTAACCGGTGAGGATTGCGGCGCGCTTCTCAGCGGCGCGCGCGGGCGTATCGCGGGGGTCGATGCTCAGAACAACGACTTCGAACTCTTTGCCGGCGGTCCACTTCACGGCCTTGAGCGCGGTGGCGGCGGCGCTCTGCACCATGCCGCACAGGACGGGACAGGAGTGGTAGGCGAGCACGAGCAGCGTCGGTTTGCCGCGCCCAACAACGTCCCCGAGGCGCACCGCCTTGCCCGTGTGATCGAGAAACTGAGCACCGGCCGGCAGCGGGACGTCGAGCTTCTCGTCGACGTTCACGTGCTGCAGGACCTGCTTCGCGACACTGCTGGCGCTCGCCGCGGAGGACCACGCTACGACCATGAGGCTCATCACCGCGACCGTAACGAAACGCTCAAGCGCGCTCGTTGAGGCGCGTGAGCGATGTTGGGTCGGGCGGCGAAGCGATGTCATGGGAAAGTCAGACTCAGTGCGCGCCAGCGTCAGTCTTGACGGGCGCCTGGGCGCCCGCGTCCGTCGCGAGGGCGATCTGTCCAGCGTCGGCGACGACGGTAAGTGAGCCCGCGTCTCCCGTCCCGACCGCGCCGCCATCAACGGTCGACGCTGCAGCGTCGACGTCGGCGCTTGCAGGCGGAGCGGACGGCACGGCACGGGGCGTCTTGGACCAGCCGACGAGCGGCCCGTCGTCGTTGGACGCCTGCGGTTGGATGAGCGAGTCACGGCCCTTCGACATGCCAACCATGGCCTTGTCGATGGGCATCGGACCCGCGCCAAGGCGCTGCTGATCCGCGAGCTTCGCGGCTTGAAGCTCCACGGGCGGCAGCGATTTGGCGGCCACTTCGAGGGCCATCATGTCGTGGTAGTACCAATCGAAGATGAACTTCAGCGCCAGTAGAACGATCACGGACGCGAAGGCAATGCCGAGGATAAGGCCGTTGCGGGGGGGGGTATTGTCGCTAGCCACGGGGACTCCTTAGGCGTTCTCGAAGGCCAGCGCGCGCGGCAGGCGCGGGTCGCCGACCGGGATGAGAGACGTCTTCTTCAGCTGGAAGAGGACGACGGCCATGGTGACACCTGCGACGCCGAGCACGCAGGCGAGGTCGAGCCAGTGGAAGGCGAAGCCTTCTTGGCCGTAGTTCGGCATGACGAGCCAGTAGCAATCGACGGCGTGCATCACGAGCAGAAGCACGGCACCGCCGGCCAGCATCGGAAGGCGACGCTTCACGTTGCGAGAGATCAGGAACACGAAGGGCAGGGCGAAGTGCAAGACGACGAGGGAGATGCTCACCGTCGCCCACGGGCCTTCATGCCAGCGCATGTGGAAGAACGGCGTCTCCTCGGGGAGTGCCGCGTACCAAATGAGCATGAACTGCGAGAAGCCGATGTACGCCCAGAACACGTTGAAGCCGAACATCAGCTTCCCGAGGTCGTGGTAGTGCTCCACGGTGATCTCCTTGCGAAGGAGGCCCGACGAGCGGATGCCCATCGTCACGAGGATGAGGACCGCGAGACTCGACACGACCGACCCGGAGAACAGATAGACCCCGAAGATCGTGGAGAACCAGTCCGGCTTGAGCGACATGATCCAGTCGAAGCCGGCGAAGGTGAGCGTGAGCGCAAAGACGAAGGTCGCCGGCGGCGCAAAGCGCTGCATCGCCACCGTCGCCTTGGGGTCGCGCGACTTGTCTTGCGCCGTCGAGAGCTGGAAGAGCCGAAGCGCCATCAAGATCCATGCGGCGAAGTAGATGGCCACCCGCGCGTTGAAGAAGCTCTCGTTCAGGTAAGGCTTCTTGTGCGCGATGAGCTCGCCGTGGGCGATCTCGTGCGGGTCCCCGTGGGAACCCTGATGGGCGCCCGCGTGGCCTTTGGCTTTGGCTGCCGTGGGGCCGCCGTGCGCGTCGTGGTCGCCGCCGGCACCGCTGCCGCCGCCGCCCTTGCCGCCGCCCTTACCGCTGCCGTGGGTGCCCCCGTGTTGCGTGGGAGGTTCGGCGGCCGCCGCTTTCGGGGCCTCACCGTGGGGAGTCGCGCCGCCGTGCGCCTGCGTGAGTTCGGTAGTTCCGACGGCCCCGTTGGCGGCATGCCCGTGCCCACCATGGCCGCCCATCCACGGGAAGAGCTGCTGCCGGCTGATCCAGACCGGAGCGAAGAGCACTGCGAGAGCGATGAAGCCGGTCCCGAAGATCTCCGCCGTGCGGCGCACTGTCACGCTCCACCCGGCGCTCGTCAGGTGCTGCACGAGCACGAAGAAGAGCATGCCGAGGCAGATGCTCAGGCAGAACTGGAACGCGAAGAGGTACGAGAACGCGAACCGCTTCGGATCGCTACCGTAGCCGACGAAGGCTCCCACGATGCCGAGACCACCGACGGCGGCTGCGTACTGCCATGCCTTTGACCAAGGGTTCTTCTCGGGCACGAGGAACGCTTCGCGCTCTGCGGCTCGCTTTTCGGCTTCCGGAGGCATTGTCGGGGTGCCCTTCTTTTGCGTCCCGCTCACTTCTTCATCTCCGCGGCGAGAGGTGCCTGGCTCACTTGGAGCGCCCGCACGTAAGCGACGATGCCCCAGCGGTCGGCTTCGGGGATCTGCGCGTGGTACGCGGGCATGTTGCGAATGCCGTTGGTGATGGTGGCGTAGATTTGGCCGTCAGGCGCGCGACGGAGTCGCTCCTGGTGGAACGACGGCGGCGCCAACATGCCGCGCTTCACCACGAGGCCAAGGCCCGCGCCCGTGCCGTCGTGGCACGGAGCGCAGAAAATGCCGTAGCGCTCCTTGCCTCGCTTGGTCAGCGGCTCCATGCCGCCGGCGCTGCGGACGATCTCTTCCGGCACCGTAAGGACGTAACCGGAGCCGTCCTCGAGGCGACCTTCGCCGAGTCGCGGATCGATCGTCTGGCTCTGCGACACGACGCCTTCGATGCGGGGCCGCATCGTGCGCTTGTCGGCGTAGAACTCGCTCTCGCTCTGCATGTTGTAGCGAGGCTGGTGGTACATGTTGCGGATCGGCACGATGGGCGGATCCTCAGAGGTCTGACCCCGGCAGCCGGAGAGCCCGGCGAGGGCGACGGTGCCGGCCAAGAGCGCGGCAGAGACGTGGCTTCGCTTGTTCATGTCGCGACCTCTTCGTCGTGCACCAACTCGACGGAAGCGGGGTGCGTGCCGAGGAGCAGCTCCTTGGTCTTGTCGAGGCGGAACTTCGGATCGTGCGCCTCCACGGAGACGAAGAAGCGGTCATCGCTGAACTTCTTGAAGTTCTCCGACTCGAAGAGCGGGTGATGATGCCGCGGAAGCTTGTTGAGGCCGAACATGCCGAAGACAGCGCCGAAGGCTGACAGAAGCACCGTGAGCTCGAACATGATCGGGATCATCGACGGGATGCTGAGCGGGGGCTTTCCTCCGATGATGATCGGGTAGTCGACGGCGTTCATCCACCAGATCATGACGAAGGCCGCCGTGGTGCCGGTGAGGCCGCACACGAAGACGATCCAGCCGAGCTTTGAGTCGGGGAGACCCATGGCGCGGTCCATGCCGTGGACGGGGAAGGGCGTGTGCGTGTCGAACGCGGTGTAGCCGGCGTCACGAAGCTTCTCCGCCGCGTGCATGCACGCGCCCGGCGTCTCGTATTCAGCCAGGTAAAGCGCCGGCTTCTTGCCGTCGATGTCGCTGTCACTGGCGCGCTTGAGGGCCTCTTTGGCCGCGTTGGCCATGCCCTCTTTGCGCGTCGCTTTTTGGTCTTCGTGGGACATGGCTCACTCTCCGGGGGCGAGCGCAGGCTCCGCCGCGCCCTCGTGGTGCGTGTCGTGATCGTGACCCGCGTGCGGGTCGGCCTCGGGCAATACGCCCTTGATCTCCGCGATGGCGATCATGGGTACCCACCTGATGAAGAGGAGGAAGAAGGTGAAGAAGACGCCGAGCGTGCCCGCGTACGTGCAAATGTCGACGACTGTGGGGCGGAAGTAGCCCCACGACGACGGCAAGAAGTCTCGATGCAGCGACGTGGCGATGATGACGAAACGCTCGAACCACATGCCGACGTTGATGACGATGGAGATGACGAACATGAGAGGGATGCTCGTGCGGAGCTTCTTCGACCAGAAGAGCTGCGGCGAGATCACGTTGCACGCGATCATCGTCCAGTACGCCCACGCGTAGGGTCCCGTCGCACGGTTGATGAAGACGAAGAGCTCGTACTTGCTGCCCGAGTACCAGGCGATGAAGAACTCCATGCCGTACGCGTAACCAACGAGTGAGCCCGTCACGAGCATGATCTTGTTCATCAGCTCGAGGTGCTTCATCGTCACGATGCTGCGAACGCCGTAGGCGACGCGCGCCACGAGGATGAGCGTCATGACCATCGCGAAGCCGCTGAAGACGGCGCCGGCGACGAAGTACGGCGGGAAGATCGTGGTGTGCCAGCCTGGGACGAGCGACGTCGCGAAGTCGAAGGAGACGACGCTGTGCACCGAGAGAACCAGGGGCGTGGAGAGCGCGGCGAGAATCAGGTACGCGCGCTCGTAGTTCTGCCAGTGGCGGTTGCTGCCGTGCCAGCCGAGGGCGAGGGCGCCGTAGACCTTCTGGCGTGCCGAGAAGTTCTTGGCGCGGTCGCGTAGCGTCGCGAAGTCAGGAACGAGGCCGACGAACCAGAAGAGCAGCGAGACCGTGAAGTAGGTGCTGACGGCGAAGACGTCCCAGATGAGCGGGCTCTTGAAGTTCGGCCAGATCGACATCTGGTTGGGCAGCGGAAGCATGAAGTATGCAATCCAGATGCGGCCGACGTGGATTCCCGGGAAGATGAGCGCGCAGATGACCGCGAAGATGGTCATCGCCTCGCTGAAGCGGTTGATGCTCGTGCGCCACTTTTGACGGAAGAGAAAGAGCACGGCGCTGATGAGCGTGCCGGCGTGGCCGATGCCGATCCACCAAACGAAGTTGGTGATGTCCCAGCCCCAGTAGACCGGCGAGTTGTTGCCCCAGGCGCCGACGCCCTGCCAAAGCAGCCACGATACGGCGACACCGAAGATGCCGGTCCAGCTGAGGGCGACGAGGAACAGGACCCACCAGCCCTTCGGGGCCGCCGTCTCGGTAACCCGTGACACCTGCTCGGTGACGGTGTGGAAGGTCTCGCCCGGTCTTACGAGCGGGCCCTCACCGATCTCTTTGATGGGAAGGTTGGCTGAGCCCATGGTCAGGCCATCTCCTTGTTGAGGTTCCGAACCTTGCCTAGGTAGGTCGTGCGGGGGCCGGTCCCGAGCTCCGCGAGCAGTCCGTAGTTGCGAGCGCTCTTGGTGGCCTCGGCGACGCGCGCCTTGGGGTCGTTCAGGTCGCCGAAGCTGATGGCGTCAGCGGGGCATGCTT
Source organism: Myxococcales bacterium (assembly GCA_016703425.1). Classification (NCBI taxonomy): domain Bacteria; kingdom Pseudomonadati; phylum Myxococcota; class Myxococcia; order Myxococcales; species Myxococcales bacterium. The sequence goes on from JADJCA010000030.1 coordinate 12,879, forward strand.
GCGCGCAGGCCGCCATGACGTCGCCGTCCTTCATGGGCTTGCCGGCGCGCTTGCTCGCGAGCTTGCCCTCTTGAATGCGCTGGACGCAGTACGTGCACTTCTCCATGACGCCGCGGAAGCGCACCGTGACGTTGGGGTTGAAGAGCATCTTCTGGGTCTCGGGCATCGACCCGTAGGTCGACTTCGCTTGCTGCTCCATGGTGGCGTCGTCGCCGCCGGCGAAGTTGCCGCTGAACTCGAGGTAGTTGAAGCGACGAACCTTGTAGGGGCAGTTGTTGGCGCAATACCGCGTGCCGATGCAGCGGTTGTAGGCCATGTCGTTGAGGCCGTCGGGGCTGTGTGCCGTCGCGTTGACGGGGCACACGTTCTCGCAGGGTGCCTCTTCGCATTGCACGCACGCGACGGGCTGGTACGCGACGGCCGGCTCGTTCTCGTCGGCGCCGACGAAGTAGCGGTCGATGCGGAGCCAGTACATCTCGCGGCCCTTGCCGACCTGCTCCTTGCCGACCGTCGGGATGTTGTTCTCCGACTGGCAAGCGACCATGCAAGCGCTGCAGCCGGTGCAGGCGTTGAGGTCGATGTTCATGCCCCACTTCTGGCCCTTCGAGTAGTCGACCTTGTCCCACAGCGGCAGGACCCGCGGGTTGGGGCTCTTGTACTGAACGAAGTCGGGCTCCTTCTTGTACTGCTCGAGCGTCGTGTCGATGGCGAGCGGGCGGCCCTCCATCGATTGGTGCTCTTGCGTCTGCGTGACTCCGAGATCCTTGATCTGGGCGAAGCCGCGGTCGACGTGCGTGAGCCACTTGCGGCCGAGGCCGCGGACCGCACACTCGCCGAAGTCGAGCGACTGACTTGCCCGCAACGGGTAGACGTCGACGCCGCACTTGTTGCCGAAGCGGCCCGCCTTCTTGCGGCCCCAACCGACGTTCAAGCCCACAACGCCGTCGGCGTGACCTGGCTGAACCCACGCGGGAAGCTCGACGCGGGCCCCCTCACGGATGACCTCGACGGCGTCGCCGCTCTGGACACCGAGCTCTTTGGCCGTCTTCGGCGACAAGAGCGCGACGTTCTCCCAGACGACCTTGGTCATCGGGTCGGGCAGCTCGAGGAGCCAGGGGTTGTTGCCGTGGCGTCCGTCGAAGAGCTTCGGGCACGGCGAGAAGACGGCCTCGAGGCCAGCCCCGCCCTTCGGCGAAGACTTCGCGAGGGCCGCGGAGATGTCCGCCGTGCGCACATCGCCCGGCGCCATGGTCGGCGGCCTGAGCGGCGCGCGATCGCCGACGAAGCCCGACTTGAGCGAGCGCTTCCAGGTGGTCTCGAAGCCGAGGCCACTGTCGAGGGTCGCCTTGACGGTCTCTCGGACGAGCTCGTAGGCCTTCTTCGGCTTCGCGTCCGCGCCAGTCAGCGGCAGCATCATTGCGAAGAGCTCGAGGTCGCTCTTGCCACCATGAAGCGGCTCGATGAGCGGCTGTTGAATCGACCAGGTGCCGTCGAGCGAGCGCTGATCGCCCCAAGCTTCGAGCTCGTGGGCTCGCGGCAAGTGCCACGAGGCGAGCGACGAGGTCTCGTCGACGTGCGACGAGAGGTGAATCGTGTGCTTGGCCTTCTCCACGCGCTGCGCGAACTTCGCATCCGCGGGCGCGTCGTGCGCCGGGTTGCCACCGACGATGATCAGCGTGTCGACCTTGCCGGCTTCGAGATCTTGGCCAAGGGCCATGATGTCTTGCGGCGCGTTCGGCTCTTCCGCGTCGGCGACGGGGACGTAGGAGAGGACGGGACCCACGGCGCCTAGTGCGCTGTTGAGCGCGCAGGCCAGGGCGGGAACGGCCGCCGGCTGACGGGCACCGGCGACGATGACCGCTCGACCGCGATGGGCGAGCAGATCCTTGGCGACGGCCTTGAGCCACTTCTCGGGGATGCCCTCGGTGGGCGCGTCGCCAGGCGTGAGACCCTTGAGATCGAGCCCCTGAGCGGCGAGCTCTTTGGCGAGCGCGCGCGCGTAACGTTCGACGTGGCGCGCCGGCAGGCGGAGTCGGTGATCGGCGTTCGAGCCGGTCGTGGAGTGCACCGGCTCAACCACGTAGAGCCGGCTCATGTTGTCGGCGGGGCCGCGGAGACGTCGGCCCTTGGCGAACGTGCGGCTGGCGCGGACCGAACCTGACTCGGTCTGCAGGAAGTCCGAGTCAAGGGAGAGGATGACCCGTGCCCGGTCGTATTCGACGATGGGGGTGACCGACTGCCCGAGGGCGAGCTTGGTGCCTTCGGCGGAGCTCGACTCGGTGAAGGGCGCCCAGGTGTGGAAGCGAGCGTTTGGGAAGCGAGCGCGGACCTGGCCTCGAACGCGCATGAGCGTCGGCGAGGTGGTCGGCTGCATCAGGACGCGGAGCTTCGCGCCCTTGTCGGCGTCGTGGGCCTTCAAGAGGTCGGCGAAGGCGGCCTCGAATTCAGGCCAAGAGGCCTTCGCGCCCTTCGCCTTGAGCGGCGTGGTGGAGCGATCGGGATCGTAGAGGTCGAAGATCGACGCTTGCGTGATGAGATCGGTTCCGCCGCGGCTCGCAGGGTGCTGCGGGTTGCCCTCGATCTTCGTGGGACGGTTCTCGTGGCTCTCGACGAGCAGGCCCAGCGATTCGCCGCGTCGGCTCGTGACGGTCGCGAAATATTCGCTGATGCCGGGGACCGTGTATTCGGGCGACTTCGTGTACGGCAGGATCTTCTCGGCGGGGCGGCGAATGCAGCCTTCGAGGCCGAAGAGCGCCGTGACGCCGACGCCGAACTTGAGGAAGCTGCGGCGCCCGGCTTCGACGTTGCCGAGCGCTCGCGCCCCGACGTCCGCACCGGACGCCATCGGGTTTCGCAGCGCGAGCTCGCCGGCGGCGCCCTCGGAAGGACCCACGCCGAGGGGGAACTCAGCCTCCTTCGCGGCGAGGTTTCGCTTCGGGTCTTCCTTCTCCTCGAGGCTCCGCCAGAACAGGTTGGAGCCCGACGAGGCTTCGGGAGACGTGTCTTGGAACGTGTACGGACTGCGACGGCTCATCGGTGGCACCCCGAGCAGTGCTGCGGCGGATTGACGCTGGGAGGTTCGAAGCCCGGCGGGTTCATGGCCGCCGTCCACTCCATGTTGGTGATTTGATCTTTCGGCCTGAGATTCGGCTTTGGATCGCGGTGGCAGTCGAGACACCAGCCCATGCTGAGCGGCTGCTCTTGGCGGACGACTTCCATTTGATCGACGCGGCCGTGGCAGCTCGTGCAGCCAACGCCGGCGTTCAAGTGAACGCTGTGATCGAAGTAGGCGTGCTCCGGGAGCTTGTGGACCTTGACCCACTCCACGGGGAGGCCCGTTTCCCAGCTCGCGCGAACGGCGGCGAGGCGCGCCGACTCGGGCTTGACGACCGAGTGACAGCCCATGCACGTCTGCGTGGGAGGAATCATCGCGTGCGCGGCGCGCTCGACGTTGGCGTGGCAGTACCGGCAATCGAGGCCGATCTGACCGGCGTGCAGCTTGTGGCTGTACGGCACCGGTTGCCGCGGGGCGTACCCGACCTGCAGATGCCTCGGCGAAAAGTAGTACCAGACGGCGAATGTCGCGCCGCCGAGGGCCATGGCGAGTCCTGCCGCGGCGATGAAGGGGAGCTTGTTGAGCGATCGCGGGAAGATTTGCATGCCGGTTCCCGTTGGTACCTCGCGTGAGAGCCACCGCGCGCTAACCCCAAGAGGGAGCGCACCGTCCGCGTCGGAATCGACACGGAGACCCGGGATCACCAACCGCGTGAGGCCCGCAGCCGGGCGTCCTTATAGGGGACATTGGCTATCCCGCACAACCCTTTCCGCTGACCGCGTGTGCACGCAAATCTTGCGGGATCCTACCGCTCAAGGACGTTCACCTCATCCTCTGCTGAACGAGGTCGGCGGCCTCCTTGCGGTGGATGGGGCAGCTCCGCGCGATGACCGTCAGACGCACCGGTCCTTCGGCCGTTCGGTCGCGAACGATGACGGCCGAGTCGGAGAGCTCGAAGTCGCTGCCGCGCGCCGCCGGGTCGCCCTTGGGAACGTCGGCGCGGATCGCCATGAGGACGCCCAAGTGGAACTCGAAGGTCGCGGCGATGGGGCCGTCGCGGGTGGCGTCCGTGGGGCGCCACGAGAGGATGAGGTCGTCACCGACCCGCGTGTCCCATTGCCCGAGGCCGGTGGCATCGAAGCGCGCGCGCACGTCCCGCACGGTCATGCCGAGCCGTACGCCCCGTAGCTCCGTGAAGGTCGACGAGCGGCCACGCAGCAGCGCGCCGGCGAGCAGCAGGACAAGCAAGACCGCGGCGGCGATGGCCGGCGCGATCCAGCTACGACGCCCCTTCACGGCCGGAAGGCGACGAGCAACGCGAAGAGCGCCAGGAGGTAGACGATCGAGTAGGCGAAGAAGGACTTGGCCCAGCGATCCTTCGAGGGAACGGGCACGTCAGCACGGCCGAGGCCGTAACATGCCCAACCGAGGAAGACGCAGCCGATGATGAACGCGCCGACCAGGTATCCCTTGCCGGCGAGACCGAGCGGGAAGACGAGGAGGCTCGTGGCGACGAGCGCCGCCGTGTAGTTGACCATCGCGCGCTTGGTCGCGGCGACGCCCGCCTCGTTGGGCATCACCTTGAGGCCCGCCGCCGCGTAGTCTTCACGGCGGAACAGGGCGATCGCCAAAAAATGCGGAATTTGCCAGAAAAACAGCACCCCGAAGAGGACGAGCCCCCCCACGTCGACGCGCGACGTTGCGGCCGTCCAGCCGAGAAGCGGAGGGATCGCGCCGGGCACCGCGCCGACGAACAGCGAGAGATGCGACCGCGGCTTCATCGGCGTGTAGGCCAGCACGTAGCTGACGTTGGCAAGGGCCGCGAGGAACGCCGTCGTGAGGTTCACGCCGATGGCCAAGATCGGGAGGGCGACGATGCTCGCCGCGAGGCCGACCCAGAGGGCCACGCGCGGCGACATGCGACCGGCGGGGAGCGGGCGGTTCCGTGTTCGCAGCATGAACCGGTCTGAATCGCGCTCAAGGAGCATGTTGAGCGCGTTGGCGCCCGAGACCACGAGCGTGGTGCCGATGACGGTCAAGAGCGCCGCCATGAGCGGCACTTTTTCCGGCGCGAGCCAAAGGCCGCCGGCGGTGGTCACGAGGACCATGGCCGTGATCCGGGGCTTCGTCAGCGCGAGCAAGTCACGCAGCGACGTGGTCTGTTCGGCGACGCGAGCTTCCGCCATGGCCGTGCCCTTACCACAACCCGTGGCAAGGGGCACCCGCGGTTCATAGGGCACGCGGCTTAAGGCGTCGCAGGGCGCCCAGGAGGCCGCAGAACGCTACGTCGGCCGCCGGAGCGCCGGGTAGATCGCTCGGTAGCGCTCGTAGAGCGCGTCGTAGCGGGCCGCGTCGGCGGTCGGTTCGAAGGCGCCACCGGCGCGCGCCATCGCGGTCGCCGCGGCGAAAACGCCTGCGTGGAGGCTCGCGCCACCGGCCGCCAGCATCGCGGCCCCGAGGGCGGTCGCTTCTGGCGTCTTCGTGCGCGCGATGCGTCGAGCCATGACGTCGCAGACGATGCGGCAGAAGAGGTCGCTCTTGGAGCCGCCGCCCATCACGACCAACTCGCGGAGCGGGTGGCCGAGGGCACCTTCCACGGCGCGCGTGTGGAGGCGCTGTTCGAAGGCGAGGCCTTCGAGGATGGCGCGGTAGAGGTGCGCCGGTCCGTGCTCGCCGGAGAGGCCCACGACGATTCCGCGAGCGTCGTCGTCCCAATAGGGATTCATGACGCCGTTCCAGTAGGGCACCACGAAGAGACCGTCGGTCCCCAAGGGCAAGCGCGCCGCTTCATGTTCCACCTCGCGGAGCAGCTCCGCCTCCGTCGCGCTGTCGTTGGCGCTCTTTCGTCGCAGCCACTTCTCTGCGAGCCATGACAGCGTGAAGGTCCCGCCCTTGAGATCCGTTTCGAGGAAGTACGTTCCTGGGAGCGCGCCGTAGAGCGTTCGAAAGGCGCGATCGACCCGGTAGTCGCGCAGCGTCCCGTGGGGGGAGCCCTGTTCGGTCGGCCACGTGGCTGCGCAAAGCGCCCACCGGCGCGCCCGGCTCGACGAGGGTCGGAACGCTCCCGCGATCGAGCGACAGGTAGCCGAGCAGCTCGTCGGACCAATCGCGCGCCTTCATGTCGACGAGTCCGAGCGGATCGGCCGACGCGAGCGACGTCACGAACTCGCCCGTCAGGCGCTGCACGAGAAACGCGTGGACGTCGAGAAGGCGAGGGCGCGCGCGCGTAAGCGCCGGCGCCAAGCGCGACAAGAGAAACGACGCCTTGTAGAAGGACGGTGTGACGCACGGCGGTTTGCCCGTCACCGCGTGGAGATGTTCGGCGCCGAGCGTGGTCGTTGCCCGCGCGACCTCATCCTTGCATCGTGCGTCCATCCACACGAGGGCCGGGTGGAGCGGGGCGCCCGCCGCATCGGTCATGACGAAGGTCTCCCGTTGGTGGGCGACGGCCATGGCGCGAACGCGCTCTCGGTCGGGCCCCAACGCGGTCGTGAGCTCGCCGAGCGCTTCAAGGGTTGCCGTCCACCACGACTCGGCGTCCTGCTCCCAGCCGTCAACGCCTCGCGAGACGAGGGCGAGCGCGCGCCGACCTTCGGCGACGGGCGTTCCGTCGAGCTCGAAGGCGATGGCCTTGCAAGCCGTGGTGCTGGCGTCGACGCCGACGACGAGCGGACCGTTCACGAGGGCCCGCCAAAAAACGTCTCGAAGGGAACGGGGTGCGCGGGGCGCCCTTTGGCGACGCCGATCAGATGTCGCAAGAGCGGAAGCTCGCGTGGCTGGAGCTTGCCTTGCGCCTCCCAACCGGCAACGGCCTCCGCCATGACGTCGAGGATTTCGAGGCACTCGAGCGTCGCGCCCTCCATCTTGAGGATGGCGTCGGGAAGCGTAAGGCCAAGGCCGAGCCAACGACCGAAACGGCCCGTCCTTCCTCCGTTGCAGGTGACGTTCAGGTCGCCCACGCCGGCCAGGCCTGCGGCGCTCTCGGCGTGGCCGCCGGCCAGCGTCACCACGCGCGCCATCTCCACGGCGGCTTCCGCGAACACCGCGGCCTCGTGGTTGTGCATCGCGACACTGCCCGCTGCTCCGCCGGCTCGTTCGTGCAAGCCCGCGGCGAAGCCGACGCCCATGGCGAAGGCATTCTTCAGCGCCGCGGAGACCTCAACGCCGACGACGTCAGCGCTAGGAAAGATCCGGTAGTAAGGGCCCCGAGCGAGGGTCGCGAGGGCCGACACGTGGCGAGCGTTGCGGCCCGTCATGACGACGCAGGTGTCGACGCGTCGTGCGAGCTCGCCCGCGATGCAAGGGCCGCCGACGCCAACGGGCGCAAAGGTGGCGCCGCCGCGCTCCGAGAGGACCGTCGCGAGCACATCGGGCAGCGAGACGAGCTCGCGGCCGTTCCACGCGAGGCCTTTGGAGATCATGCCGATGGGGACGTCATCGCGCATGACGTCGCGCAGCTTCTCGCCGGCCCAGCGGACGCCCGCTGAGCTCACGCCAAGGACGATCGCGTCGACGTCGCGGGCCGCGACTTCGAGTTCGTGGGAAGCGAAGGGTGTGATGCCGGTGGGCACGGCGAGCTTCAGCTTTGGGTGCGGTTCGCCAGACTTCAACGCCGCAATGATGGCGTCGTCCAAGTGCGTGCCGACGAGGCGCACCGTGTGGCCCGCATCGACGAGGGGCCAAGCGAAGGCAGTCCCCATCATGCCGGCGCCGAGGATCAGGATGTTGGCCATGGCGCATCTTCGCGAACCGATGCGGCAAACCCAACGAGAAAACATCCCGCGACGGGTTGCCGCACGGGCCGCCGAGGCCTCCCTTCGGCCGTTGACACCGAGGCTCGGGCTTACTAGGAAGTGAGAAGTTCGACTTCCCACTTTATGACCCTGCCCGCGAATCCACAAAAACCGGTAAAAATGTCGGCCCTCGCGCGCCTGAGCGGCGTGCCGGCGGCGACCATCAAGCACTACTTGCGCGAGGGTCTCCTGCCGCAGCCCGAGCTCAAGACGGGCCGGAACATGGCGTTCTACGACCCGGCGCTCGCGGGCCGCATTCGTCAGATCAAGACGCTCCAGCGAGAGCACTTCCTCCCGCTGCGGGTCATCAAGTCGGTCTTGTCGGACGGGCCCTCGGCGCGCGATGACGTGCACGCCCGCGCCGCCATCGCGCAGACGCTCGCGTCCATGGCGTCGTCTGAAACGAGAACGCGAGCGGAGCTGCTCGGTGCCGGCGCAAAGCCCGACGACCTCGCGTTCTTCGAGGCCGTGGGCCTGATCTCCGGCGCGAAGGTCGGCGACGACGTGGTCTACGGTGGCGAAGACCTGGCGCTCCTGCGCGTCCTCGCGGACTCGCGGCGCGCCGGCATCACGCCGGAGATGTTGCCGCCGGAGATCGTCGCGCCCTACGTCCGCGCCATTCAGGAGCTCGTGAAGGTCGAGCTCGAGATGTTTCGCCTCGGCGTCGTTCCCCGCGCCGGCGATCGCCTGGGCGAGGTTACGGAGGCGGCGACGCGCCTCTCAGAGCGCCTTGTCGTCCTCGTGCGTCGAAAGATGCTCTTGCCGATGCTTCAGGCGCTTGTCGAAGCGGAGCTGGTGGATGGGGCTCGTCGTGGCCCCAGTGCTCCGTCGCGGCGCGCGCGAGGGGCGCGGCCCTCCAAGCCCCCGGTCCGACGAACGGAAAGGAAGACCTCTCGATGAACGCTCTCAAGCTCATTCGCCATGGCCTCGCGCCCTGGCTTGCCGTTGTCGTCGCCGCGGCCTGCGCGGCCCCATCGGGCGATCGCGAGGAGCTCGGTGCGGGGGCCCAGAAGCCGCCGGGGGAATTGGCCGTCGCCGGGGACGCCAGCGCGACGCCCGACGCAGCGGGGGCGACCGATCCGTTTGCGCCGCAGCCCGATGAGAGTGAGGGCCTCACGAACGTTGCTGCCGATCTCGACGCCATCCTCGAGCATGGCGCCCTCAAGGGAGCGTGCGACCGCTACCGCGCGGGACAGGTTGATCGCAAGACGACGCTTCTCTGCGGCAAGTGGATGTACTTCTACGAGTCGTTCGGTACATCCGGCGTGCCGTCGGCGATCTTGAAGTTTCTCGCGCAGAACTTCCCCGACGAACTCGGCTACGGCTTTGAGAAGCTCGGGATGATCCTCGACCCGTCGTCTCCCGACAAGTTGCCGCTCGGCCTCGCGCCGACGGCGCCCCTCGAAGGCAAGTTCGAGTCGCTCGCGTTCACGTGTGCGAGCTGCCACTTCGGGCGGCTACCGGACGGCCGCTACGCCGTTGGAGCTCCCAACCACGACTACGACTATGGGCGTCACATCCTCTCGATTTCACTGGCGCCAAGCGTCGGTCTCGGTCGCTCCAAGGCTGCCGACCACGACGCGAGCGCCATCGCCAAGGTGCAGCCGGTGCTCGACAAGATCGCCGGTAGCTTGACGTTGAAGGCGAAGTTTGGCCTCGCCCTCCTTCCGCTCGCGTCGCTCAAGCAGCCGGGCATGAGCCCCGAGGTGGAGCGCCAATACGCGTCATGGGGACCGGGGACCCTAGACTTCGTGATCGCGCCTTTGCCCATCGACGATGGCGTCCACGTCGTCGGCAAGATGATGGGGCTCTGGGGGATCCCGCGTGAAGCGGAGATCAAGTCTTCCGGTATGGCCGACGCGATGCTCGCGTGGACCGGCGACACGGGCTCGCTGGAGGAGTTCTTGCGAGGCTTTGCGATCTTCGGCGGCGTGACGCCACCCACGCCACAGACCTTCAAGCCGCTCGTCGAATACGTGCACTCGCTGAGGGCTCCGGCGAATCCAGCGCCTCCCGCGCCCGCCCTCGTAGCGGAGGGTCAATCGCTCTTCGCGAGCAAGGGCTGTGCGACGTGCCATGACGGTCCGCGAGGGAGCGGCAAGCGCGTCTTTTCGTTCGATGAGATCGGCACCGACCGAGCCCTCGCAAAATGGATCGATCCGACGACGTCCGGCGCCGCGTGTTGCGGTCTGTCTTCGGAGGTGCCGCCGGGCATGCTCAAGCACGGCGTCAAGTCGCCGCGCCTCGTGGGCACATGGGCGCTAAGGCGATTCCTCCACAACGGCTCGGTCTCGCTCGATGAGCTCTTTTGCCTGAAGGATCGCCCAAAGGTGCAGGAGGAGTCGCTCCGCGCGGAAGGGCACGCGTTCACGTGCGACGGACTTACGAAGGTCGAGCGAGAGGCTCTCAAGGCGTACGTGCTGGCGCACTGAATTCGCATCACTGCCAATCGAGGGCCACGTTGTCCGTGCGGAGTCGGTGACCGGGCGTGACGCCGCCGGGCGACCACGTGATGCCTGGGCGAAGCTCGGCCGCGCTGGTCACGAAGCGCGCGTCGAGCGCAAAGTCGACGACGCCGCTCTTGCCGTCGGGGCGCGTCACTTCGCCGTGGGCCGTGCGGGTCGCGAAGTCGACGCGTATCGCGACATGGTGCCAGCCATCGCCCGGCTCGATGGCGATGGCGGCGTGGTTGTCCTGCAAGTAGCCCACGCTGCCCTCGCAGTATTGGTTGATGTAGAGGGTCGCCTGCATGATCGTGGGCTGGATGGCGCAGCCGCTGCCGCCGCCGTAGTTGAACGCAAGCTCGCCGAACTCGACGCTCTTCGTGGTCTGGACCTCGTCGAGTCGAACGTCGTAGGACCACGCGGCGCGCGTCGGCGAGCCGCCTTGGAGCGGCAGGCGAAGGTAGGCGGCCCCCGAGGAGCCGTCGTTCATGCTCGAGAGCAGCACGGCCTCGTCGACGGCGAGAGTTCCCGCCACGAGGAACGGCGCGAGCGCCGGGAGCGAGCCGCTGTCGAAGTCGACGCACGAGCGTGGCGCGGGGCTCCAGGTCGAACAGGGCCCGCTCTTCTTGGCGCCCAGAGGCGTCGGCGGGGCTGCGGTGCTCGGCCCAGACGCGGCGGTGTTCGATGGCGGGGGATCGGTCGCGCCGGTGGCGGTGGCGCCCGACGCCGGCGAGCCGGGCGCTGCGCTCGCGGCGCCGCTCGCGCGACCGGGATCACCCGCACCCGCCGAGCCCGCTGACACGAGTCCGTCCGCATCCGTGAGGACGGTGCAACCACCAAGCGCTAGCGCGGCGGCGGAGGTGACGAGAAGGGCGAGCGGGGCCGGCATGCTCTTGGGTGCGCTTTGGTGGGCCCGAGCTCCACCGCGCGGGCGCAGGCCCTGTCGCAAAGGTCACGCCGCAACAACGCGGCGCAATCTTGGTTCGTTCCGCGGTGGCTCCCCGGATCAAACGGATCCGATGACTGGAGCGCGGCCCACTCGGGGGCCGTGGAGGCCCGTGTGGTTAGAAGAACCCGCCGCCCTGGAGGCTCGGATCGGCGCGGCCGTTTTCGCCAACGGTGGGCGCGTCGACACCGCTCTTTAGCGCCATCAACTGGGCGTCGATGACGTCCTTGAGAACGCCCGTCGCGGCGTCGAGCAGCGGGTTGTGGCCGACGAGATCGGAGGGCCAGTGCATGAACACACGTGGCGTCTTCCTCAGATCATGAGACACGCTGATCTTGACGTAGTCGTCTTCGGGGCCCGAGCGGTCGAGCGCCTTGAGGAGCGTGACCTGACGCCGCGGATTCTCCATCAGGTAGTTGGTCACGTAGGTGACGTTGTTGCAGAGGTACGTGTTGCCGCCGCGGGGAAAGCCGGCGAGCTTCGCTCCCGTCAAGACGTCGCCGAGCTTGAGGTCCCCGTCGCCGACGTCGGCCCTCTCGCGAATCGAGAGCGCGGCCGCGGCCTGCACCGCGTCCCAGGACATCCGAAGGCCGCGCGTCGGCAGCGCGCGTTGGATGATCTCCGGCTCGCGCCCTTCCGGCGCGTAGGGGACGAGGATGTCGGAGCCGTCGGAGCTCCGCATCGCGCGGTTGACGGAGCCGAGCTCGATGTAGAGCTCCTGCCGCGAGCCGGCGACGCCGTTCATGATGACGAGATCGGGCTTGAAGGCCTCCACCTCTTTCGCGATGAGGATCGCGGCGAGGTCCCAGAAGACCGGCAAGATCATCCCGCAGACGTCGACCTCGCCAATCTTGGGCAGACGCATGCGCATGAGCGTGCCGGAGCGTGCCTGCGCGTCGGGCGGGTCGATGGCTCCCGGCTCCGGCGCGTTCGTCATGGGGTACTCGAGGCTCGAGAGCCGAGAGACGATTCGCCCCGTGGCGTTGTCTTGAATGTGCATGAATCGGCCGAAGCCGGTGACGAGCACACGGGGACGAGTCCCCTCTGTTCGGAGGCACTTGGCGGCGTAGCTCTTCGCGAACTGGACGTTGGCTTGGTACTGAGCCCTTGCGAGCGGCGTGCGGTTGTCGATGACCACGGCGTCTTCGCTCTCCTCGTCGCCTGCGCTCGTGGAGGCATCGGCGCAACCGGCGCCGACCAAGGCCAAGAGGAGAAGCGTCAGGGCGGCGCGCATGTGAGGCTGCAAGCACGGACCAGGCCAGCGATCAGGCGTGCCGCGCCGCCGAAATCAGCCCCGCCTCCTCCGCGCTGGTGACACGACGATCCAGCGCGAGGTCGAGCCGTGCGTCGCCCCGTCACCGGCCACCCGCCTCAACATGGATCGATCACGCGGCCCGCACCGAAGCTCGCTTCGAGGGCCTCGGCGGCCGAGAAGAGCGTGTCCTCTCGGTACCGACTCGCGATGAGCTGCACGCCGAGCGGCAGCCCCGCGGGGGTCGACTCGTCGCCGGCGGTGAGCCCCACGGGGACGGTCAACGCGGGCAGACCGAGCACGTTGACGACGCGGAGCGGGCGCTGCGCGGCGCCGCTCGCGCCATGCGCCTCCGGCGTCGTGCAGTCGAAGCCAAGGCGAAACGGCGGCGCGAGGCTGACGGGCGTCAGCACGAGGGGGTACCGCTCCATGAAGACGAGCCACTCGCGCAGGTAGCGGGCGCGCTCGGCCAAGGCTGTCATGTACTCCGGTAGCGCGAGCGGTCGCGTCACGTCGAGGTTGAGGGCGATGGCTCGCGCCAGCTCGGCGTCTCCCATCTTCGTCATGTCAGCGGCGAAGAGCTCACGAACCTCCGCCAGCACCAGCAGCAGAAAGAGCTCGTCGATGCGCTCGAGGTTCGGCGGTTCGATCTCGTCGACCTCGTAACCAGCGCTTGCGAGGGCCGTCGCCGCCGCGCGAACCGCCGCCTCGACGTCCCGATGCACGCGCGATCGCTGGCCGCCGAGCGTCATGGCTACCCGAACGGGGGTCGCCAGCGGTGGCCCCTCGAGCGGCGCCGGTACCCACCAAGGATCGCGGGCGTCGAACTTCGCCATGGCAGCGAGGCCAATGCGGAGGTCTTTGACGTGACGCCCCAAGAGTCCTTGAACGCTCATGACCTGGGCCGTCGGGGGACGCTCCGTCGTGGCGGTCCCGTTGAAGGTAGGCACGCGGCCCATGGTGGGCCTTAGGCCGAGGGTGCCGCAGCAGAAGGCGGGGTAGCGAATCGACCCGCCGTAGTCGTTGCCGTGGGCCAAGGTAGAGGCGCCCGTCGCGACGGCCGCGGCGGCCCCTCCCGACGAGCCGCCCACGGTGCGCTCGCGGTCCCGCGGGTTCCAGGTGCGGCCGTAGACGTCGTTGTTGGTGTCGTAGCGAAAGCTGAAGGCCGGTGTGTTCGTTCGTCCGAGGATGATGGCTCCGGCGTCGCGCCAGTGCCTGACCACGGGATGATCGCTCGTCGCCACCACGGTCTTGAGTGCTGCGACGCCGTTGACGTTGGCGAGCCCCGCTTGGTCGATGTTGTCCTTCACAGTGCCCCGGACCCCCGCCAGGATCGGGGGTCGCTCGCCGCGAGCCAGGGAGCGGTCGAGGGCGTCGGCGTCGGCGAGGGCCGCTTCGCGAAGCGTCACGACGACGGCGTTGGTGCGCGCGTTGACGGCGTCGAGCCGCTCGAGCGCTGCGAGGGCGACGGCGCGCGCGCTGAGTTCGCGCCTCGAGACGGCGCGCGTGATCTCCGCGGCACTCCATTGCCAAGTGGGGCGACTCATGACGCCGTCGTGCCAGTGCCGCGGCCTCGCGTCCACCCCGCTCCGAGGCTGGTGCGCGCCGCGGTGCGGGCGCGTCGCCACGTCGCGCCTCGCGCCATGGATTCGCGCGGTGTATAGCGTCGTCGCATGGATGCCGTGGACTACGAGAAGCTCGGGGTGTTCTACCTGGGACGATTGAGCGGCGAGGCCGGCGAGATTGGGGAGGCCGTGGCGGAGAGCGCCCTGCCGTTCCTCTACGAATCGAAGCACTTGCTGACACACGCCTTGTGCGTGGGCATGACGGGCAGCGGAAAGACCGGTCTCTGCGTGTCGCTCTTGGAGGAGGCGGCCATCGACGGCGTGCCGGCGCTCATCATCGACCCAAAGGGCGATCTGTCGAACCTCCTCTTGACGTTTCCCAAGCTCGAAGCGTCGGATTTCGCGCCCTACTTGGAGGAAGAAGAGGCCCGACGCAAGGGCAAGACCGTGGCGGCGCTCGCCGAGGACGTCGCCGCCGGCTGGCGCGACGGGCTCGCGGCGTGGGGCCAGGACGGAGCGCGGATCCAGAAGCTCCGCGAGGCGTCCGACGTCGTCGTCTACACGCCCGGCAGCAGCGCGGGGATCCAGCTCTCGTTGCTCGGTGCGTTGGTGCCGCCACCGGCCAACGTGCTCGAGGACGCCGAGGCCTTCGCGGGGCTCGTCGAGGGGGCTGCGTCGAGTCTCCTTACGCTCGCAGGTGCACCGTCTGAGCTGCGTGGCCGTGAGCATGTCTTCGTTTCGCAGCTCGTGGCGACGGCCTTCACCGAGGGACGCGAGCTGGATCTGCCCCGCCTGATTCAGGCGGTCCAGAAGCCTCCGTTTGCGCGCGTCGGAGCTCTAGACCTCGAGACCTTCTTTCCGGCGAAGGCTCGGAGCGAGCTGGCCACCCAGCTAAACGCGCTGGTGGCGTCACCGGCGGCCGCGATGTGGGCGCGCGGCGAGCCCCTCGACGTAGGGCGCATGTTGACCGGCGAAGGCGGGAAGGCACGGCTGGCCATTGTGAGTCTGGCGCACCTGTCCGACGAACAGCGCATGTTCTTCGTGACGCGTCTTTTGGGCGCCGTCATCGCTTGGATGCGGCAACGCTCCGGCACGACGAGCCTGCGGGCCATTCTCTACATGGACGAGATCTTCGGCTACTTCCCACCGACGGCGGCGCCGCCATCGAAGCGACCCATGCTGACGCTGCTTAAGCAGGCGCGCGCCTTCGGCCTCGGCGTCGTGCTCGTCACGCAGAACCCCGTCGACCTCGACTACAAGGGACTCGGCAACTGCGGAACCTGGTTCTTGGGGCGCCTCCAAACGGAGCGCGACAAACTCCGCATCCTCGACGGCCTCGAGAGCGCGCTCTCGGGCTCAGGCCACGCCCTCGACCGTGCCGCACTCGATAGCGCCCTGTCATCGCTGAAGAGCCGCACGTTTCTTTGCCACGACGTGCACGCCGCCGGCCCCGTCGTCTTCGCGTCGAGGCACAGCCTCTCGTACCTTCGCGGTCCGCTCGCGCGCGAACAGCTGACGGCGCTGATGAGCGCGCGGCGCGCCGGCGGCGAAGCCGAAGCCCACCAAGCTCCTGCGACCAACGACGCGGGCGGCTTCGTCAAGGACCGACCTGCGGTAGCCAGTGATGTCGCGGAGGCGTTCTTCTCGCCCCGCGTCACGACGGAAGGCGTCGTCTACCGGCCCGGCGTTCTGGCCGTGGCAAAGCTCCACTACGTCCACGCGAAGTCGAAGCTCGACGAGTGGCGCACGTTGGCGCTCGTCGCACCCTTCGTCGACGGCCTGCCGCGTTGGGAGCACGCCACGTCGTTGACCTTGCCGTTCGTCGCCGCTGCTGGCGGTGAGCCCGTCACGGGAGCTCGCTTTGAGGTGCCGCCTCTGGTGAATGGCAAGCTCGCCGCCGCGTGGCAGAAGCAGCTCTCCGCCCACGCGTTTCAGGAGCGCGGCCTCACGCTCTTTGAGTGCGAAGCGTTGGGGGAATGGTCACGGGCCGGCGAGTCGCTCGCTGAGTTTCAGGCAAGGCTCGCGCATGCGCATCGCGAAGCGCGGGACGTTGCGATGGCCAAGCTCGATGCCAAGTACAAGCCCAAGTTTGAGCGCCTCGCAGAGAAGATTCGAGCCGCCGACGCGAAGGTCCAGAAGGAGCGCGCCGACGTTCAAGGACAAACGGTCAACACGGCGGTGGCCATTGGTTCCGGCGTGCTCGGGGCCGTCTTCGGGCGCGGCGTCTTGACGGGCGCCAACGTGTCGCGAGCCGGGTCCGCTGTTCGCAACGCTCAGCGCATGACGAAGGAGCGGGACGACGTGCTGCGAGCGGAGGAGACCGCCGAAGAGCTTCGGGCCAAGTGGACCGAGCTCCAAGGCGAAGCGAACGGCGAGCTCGCTCTGTTGCGGGAAGGCGCGGGCTCGCTCCCCTCGATCGTCGAAACGCGGGTTGCTCCCCGCAAGGGCGACATCGCGGTGGACCGCTTCGCGCTCGCGTGGGTACCGTTTGCGCCCGGCGAAGCGGGCCTCGTTCCCGTCTGGTGAGGCGGGAGGGTGCCTCGCGCTCAGTGCGACGCGAAGAAGCGAAGCTCGGTCCCTAGTGGCGCTGCGACGACGCGCTCGAGCTCCGCTCGCACGACGACGGCCACGACGGGGTATCCGCCCGTCGTCGGGTGGTCGGGCCCAAGCACGATGGGCACGCCGTCGCCAGGGACTTCGATGGCTCCTGCGACCATAGGCGTGGAAGCACGCGGACCGGGTCGCGCACGCCACATGAGCGGCGGACCTTCGAGACGCGCGCCGATGCGGTCCGCACGCGCGCTGACGATGTAGCGCGTCGCCAGGAACTGCGCGAGGAGGTCGGCGTCGCCATCGGGCCCCCCCACAACGCGGACCGCATCGCTCGGTTGAACGCTCGCGGTCGGTGCTCTCGCATCGCGGCCCGACAATTCCGGCGAGCCAACGGGCAAGACGTCGCCGCGCCGAAGGATACGACCTTCGAGGCCCCCGAGTCCCGCGACGAGGAGCGTGCCGCGACCCCCAAAGACCACGGGCACGTCAAAGCCGCCGCGCACCGCGAGGTACCGTACGCGAGCAGACTTTGAAGACCCGACCGCGAACTCCTCTCCCGGTCGCAGACGCGTGGCGGCGTCGCCGTCGGCGGCGACCCACGCTGGCCCGTCTTGCGCGCAGACCATGAACTCGCCGATGACCTCCACGCACGCGTCGCCCGGTCCGTTGCCCACCGCCGCGTTCGCCAAGCCGAAGCGAGACGGGGCGAGGGGACCACCAGGCGGAAGGCCGAGGTGCATGAAGCCGGGTCGGCCCTCGTCTTGGACGGTCACGAGTCCCTGTGCGCGTCGGACGACGAGGGAGGTCACTGGGCCTCGAAGCGAACACGATCGCCGAGCGCGAACGCGAAGGGAACGAAGTCGATGGCGGTTCCGAGGAGGTGCCATCCACCGGGGCTCGCGAAGGGGTACACAGCGGTCATCCTGTCGGCGATGGCCACCGAGCCGGCGGGAACCCGAGCTCGCGGGGTGGCCATGCGCGGAAGGGCCAGCGCCGACTCCAGCTCGCCGAGGTAGGCGAAGCCCGGCAAGAAGCCAACGAGCAAGACCTCATAGACGCTTTGCTGGTGGCGCCGCACAAGCTCGGAAACCGCGAGCCCCAGCGCCGCGGCGCTCTTGGCGAGATCGGCCCCATCGTATCGAACGCGCACGACGTGGACCGGCCGGGCGCGCGGCCCATCCACGCGCGACGCGGCGCGAGCGAGGGCACGTTCCAGGACACCTTGGCGACCCACCGCTCCGACGTGGAACGTCACGCCTATGTGCTCCTTCGTGATGATCACGTCGACGACGCCCGCCTCGGCTCGCAGGGCATCGAGCAACGCCTCGGCGGAGACGCCGTCGGGGCGAGGAAAGCGGAGCATCGTGTCGCCCATGGCAACGGCGCTCACGGCGGCCTCACGGCGGCATCGAGCTCGGCGCGAACGGCCCGGGCAACGCTTAGTGACGACGGCATGTCCCCGTGGACGCAAATCGTGTCGACCTTGCCGCCTCGCACGAGGGCGCGGGTCCGAGCCGCGGCCGCTTCGGGGTCGACGATGAGAGCGCCCGGCTCGCCGCGAGCGATGAGCGAGCCGTCGGCGCGAACACCGCGGTCGGCGAAGGCCTCCGCAAGGAAGCGCGCGCGCGCGTCCGCCGCGGCTCGGGCCAGCGCACCGCGAGCCGGGCCGATGACCGCGAAGGTCGGCCCGAGCAGGCGCCGCGCCACGTCGACGACGAGTGCGGCGAGCGCTGGATCGCCGTCGGCGGCGTGGTAGAGGGCGCCGTGCGCCTTGATCCCCTCGACCGCGAGACCGGCCCCGCTGGCCGCGTCTCGCAACGCGCGGAGCTGCTCCTCAAGGGTCTTGGTCAAGACCGCGGCGGGCAGCGTCATCGGTCGTCGGCCGAAGTGTTCGCGATCCGGGAAGGACGGGTGCGCGAAGAGCCTTGCACCGGCGGCCTTCGCGAGCGAAACCGCGCGCGCGATTGAAACCGCGTCACCGGCGTGGCCACCGACCGCGACGTTCACGATGTCGGCCAGCCGGTAGAGCTCGGGGGACTCAGCCGGGAGCTCGCCCGCGTCGATGTTGAGGAGAAGCACGTCCGTCACGTGGCGCCAAAGATACCTGGCCGCAGCGCGGCGGGAACCTTCTCCACTCGGACTTGTCAATCGAACGGGTCAGCGCGTCGCTCTAGCGATCACGCGCGGCTTAGGAGGCGGAAACCATGGCAGGAGTGAGTGTTGGAGGAGGGGGCGGTGCGAGGCGGGCCCTCGACGCGGAAATCAACGCCGTACCGATGGTCGACCTCATGATGGTGACCATTTCGTTTCTTCTCATCACGGCGGTGTGGTCGAACATGCAGCGGCTCGACGCCACGGCCAACGCGCAAGGCGAGCCGACGCCGACGCCGGAGGTGCCTCAGCGCATACTGGAGGTCGAGGCGAGGGGCGAGAAATTCGTCCTCCGTTGGCGTCGCGGACCCGAGGTTCAAGCGCCCGTCGACGTGCCCGTCGAAGAGCGGGCAGGGCGCTTCCCTTTGCTCGCCGAGAAGGTTACCGAGATGTGGCGCGAGGGCGGCGAGCATCGCGCTGCAACGGACCGAGCCTTCGACCGAGCCGTGCTTAACGTGCCTGACAAGATGCCCTACCACCAGGTGGTGGCGATCATGGACGCCGTGCAGACGCCGCGGCGTCCCGTTGTGCGAGGGACCCAGAGCGTCGACGCGCCCGCCTTCGAACTGGTGATGGGCAAGTAGTCGTTCGTCGCCCACGCGGCCCACAAAAGGCGAAACGCCCGGGGGGACGCCCGGGCGTTTCATGGGCCGAGCGAACTTGTCGCCCGCGCTCGCGTCAGAGCGGCTTGCCGGGCGAATCCTCGACGGGCACGCCGCCGCCACACCCGGGGTAGCTCGCCAACACTGGTGCCTTGAGCGTGTAGGATGCAAGCGAGGAGAGCGTCGTCGCGTCGTTCGCGATGACGCCGCCGTAGCTCACCGAGTACACGACGTTGTCGAGGAAGATGCCGCGACGGACCGAGGGCTCGTAGTAGCCGCCGCAATACCCGCGGTTGACCGTGTTGCCGAAGAAGCTCGTGTGGTCAACGGCGCCGACCCGCTGGATGCCCGCCGCGGCGTCGATCTTGAAGAGCTCGAGCGTGCTCTTCATCGAGGTGGGGCCGTAGCCCGTGAAGGGGAAGGCCAAGAGCTTCTTGTCGGCGAAGTACGTGAACGCCTTGTGGTTGCTCTCCGCTTCCGAGTAGCCGTAGTCGTTCGTGTAGACGAACTTGTGCGACTGGGTCGGCGCAGCGGGGTTGGTGACGTCGAAGATTTGGAGCGCGAGACCGCCGTCACGCCCGATGGTCAAGAGGTGCGTGTCGTCGATGGGGTGCATGTACGAGCTGAAGCCGGGGATGGTCAGCTGCCCGAGGACAGACAACGCGCGTGGGTTCTTCATGTCGATGACGAAGAGCGGATCCTTCTGGAGGAACGTCACCACGTAGGCCGCGTCGCCCACGAAACGCGTCGACATGATCGATTCGCCGGGGGCGAGGTCGCCGACGTCGCCGACGGTGACGAGGGCGCCGCCCTTCTCCTCGAGCGCGAAGACGTGGTTCGCCGTTCGCGGCAGGTTCGCGTTCGGCGGGAGCGTCGTGCCCTTTGCGACGGCGTAGCCGCGTTGCTCGGTGGTGGTGACGCGGACGGCGCCAGCGCGTTCGTCGAGCGAGAACTGGTCCTTGATGTTGCCCGCCACGGTACCGGACGCGACGTAGAGGGCCGTGTCGGGGTTGGCTCCGATGTCGAACTTGTGGAGGTGCGTGAGGTTCATCGAGAGCGTCGTGACGCCGCCGATGGGGGCCGGCATCGTCTGGAGGCCGACGCTGCGTGTCCCGACGCCGCCGGCGGTTCCGCCGCCGCTGCTGCTGGTCGCGTCCGGCGGCGGAGCCACACCGACCGTGGCCGTGCTTCCGCCCGTGACGCCCACGTTCGCGTCGGCCAAGAGCTCGTAGATCTCAGGTCCGATCCAGCCGCGCGACGCGAGCACGAGGGTCTTCTCGTTGGCGTAGACGGTGTCCGCCTGGCCGACGATGGCGGCGGCGTGAACCGCCGACGCGCTGCTGGTCGCGTCAAAGGTCTGCACGTGCGTGAGGCCGTATTGCGTGGTGCCCGGCGTCGGAAGGTAGAAGTCTTCGCAGGCGATCGAGCCGGATTCGACGGCCCCGCCGTTTTTCGTGAAGGTGTAGGGCACCCAGTCGGTCACGGTGCTCGCTTGGATCTTGGCGGCGTTCTCGGAGCGCAGGCCCTCGTACGCCGTGATCCACGCGTCCTTGAGCTGCGCTTCGGTCGGCGTCGAGGCCGGCGTCGGCGTCGGCGTGCCGCCCTTCGTCGGCGTGCCCGGCGTCTCGGGTGCCGGGTAGGTGGGGTACGTCTGCGACTGTTGGACGATGGCCGGCGTCTCCGGGTAGCCCTTGAGCACAGGACCGGGTGCCGCGCCGTTCAGCACCGTCCGGACTTTGCCGGCGATGCGTCGCGACGAGAGGTAGCTGCCTTCGAAATAGAGCTCGCGAGAGACCGTCCCCGCCGCGCCGTTCAAGTCGATAACGGTGATCTTGGTGAGCGGGTTCGACATCCAGCCGGAGCCGCCGGGGTACGGCATTGCCGCGTCGGTCATGCCGCCTCCGGCGTAGGCGTAGTCCTGGAACTGCGAGCGCGGCTTCTTGCCCGCGGCCGCGTAGATGGGCGCGCCATCGACGCGCGAGTAGACGACGACCTTGCCCTCCCATTGGAACATCTCGGTCGGCTCACCCTCGATGTCGATGGCAGAGGCTTCACCGAGCGTCGCGGCGGGCCAGGCGTTGAGGATCTCGAGCTTCTGCCCGTGGATGAGATAGATGTACTTTCCATCGGTCTTGACGAAGTCAGCCTCGTCGACGCCGGCGACCTGCTTGTTCGTCTCGGAGAACGAACTCGCCTTTGATGCGTCGGTGGCAGCTTGCGGCGCGGCGGTGCCGCCCGTGGCTTCAGCGGCGCCGCGGGCGCCCACTGAGGCGTTCAAGGCGATGCCGCCGCCGTAGCCGTACTTGCGGATGCTGCGGATCTGGGCGTCAACGGCCTTGTTCATCTTGCCGAGCGCATCAGCCTTGAGCGACTGCTCGAGGTCCGCGCAGCTCGAGGCGCGGCGGAGGGTCGCGCGAGTCGACGCGGCGTCGCCACCGGGGGTCGTGCTCGAGGAGCCCGAACAACCTACGGCAAAGGCGCTGGCAGCGAGGACGAGTGACATTCCAAGGGTACGCATGGGATAGCCTCCGAACGCTCGTAGAGCAGGCAGCGTGCCACGCGATAGTCCGGAAATGACCGCCAATTTGGATTGCCAGTGTGCCGTGTTGTGCCGTCCGCCGGGAAACCGTGCCCCGCTTGCCCGTCTCGCGGGCGGCTCGCGTCGGCGGCAGGTCGAACCGTTCGCTCTCGTATCGCCCTCCGCGCGCGCGCCAGCGCGACGCCGCTGTCAGGGCGTCGAGCGGGTCCCGGGCGCACAGGCTCGCAAATGATGCGTCGGCATGCTTGATGCTCCGCGCGGCGGCTGCGATGGTCGCGTCCCTTGGGGGCCCCTATGAACGAACGGCTTGTCTCACTCCTCCTCTCCGCTGCCGTCCTGCTCGCGTGCAGCTCGGGCGGCCTCGTGGTCAATGGCAACCTGGATGGCGGCGTCATCGGTACTGGCGCGACGGAAGGAGGAACGCAGTGCGGAGCGAAGAGTCGCTTCTTCAACGGCGAGTGTCGCGCCACCTGCAGTGCAACGACGCGATGCAAGGCTGACGAGAACTGCGTTGAGATCGACAAGCAGCCCGACGGCGCTGTTTGCCTCCCGGTGGTCGACTCGACGCAGTGTGCGTACCTCGGAGACGACAGCCAGTGCGTCGCGTCAGGCGGTTTCTTCCAGTACTCGCGCGGCGGCGGAGCGACGTTCGTTCCCTACCTGTCGACGCCGGGCGCGAACCCAAACGACGTGACCGGCCATGCGGATCCCTATTTCTATGGCACGTCGGCGTACGGTGCCTCCGGCCCGTGCGACGGAAACGCCGACTGGGTCGCCGTCAGCGCCGCCGGCCCCGTCGCCTGCAACAAGCGACACGCCGTGACGCGCTGCCGCCTCCAATACGATCGATGCGTCTTGATCCAAGGGACGACGCAGGAGTTCGTCCAGCCTTAGGGCGCATTCACAACGTGACCGCGCTTCGAAGCGAGGATGAGGGGGCCGCCGCGATGTCACGCGCGTGGACGCTCATCTTTCGAGTCATTGCGCTCGCCGGCGCCCTGCCGCTGGCGCTGACGAAACACCTGCCGTTCGCCGACCTTCCCGAGCACGTCGCGGTGATCGCCACGCTCCGCCACTGGTGGACGCCGAGCTGGCGCTCGCAGGAGAACTTCGTCGTCGAGGGACTGCTACGAACTCAGTACTTTCTCTACGACCTCGTTGGCGCGGCGCTCGCTTTCCCGCTCGGCACCGCGGAGCGGGCGAACTTCGTCATCGTCGTCGCGACGGCCATCGGTTTTCCGTACGCGCTGGCGGCGCTTCTCCGCTCGCTCGGTCGTGATCCACGGCTCGGTCTCTTCGGCGTCCTTCTCTTCTGGAACCGCGCGCTCGCCGAGGGGCTCTTGCCGTTCGTGACGTCGATCCCCGTGACGCTCTTCACGCTCTCGCTCGTCGTGAAACGAGCTCGCGCCGCGGCGCCGCTCGCCAAGGACGGGCTGCGCCTCGCCCTCCTCACGCTGGCGATCTTCTACCTGCACCTCTCGAGCTACCTGCTCTTCGTCCTCGCGGCGGGCGTCGTCGTTGTCGGGCTCAGGCGACCCGACGCGCCCGTGTTTTGGTCCCTCAGCGGGGTGCGCCAACTTGCGAGAGGCTCGTCGTGGCTTGCGCCATCACTGCTCGTTGCCTTGCTCTTCGCGGCGTCGAGCAGCGTGACGCATCCGGATTTGCGTGAAGGCGCTCACGCGGAGACCGTGCGGTTTCTGCCGAAGATGCACCTCTTAGGGCAGCTGCCGCTGTGGATGCACGACTTCTGGACCACGACCTTCGATGACGTCTTCGCGCTCGTCGCTTGGGTCGGCATCGGCACGGCCATCGTCGCCGCGCGTTCGAGCGTGCGGGGCGAGGTGGAGCGCGCCGATGGACGCGTCGCCGCCTCGCTCGTGCTCACCGTCGGGCTCCTCTACTTCACGTTGCCCACGCAGGTGGGCTTTGCGTTCATCCTCGACCTGCGCATGGCGCCGTTCGTAGGCGCCTTCTTCGTCCTGCTCGCGGCGCCGCCGCCGGGCCGCTGGCGCGAGCTCTCGGTGGCGACGGTGGCGGTGGCCGCCCTCGGGCTCGCCGCGACGAGCGCCGTCGAAATGGTTCGGCTCGAGCGCGACGAGGGGCGCCACATCGACACGGTTCTGAGGAACCTGCCGGAAGGCAAGCGACTCTTGTCGCTGATCTTCGACCCTCGTTCTCGCTACACGAAGATCGCTCCGCACCTCCACATCGGCTCCTACTACCGCGCTCGGTACGGCGGCCTCGCCTCGTTCTCGTTCTCCGAGCTCCCCCATTGGCCTGTCCGCTACCGCAAGGGGGCGGCTCCGCCAGCCAAGCCCATCGTGTTTTGGGACTTCGATCCCTGCCAGTATCGGAACACCAGCGACGGGCCGTACTACGACTTCGTGCTCGTGCGAGGTCGCGAGCGCCCGTTCTTCGAGGGCCTGCCCGGCCCGCGCTTTCGGTTGATCGGGGGCGCGCGCGACCTTCGCCTCTACGAGCGCCTCCGCGACGCGCCCTTCGTTCCAGGGACCGATCTCACGGGGCCGTGTGTGCATGCTGACGGCGCCTCAGAGCCGGCGCTGCCATCGGTGTACCCTTAGCGGATGCGCGGCCGCTGGCTCCTCCCGCTGCTCTTCGTCGGCGCGATGACGGCCGACGCTGCCACGCAGACAGGGCGCGCTGTCCGCACGCTGACGCGCCTCGCGGGAGAGGCGGGGCCCAATGAGCGCCTGGCCGTGACGGAACTCTCGCTCGATGTCGGCGACCAATCTGTGCCGGCACGCCTCTACGCGTCGGTCGACGCTCCGGCGTCGGCGCCCGGTATCGTGCTCTGTCACGGGATCCATCGCCTCGGCATCGACGAGCCACGGCTGGGGCGCTTCTCGAGGGCGCTCGCAGCCTCGGGCCTCGTCGTGCTGACGCCGCGCATCGAGGCGCTGACCGACTACCGAATCGACGCGGCGAGCGTGCCGACCATCGACGTCGCGACGCGTACGCTCGCGAGTCGCCTTGGTCGCCCTCGCGTGGGCCTCATGGGGTTCAGTTTTGCGGGGGGCCTCGCGCTCGTCGCCGCGTCGAACCCCGCGACGAGCCGTGGCATCGGCGTCGTCGTGGCGGTTGGCGCGCATGATGACCTCGGTCGCGTGACGCGCTTCTTCGCGGACGGGGCCACGACGACGCCGGACGGGCGGTCCGTCACCATGCGACCGCACGAGTACGGCCCCCTCGTCGTGGCCTACGGCAGCGCCGAGCGCTTCTTCTCCGCCGAAGACGTCCCTCGGGCACGGGACGTGATGCGCCTTCGCCTTTGGGAGAGAGGCGGCGACGCGGACCGCCTGGCAAAGGGGCTCTCCGAGGCAGGGCAACACCGCTTTGGTGAGCTGATCGCCGGCGATCGGGCCGCGCTCGCGCCGCTCATTGCGAAGGTCACCGAGGAGCGCGCGCAAGACTTTCGTGCCGCCTCACCTCACGGCAAGCTCGGCGGGATTCGGGTGCCCGTCTACCTCTTGCACGGCTCCGGCGATTCGGTGATCCCGCCGACCGAGACCGCGTGGCTGGCGAGCGAGGTGCCGGCGACGCAGCTTCGCGATGCGCTCGTCAGCCCCATCATTCAACACGTCGAAATTCACGGCGAGCCGTCGTGGCGCGAGCGCGGCGCCGTCGTTCGCTTCCTCGCGCGTATCCTCGGCGAGCTCGAGACGACGTAGCCGCGCCTTGAGTCGTCCCGTCGATCGTCCGCCTATTGCATGAGCGCGATACGAAAATAGAGCGACCGCTTGGCGCCGCACGGGTGACAGTGCACACGTACGACGCGCAGCATGTCGCCTCCGTGGCTCTCCGCCGCGTGTTCGTCGACGCGCAGCTCGCCGCCGCAGAGCGGGCAGGGGGTCTTCTTCGCCGTGACCTCCACGAGCGACGCCGTGGAGAGCGGCACGGGGCGCGAGGGGGCGCCGCCGGGCAGCAGCGCCGCGAGCCGCTCGCGCTCTCGGACGAGCTTCGTGACCTCGCGCTCCTGTGCGCGGCGCTCGCGGCGGGGCGGTCGCTTCGACATGGGACCTCCTGTAACACGCCGCGTACCACGCCGCGTAGCACACGGCGATGCCTTGGTCCGCGATCACGGCTACGCTCGCGCCCATGGAGACGCGAACCGATCTCGAGGCGACGCTGCGCTTGATGCGACCCATCGTTCGCGAGCGGCTCTTGCCGCTTGAGGCCACCTTCTTTCGCACCGGCAGCTTCAAGGCCGTCGAAGACGAGCTCGGCCGCGTTCGGCAAGAGGTCAAGGCTCTGGGGCTCTTGTGCCCGCAGCTCGGCAAGGCGCACGGCGGCGCGGGATTCTCGCTCGTAGACTTCGCGCGCATCAGCGAAGAGCTGGGGTGGAGCGCGTTGGGTCATGTGGCGTTCAACTGCCAGGCGCCCGACGCCGGCAACATGGAGATCCTCGCGCTCTTCGGTACGCCAGCGCAGAAGGCGGACTACCTCGCGCCGCTCGTGCGCGGAGACGCGCGGAGCTGCTTCGCGATGACGGAGCCCGATCGACCCGGGTCGAATCCCACCGAGCTCGCCATGACGGCGTCGCTCGAGGGGGACGAGTGGCTGCTCTCGGGCCGCAAATGGTTTACCAGCAGCGCCGACGGCGCCGCCTTCGCCATCGTGATGGCCGTGACAGACCCGGAGGCGCCGCCGCACCTGCGGGCCAGCCAGCTCATCGTCCCCATGGGCACGCCCGGCTTTCGCATCGTTCGAAACATTCCCGTCATGGGCCACGCGGGCGACGGCTGGGCGAGCCACGCGGAGGTGCTCTTCGACGGGTGCCGCGTTCCCAAAGACGCGCTGCTCGGTGGCCGTGGCGCCGGCTTTGCGATCGCGCAAGAGCGACTGGGGCCGGGCCGCATTCACCACACGATGCGCTGGATGGGCATCGCGGAGCGCTCTTTTGACCTCATGTGCCGCCGCGCGGCGTCGCGGCACATGGAGCCGGGCTCGGTCCTGGCCGACAAGCAACTGGTTCAGGCTTGGGTGGCCGAGTCGCGCGCGGAGATCGACGCGGCGAAGCTCCTCATCTTGCGAGCGGCCACCGAGCTCGAGGAGGGGGGCGCAAAGGCGGCGCGTGACTCCATCGGCCTCGTGAAGTTCTTCGCCGCCGATGTCCTCTCGAAGGTCGTCGATCGCGCCGTGCAGGTGCACGGCGCCCTCGGTCTCACCGACGACACGCCGCTCGCGTATTTCTACCGCCACGAGCGAGCCGCTCACGTCTACGACGGCCCCGACGAAGTCCACAAGGTGTCCGTGGGACGCCGCATCCTCAAGCGTTACCGCGGTGAGGCCAAGCCGTGAGCCTCGTCGATGAAGCGCGCGCCGTGAGGCCCGGCGAGGAAGTCGACGTCGCGAAGCTCGAGGCCTTCTTGCGGGAGCGAGCGCCGGAGTTTGCCGGCCCCGTGACCGTCTCGCAGTTTCCCGGCGGTCACTCCAACCTGACGTACCTCGTCACAGTCGGGAGCCGCGAGCTCGTCTTGCGGCGCCCGCCCTTCGGCAATCGCGTGAAGAGCGCTCACGACATGGGCCGCGAGTTTCGCATTCTGTCGCGCCTCTCGGCGGTGTTTCCGAAGGCGCCGCGCGCGCTCGTCTACGAAGAAGCGGACGCGGTTCTCGGGGCGCCCTTCTACCTGATGGAGCGCATTCGTGGCCTCGTGCTCCGGGGGCGGGCGCTCCCGCAAGGGGTCTCGCTCGCGGCCAGTGACCTGCGGGCGCTCGGCTTGGCGGTCGCCGACACGCTCGCCGAGTTGCACCGCGTCGACGTGGTCAAGGCCGAGCTCGCCGAGCTGGGGCGCCCCGAGGGCTACGTCGAGAGGCAGGTGAGAGGGTGGATCAAGCGGTACGCCGACGCGCGGCCCGACGACGTGCCCGAAATGAACGAGGTCGAGGCGTGGCTCCAAGCGGCGCTCGTCGCCGGCGTCGGCGCGACGGCGCCTGGCCTCGTGCACAACGATTTCAAGTTCGACAACCTCGTGTTGGACGCCGTAGCCCCTACGAAGATCGTCGGTGTCCTCGATTGGGAGATGGCGACCTACGGAGAGCCCATGACCGACCTCGGCACGGCCCTCGCGTATTGGACGGAGGCCACCGACCCGGAGGAGATGCGCGCGCTGCCTTTTGGTCCCACGATGCTCGAGGGGAGCCTGTCGCGCGCCGACTTCGTCGTCCGGTGGGCCGAAGGCTCGGGGCGTGAGCCCGTTTCGCTGCCGTTCTTCCACGCCTTCGCGCACTATCGAACGGCGGTCGTTGCGGCGCAGATCTACTGGCGCTACCGCCACGGGCACACGAAGGATGCGCGCTTCGCGGCCTTCGCGCCGGCGGTGGGCATCCTGGCGCGAGCCGCCCTTAGGGCCCGCGACGAGCGCTGACGCCACCGCCGCCGATGGCGTTTGGCGGCGCGCCCCGGGCGCGTTCCGCGACCGCTTCTTCGCACCGACCGATCGACGACAGCCGCGCTTCGTGACAGATTGAGGCGCAATGAGGGGCATCGAGGCGCTTGCCACGTTCGCCGCGCTCACCGGGGCGCTGGCTGCCTGCGCGGCGATCGCCGGCATCGACCGCTTCGAGAGCTTCACCCCTGACGACGCAGGTCTCTCCACCGATGGCGCCGCAGTCGATGCCGCTTGCGTTGGCGACGCGTGCCCCACACCGTCGTGCGTGGGACCCGACTGCCCGGAGCTCGTCGTCACGGGCCTCGTGCAGCCGCGCGCGTTGGCGCTCGTCGAGCCGCTGCTCGTGTGGACTGAGCTGGGCGTCGCCGATGCTGGCGCTGACGCCGAGGCTGGCAGCGACGCGGGCCCTGACGCGGGGCGGGGCCGAACCCTGCGAGCGGTGGCCAAGACGGGCGGCGTCCCGAGCACGTTGGCCGAGGCGTTGACACTACCGGCGCTGAGGCAATCGCGCGGCGACGGAGGAGTCACGCTTGCCTTTGACACGAGAGCCGCGGCGAGCTCGCTGCCAGTGTCCGAAGTGAAAGCCGACGGCGGCCTCGCGACCGTCAGCACGACCAACGACTTGACGGCCGCCGCCGCGTCGCCCTCGTGGTTTGCCGTGGCCACGACGTCGAGCGTTCAAGTGGCGCCGCGGGCCACGGGCACCTTGGGACCCGTGGCCGAACCGACGACCGCCAGCGCCATGGCGGTTTCAGGGACGACGCTCTTCGCGTCCTCGGTGGGCGCCACGCAAGTCTTCATCTACGACCTCTCCGTCGTGGACGACGGGGCTGGCACCCTTACGTCTACGGCCACGGCCGTGGGCAAGGCGACGATCCTCCCGCTGCAGGAGTTCTACCTCGACGGCGATCGGCTCTACGTCGCGAACCAAGCCGGGTCCGTCGAGTCGGTGCTCTTTGACGCTGGCAAGGGGCCGACGATCCCGTCTGTCGGCGGTTCCTCGGCGGTCGCCATGACGGCCGACGCGACACACCTCTACGTGGCCACCGCCACCGGGATCTACGCCGTCGAGAAGGCGACGGGCGTCGCGGTCCTTCGCCACGCGCGTCGCGCCTTTGGCATCGCCGTCGACGCGACGCAGATGTACTGGACCGAAGAGGGCGCGATCTTTCGAAGTCGAAAGTGACCGTTCGCCGACCAGCAAGCGCGTCGCTCGTCGCCGCTACGCGCGCACCACGAAGCCCATCCGCGCGCCGCCACCCTCGCGCGCCTCCGCGAAGGCGTGGCCGCCGTGGGCTTCGGCGATTCTCCGCACCAAGGTGAGACCGAGCCCGACGCTGGCGCCGTAGCCGCCCCCTTTTGCGTCGGGGCGCCGGTAGAACGGCTCGAAGAGGCGAGCCTCATCGCCCGGCGCGATGCCCGGGCCTCGATCGAGGAAGGCGATCGACACGTGCTCGCCAGCGCGGGCTATCTCGACGCGGTCGATGCCGCCACCGTGCTTGATGGCGTTCTGGACGAGGTTGGTGACGGCGCGGCCCAGCAGCGTGGCGTCGCCGATGACGGAGATCGCGTCGGGCGCCGAGAGCCGCGAGAGGTCGACGCCTTCGCGCTCAAGGACGCCGCGAACGAGGACCGTCGTGTCGATGGGGACGGGCTTTAGGGCGCTGAAGTCGATGCGAGCGCCGGCCAAGAGATCGGCCACGAGGGCGTCGAGTTCCACGATCTCGCGGTCGATCTCTGGAAGCTTCTGGGGCGCCGTTTCGGCGAGCTCGACAAGCAAGCGCATGCGCGCCAGCGGCGTCCGAATCTCGTGCGATACCGCGGCCAGCAGCGCTCGTTGATCGGCGAGCTGCTTGTCGATGCGGGTCGCGGCCTCGTAGAGCGCGTCGGCGACGATGCCCGTTTCGTCCCGATGGCGCCGCCCTGCGAGGCGTTCTTTGCTCTCGAGGTGGCCGCGACCGATCTCACGGGCCACCTCGGCAACATCGGCGAGGGGACGGGACAAGCGCCGGGCGAGGATGCCGGAGGCGGCCCACAACGTCACCAGCGCGACGCCGAAGCCGAGGAGCGCTCGCTGCGTCGTCGGCAGCATCGCGCCGGTGGGGCACACGTCTGCGCGACCGAGGCGAACGCCGGTGCCGGGGTCGAAGACCTTGACCTGAATGGCGCGGCGCGTGCACACGCCGCCGGCGCTCTCGAGGAGCGCTCCGTTTACGTCGTAGAGCGAGAGGCCGAGCTCGAGGTCGGCGGCGATGCCACCGACGAGGACCCTTCGCCTCGGCGGATCATTCCACACGGCGGCCAACTGGCGGCTCGCGAAGCGGCGCGCTCGATCCACGTCGTGGCGCCATGTCCCCGAGACCCCTGCCAGCTGCATGACCGTGAACACGACGAGGCTGGTCATGAAGATCGTGACGCCGAAGGACACGAAGATGCGCCGCTGCAAGCCGCGACGAAGCGCCCTCGGTACGCGGGTCCGCGCCGGCTCCGGCGCGCAGAACGGCGCCTTCGGATCCGCG
Source organism: Myxococcales bacterium (assembly GCA_016703425.1). Classification (NCBI taxonomy): domain Bacteria; kingdom Pseudomonadati; phylum Myxococcota; class Myxococcia; order Myxococcales; species Myxococcales bacterium. The sequence goes on from JADJCA010000030.1 coordinate 43,708, forward strand.
CCCGGCGCCCTGTGCCTCAAGGCGCCTCGAGGTCCTTGACGAGGACGTAGCCAATGCCGCGCACGGTCTTGATCCATCGCGGGGACTTCGGGTCGTCGCCGAGCTTCTGGCGCAAGTGCGAGATGTGCACGTCCACGGTGCGGTCGCCCACGCTGACGTCTCCGCGCCCCGCTTCCTCGAGGAGCGCCTCGCGGGGCACCACGCGGCCGGCACGCCTGGCGAGGCCCAGCAGGAGATCGAACTCGAGCCCCGTGAGGTCGAGGGCTCGCCCCTTGAGCGTCGCGGAGCGCGCGCCGGGGTCGAGCGACAACTCGCCGACCTTGACGTCGCTTCGTTCGCGCATGTCAGCCGAGGTTCGTCGGAGGACCGCGCGAAGGCGGGCCAAGAGCTCACGCGGGCTGAACGGCTTGGGCACGTAGTCGTCAGCGCCGAGCTCAAGGCCCACGACGCGGTCGGCCTCGTCGCCGCGGGCCGTGAGCATGACGATGGGGATCGCGTTCTTCTCCCTGATTCGGCGGCAGACATCGAGGCCGTCCATGCCAGGCAAGGACAGGTCCAAGAGCACCGCGTCGAAGCTCGATTGGGACAAGAGCGCGATGCCTCGTGGACCGTCGTGGGCGCCGGTGACCGAGAACCCGTTCTGCTCCAGGTAGCTCGTGAGCAGCTCGTGGAGGCGGACGTCGTCGTCGATGAGGAGGATGCGCGTCATGGTGGCAGCTGGCAGGTGACGGTGGGCCGGTGAGCATCATCCCACGACGCCGGGCCCTGCGTCAGGGTTCGGTGGGGCCCCGCGATCGGGAGCGCAAGGCGGCTTCGGTGCAGACGTCGGCAATGTGACGTTCGAAGGCGGCGTGGCGGGCGTGAGCGCGAGCTCCGAGGCTGAAGAAGCCAGCCCCAAACCCTGCGAGCGCGCCGAATGACAAGAGGCCGATGGCAATGCGTCGTTTCATGGTCGTTGTTCTCCGCTCAGAGCCGGTAGGGATGCGCGTGCTGCATGCCGCACGCTGGCGCACCACGTTCTACGAGGTCGGCGAGGAGCCCGCGCTGGCGTTCGTCGAGGACGCCATGGACGGCGGCGAACGCGTCGAGCGAGGCCTTGCGCATGGCGTCCACGGTCCCCTCGACGCGTCCCAGCGTGGTGCCCAAGAGCACTTCGTCGAAGGCGTCGCTTCGGAGCGCCGTCGCGACCTCGCCGCGGGTGCCGGCGAGTCCCTGGCGCGCCTTCGCCGCCTCGTTTCGGAGCGCCTCCACGGCGCTCACAATGACCTTCTCTTGCCCCGCCGTCGTGTCGAGGCGACGAAAGACGTGGCGCAGGAAGCGATTGCTGCGGGGATGACGAAAATGGCCGTGAACGCCGCCGCGGCGGAACGTCATGGCGAGCCCGAAGAGGCACGCCGCACCGATTGCAAAGCCCAACATGAAACCTCCTTGGCGCGGCCCGTCCACATCGGCGGGCTCGTGCACAGGCCTCATGTTGGGGGGGCCATGTAAAGGTGGCACCACGCGGGGCGTGAAGAAGTGTGAAGACGCACGCGACGTCGGCGGCTCTGAAGCTCTGGCCGGGAGCCGAAGTCATGTACGTTTCGAGGGGTGACCCTCCAGGTGCCCTACCGCTCCGTGCAGCGCGTCTACTTCGACGATCTCGACGCGCTGAACATCCTGCACAACGTCCGCTACGTCCTCTTCATGGAGCGGGCCCGCGGTGAGTTCTTCAATGAGCTGGGCTTTCGCTGGGCCGACGACATCAAGACGAACCCGGACAAGCACCACGTCGTCGCCGAGCATCACATCCAGTACACGTCGCCGTTTCGCGGCGAAGGCGAGGTCGTCGTGGAGCTCATGCCGAAACACCTCGGCACCTCGAGCCTGAAGATCGCCGGCGAGGTGAAGGCCCTCCACGGGACGACGGTCTACGCGCGCGGCGAGAGCCGCATCGTGCGGCTCGACCCGGTGACGAACAAGCCCTGCAGCTGGAGCGAACGCTTTCGCGGCCTCGTGACGCCGCTCGTGCAGGCGCCGTGAGAGCCAGCGCTACTTCTGCCGCGACTTGACGAGGCGGAAGTAGCGCAGCGCGAGCCCCGACGCCTTGGCGGCCGCCGAGACGTTGCCGTTGTGCTTGGCCAAGACCGCGGCCACGTAGCGACGCTCGAACTCCGAGAGCGCGAGGCGTCGTGCGACGGGGAAGGGCGCTCCCTGCGCGACCAAGGACTCGATCCATTCGGTGCCGGTGGCGCTCGGTGGCTCGCGAGCCACGAGGAGCTCGAGGCCCGGCTCGTCGCCGGCGTCGAGGCCGAGGGCCACGTGCCGTGCGACGAGGTTGCGGAGCTCGCGAACGTTGCCGGGCCAAGAGTAATCCGCGTATCGCGTGGTGAGCGCTTGCGCGAGTTGCGCGTCGCCGCCCATCTCGAGGACGAACTGGCGGATCAAGAGCGGCACGTCGCCGTAACGCTCTCGAAGCGGAGGCAACTCGATGCGGGCCACCGCGAGGCGGTGGAAGAGGTCGTCGCGGAAGCGCCCGGCGGCGACCTCCTTGTCGAGGTCGCGGCGCGTCGCCGCGAGGACGCGGACGTTGACGTTGATCTGCTTCTGGCTACCAACGCGTCGAATCTCACCGCGATCGAGCGCGCGCAGAAGCTTCGCCTGAAGCCCCAGCTCCATGTCGCCGATCTCGTCGATGAGCAGCGTGCCGCCGTCGGCTTCTTCGAAGACGCCGGCCCGGGCGCGCTCGGCGCCGGTGAAGGCGCCACGCTCATGGCCAAAGAGCTCCGCTTCGATGAGGTTGCTCGACACGGTTGTGCAGTCGAAGACGACGAAGGGACCGCGCGAGCCGCTCATCTCGTGGAGCGACTCGGCGAGGACCTCTTTGCCGGTACCGGTCTCGCCTTCGATGACGAGGGGCACGCGGGCCTTGGCGAGCTTCTCGCAGAGCGGGAAGAGCCGGCGCATGGCGACGCTCGCGCCGAGCGTCTTTCCAAAGCGCATGGCGCTCGGGAGCGGCGTCTGCTCCGGCACGACGCCCGCCTCGAGGCGCACCACAGTGCTCCCGAAGCGCGCCGTCTCGCCGCCGCGAACGAAGACTTCGACGATGGGCACGCCTTCGACGAACGTGCCGTTGGTGGAGCTGAGATCGGTGAGGCGATAGGTGCCGCGCGTGGTGGCTTCGAAGGCTGCGTGCCGGCGAGAGACGGAACGATCGGTCAGCAAGATCTGGCACGCGGCGCTCGTCCCCACGAGCGTTCGCGTGGGCGCGTTGGCGTCGAGATCGAAGGAGAGTCCCTTGTCGGGGCCCTCGACGACGACCAAGCGGCGGAGCTCGATGGGGCGGCCGGCGGCGACTTGTTGTTCGTAGGTCGCGACGTCCGTCGCGTTCGGATCGGGCGGATCAGCAGTCACGCCGCTAGGCTAGCCGTTCCGGCGCCGCGCCGGGGCGCGAAGGTGCGGCGAAAGCGCCGCTTGCCGGCGCGGTTCGATGGTTCTCTACGGCCGGGGCGCCGCCGGGCGACCGCGCGCGTCGAGCGCGAGAACCGTGAAGATCACCGTCGCGACGGCCGCCGTTACCGCGACGCCGACCGAGACGTTGGCCAAGAGCTGCTGCTGCGCCCCGCGGTCGGCCTCCGCGCGATCGGCGGGGCCGCAGCGGTTGGGCCCGCAGCGAGCGTCGAGCCGGTCGTAGGTGCTCTTCGAGGCGCTGCCAAAACCTACGAAGAGGCCGAGGCCCGCGAGCGCCACGCCGCCGGCCACGATGGCCGCCGGCTCGGCCCATGAGCCACGGCTTGCGGGCACCGGCGCTACTTCTGCCGGTGGCGGCGCCGCGACCGTGGAGGCGCCTTCGGCCGAGAAGGTCATCGCGACCGACGCGCCGGCGCCGAGGGTGGCGCTCTGACGTTGCTTGGCGCCGCTCGCAGCGACGAAGTCCACGGTGACGGCGCCGGGGTCGCGCCACACGACGGCTTCGCCGCCAACCAACGGCAGCGCGCGGCCGTCGACTCTTACGGCGGCGCCGTCGCCTTCGACACGGACGCGCAAGGTGCCCAGGGCGGCGCGGAGGCGTTGCCCCTCGTCGGCGGCGGCGTCGGCCGTGGGCGCGTATTTGGCTTCGCCGAGGCCCACGCGTCGCTTCGCCTCCGCGAGGGCTCGCTCGAAGGTCACGACGGCGTCGCCCTTGCGGCCGAGTTCGCGCTCGCAGCGAGCGATCATGAGCAGCGTGTTGGGGCTCTGGACGACGGCCTGCGAGCGCTGGAACGATGCGAACGCCTGCTCGTAGCGCTTGCCCTCGAAGTGGGAGGACCCCTCGGTGAAGGCCCACCGGGCATCTTCAATGGGCGCGGAATCTTGCGCTCCTGCTCCTCGGCTAGAAGCGAGTACGGCAGAAAGCAGCAGGACCGAGCAGAGGCCACCAGGGCGCCAACGCATGAAACGGCAGCATACACGGCCTGATGCGGCCCGGTTGGCGGTACGTGCTAGCTTGGAATGACGAAGATGGCGGGCCCTTCGCACGCGCTTTTCGCACTGGCGCTCCTCTCCGCCGGGTGTGGACACGACTTCGACGCGCTCTTTGAGGCGGCCGACGACGGGGGCGTACGTGGCGCCTCGCCCGATGGCGGACGCGACGCTTCCGCGGGACGGGCCGAGGGGGGAGCTGCGGCGCTCGGTTGTCCGACGCCGCAGAAGCAGTGCGCCGTCCCCGCCTGCACCACTTCGCCTTGCAACCAGACCTGCGCCGACTGTTGCGCGTGCACGGCGCCCAGCTGCGAAGACCGAGATTGCACGCTTACCTGCGGCAACAACGCCAACTGCGACATGAGTTGTGCCCGCGACGCCGACTGCAAGCTGAGCTGCGACGGTTGCGACGGCCGCCTCGTATGCAACGACAAGGCGAAGTCCTGCGCCGCCACCTGCCAACGGGGCGCGGCCTGCGACGTGACTTGCAGCGCCGAAAATCCCTGCAACGTGACCTGCGACGCCGCGTCGAGCTGCATCGTTCGATGCCAAGACGGAGGAGGCTGCGACCTCACGTGCGCCAGCGGACCAGCGACGAAGTGCGGGAGCAACGTACTCGTCTGCAATCGAGCCTGTCCGTGAGCGCACCGTATCGCGTCCTCGGCCCCATCGCGTCGGGCGGCATGGGTGAGGTCTCCTTGGCCGTGAAGCGCGAGGGCGACGGCTCGCTCAAGGCGCTGGCCGTCAAGAAGCTCCACGCTCATCGCGCCGAGGACCCCGATAGCGTCGCCATGTTCGTCGATGAAGCGCGCATCGCGTCGCGCCTCGTCCACCCCAACGTGGTGCGTATTCGCGACGTCGAGATGGTGCAGGACGAGCTCGTCATCTTGATGGACTACGTCGAGGGCATCACCCTTGCGGACCTCCAGCGCGCGCTCCGCGACCAAGGCAAGACGCTGCCGGTGCCCGTCGCCTGCCGCATTCTCCACGACGCCCTGCGCGGGCTCGACGCCGCGCACAACCTAAAGAGCGAAGCCGGCGCGCCGCTCGGCATCGTTCACCGAGACGTCTCGCCGCACAACCTTCTCGTCGGCAGCGATGGGGTGACCCGCATCGCCGACTTCGGCATCGCCGTCGCGAGCGGTCGGCTCTCGAACACGGCGGAGATCCACGTCAAGGGCAAGCTCCGATACCTCTCGCCGGAGCAGATCTACCGAAAGGGCGTCGACCTCCGGACCGACATCTTTGCCGCCGGCATCGTCCTTTGGGAGTGCCTCACGGGGCAGAAGCTGTTCGGCGCACAAACGGAGGGTGAGACGCTCGCGATGATCTTGCGCGAGCCCATCGCTCCGCCGAGCGCCCATCGCTTCGAGGTGCCGCTGGAGCTCGACGAGGCTTGCCTGAAGGCACTCGAGCGGGATCGCGACAGACGCTACGAGAGCGGTGCCGCGTTCGCGGAGGCTCTCGAAGTCGTGAAAATGGCGGCGCGCGAGGAGGTCTCGCGCGTTGTCGAGGCGTCGGTGGGGGAGCAGTTTCGCGGGCGCCGTGAGCTCTTGCGCGCCGCCGAAGCCAAGGCGATGGAGCCGCCGCCGCCGCCGCCGGCCGAGTCCGCTAGCGCGACGCCGGCGACGACCGCCGCCGCCGCGCGGCGACGAACGGAGATGCTGCCGACGCAAAAGCGTCGGCGTGTCCGCGACGCCCTCGTCGCGTCGGCGCTCCTCGTGGGCGCGGTGGTGGGGGCCTGCGGCGCGCGGCTCGCCGAGACGACGCGCGCCGAGCCCGCCGCGACGCGGCCCGTCGAGTCGGCGCGGGCAGCCCCGCTGCCGAGCGCCGCGCCTGAGGATTCACGGCAGGAGGCGACGTTGGTCCCTTCGCCGTCGGCCTCGCACCCCATCGATCTGGATCTCGAACCGCCGTCGGCTCCGCCTACGCCCCGCAACGCCGAGGCCCCCAAGGCCTCGCGCCCTCGGCCCAAGGCTCCAGCGGGCGTTTCGTCATCGGCGAAGCGTGGTCGCCCGTTCATGCCGAGCGATCTCTGAGCGCGTGCCTATTCGGCGGGGGCCGGCTCGGCGGTGGCTAGCTCCGCGCCCGTCACCTCGGGCAGCCGGCGCTTGCGCACTGCGGCTCCCCGGTCGCGGATCTTTTTGGGCACCGTGTGCAGGTCCCAAACGAGCCCCACGGCCGCGAGGCCACGGAGCACGTAGTACGTGATGTCGATCTCCCACCAGTAGAAGCCCTGGTTCACGGCTCGCGGGTAGTAGTGATGATTGTTGTGCCAACCTTCACCCAGCGTCACGAGCGCCAGGATCAGGCTGTTCTTGCTCTCGTCGGTCGTGGCGTAACGTCGCCGTCCCATCCAGTGGCAGAGGCTGTTGATGGTGAAGGTGCCGTGCCACAGCGCGGTCGTCGAGACGAAGAAGCCCCAGTAGAGAGCCCAAGTGCCGCCCGCGAGCCAGAGCGCCGCCGCCAGGGCGAGAGACGGGACGAGGTGGAAGCGGTTGAGCCAACGGAGCTCTGGGTAGCTGGCAAGGTCGGGGAGCGTCGCCAAGTCCGTCGCTTCGTGCTTCGTCGAGAGGATCCAGCCGACGTGTGACCAGAAGAAGCCGTCGAGCTTGAGCGAGTGCACGTCGCCAGGCTTGTCGCTCAGCTTGTGGTGCAGGCGGTGGTGACCGGCCCACCACAAGACGCCCTTCTGTGTCGTCGTCTGGGCCATGACGGCGAGGACGAACTGAAAGGCCCGACTCGTCTTGTACGTCTTGTGGGCGAAGTACCGATGGAACCCGGCCGTGACGAAGAACATGCGCACGTAGTAGAGCGCCACGGCCAAGAGCAGGCCGGACCAGCTGAAGCCGACCCAGAAGACGCCGAGGACGGCGACGACGTGCACGGCAAAGAAGGGAATCGACGTGAAGAGCTGCGGGCGCTTCGACGCGTCTTCGGCGGCGGCCGGCGCGTGGGCGGATGCGGGGGAGTTCACTCCCGTCACGCTAGGCGGCTCGTGTCAGGATTCGGTCATCCGCGAATCATTTCTTTCCCCACAGCAGGAGTTTTCACCACTCCTTGCGCTGCACGACGGGCAGCTGGAGAGCGCGCTCGCGGTCGAGGTCAAGGTTGCCTACATGAAGGGAGAGGGGCGTCTGGACCCATTTGTAAATGGACTGCACGAACAACCGCCCAAACTTCTTCGCCCACTCGTCGAGCTTTGCCGGAGCGTGCTCCGGGAACATCGACGTAAGCGCCGTCGCCACCTCATCCAGCGCCATCTTCTCGCCCGCGTAGAGCGCGAAACACGCGTCGAGCACGGGGAAGGGCATGAGGTCGCGCTCGTCTTCCATGTCGGGGGCGAGCTCCGCCGACGCGGGCTTCTTGAGCGTCAGTCGAATGGCTTCCGAGCCGGTGGTCTCGAGCAGGTAGTCGAGCATCGCGTTGACGACGGTCTTCGGGACGTTAGCGATGACCGAGAGCGCGCCTTCCATATCGCCCCCGATGGTCGTGTAGCCGGCGGCCTTCTCGCTCATGTTGCTCGTCTGGAGGAACAGTCCCCCGGCGCTGTTGGCCCAGTTCCACATGCGTGCCGCGCGGACGCGCGCTTGGATGTTCTGCTTCGTCAGCGCCGTGAGGGTCTCTCCCTGGCGGAGCATCGCCTCCGCCGCCAGGACCTCGCGCTCCACGGCGTCGTCAATCGCGACAACGGAGAACGGGACACCAAGCTCCTTGCTGGCAGCCTCGGCCGCGGCCTGAGTCTCCGGTGACGAGTAGCGGCTGGGCATAAAGAACGCGCGAAGGATCTCGGCGACCTTCGCGGCACGCGTGTCGGGCCCCAGATGGGCGAAGCGCCGCGCGACGTAGCGGTGGGCGATGAGCAAACACAGGAGGCTGTCGCGGCCACCGGACAGCGCAACGCCGATGGTCTTGAAGGCGCCGGTCTTTTCGAAGTAGTCACCCACGCCGAGCGCAAGGGCGTCGAGGAGCTCCTCGAAAAATTCCGCCCGCGCACCGACGCGCGGCGTCTCGTGGGGAAGAAAGAAGCTGCCCGACGCGGGCCTCGGGTAGCGAAGGAGCTCGCGACCGCTCGTCTCGCCGGTCACCGCGACACGTCGTGCTTTGGGCCGGCCCTCGGCGACGTAGGTCTCTTGATCCGTGCGCCACGTCGTGTTCTCGACGCGCAGGCGCCGCGTCCGATCGAGGTCGACGGTCATCGCCGCGAAGCCCTCGGCGAAGCGGCGGGCCTCGAGCAACATGCGACCGTTTTGCGCGACGTAGCCGCCGCCGTCAAAGACGAGGCCGTCGTTGGCGCCGACCATGTTGGCGTAGACGAGCGTGGCCTGGTTGTCGCCGGAGCGCGTGGCGATCATCTCGCGGCGTGTCGCCACGACGCCGACGCGGAAGGGCGAGGCTGACACGTTCACGACGAGCTCGGCACCGGCATAGCAGCGCCGCCGCATCGGGCCGTCGGGCGACCACATGTCCTCGCAGACCTCGATGGCGAGGGTGCCAAAGTCCATGGCGAAGATGAGATCGCCAAAGGGGACACCGAGCGCCGTGTCATCGAGACCGGGAGCGCCCCGTGCGAGCGTTCGCCCCTCGTAGAAGACGTTGTACGAAGGGAGCTTCTCCTTTGGAACGAGGCCTCGCACGGCGCCACGAAACACGAGTGCGGCCGCGTTGTAGAGCTGATCGGCACGGGCGACGGTGACGCCGAGTATGACGGCGCAGCCGAGGTCCGCGGTGCCGGCGGCGAAGCGAGCGAGCTCGCGGCCTTGTGCGTCGACGAAGCTCCGCCACTGGACGAGGTCTTCTTGCATGTACCCGCCGATGAGTTGCTCCGGCAGTGCGACAACGGTGGCTCCGTCGGCGGCGGCAGCGCGCACCAACTCGAGCGCGCGGTCGACGTTCGAACGGACCGCGCCCACGGTGGTGTTGACGCTGACGACGGCGATCCTGACGAGCCTCATGGCGGCGATACTATCGCAACGGCGCACTCGTCTCGTTCGATCTCCAGGAAGGTCTTGCGGCGAAGGCCACCGCGTGGCCCAATGCGGCCGCTTCAACGATGGATGCCTCCAGCAGCCCGCCACGGCCGCCCGACAGCTTGCGCCAAGTTCGTCGCCTCCCGCTCAGGAGCGCGCGCAGCCTGCCTGGGCCCGAGGGGCATCACGGGCCGTCGGGCAAGCTCACGACGCTCACACTTGCGGCGCTCGGTGTCGTCTACGGCGACATCGGCACGAGCCCTCTCTACACCATCAAGGAGTGCACGAGCGGCGAGCACGGCGCCAAAGCCGACGCCCGAGAACATCTTCGGGATCCTCTCGCTGATCGTTTGGTCGCTGACCATGGTCGTCGCTTTCAAGTACCTGCTCTTCGTGGTTCGCGCCCACAACCGGGGAGAAGGGGGCATTTTCGCCCTCTTGGCGCTCGTCCCGGACGGCCTGAAGCCGAAGCGGCCGACGAGCATCGGTTGGATCGGGGCGCCTGTCCTCATTGGCGCTTCACTGCTCTACGGCGAGGGCACCATCACGCCGGCGATCTCGGTGCTCAGCGCCGTTGAGGGCTTGGAGGTCGCGACCACGAGCCTGAAGGGCGTCGTCCTGCCGCTCACGTGCGCCATTCTCGTCGGAGTCTTCGCCATTCAGAAGCGGGGAACGGCGAGCGTGGGGCGCTTCTTTGGCCCGGTCATGATCGTGTGGTTCGCGACGCTCGGGATCCTCGGCATCACCCATATCGCGAAGAACCCGGCGGTGCTCGCTGCGTTGTCACCGCACCACGCCGTCTCCTTCTTCATGCGGAACGGCACGCACGGCTTCTTCGTGTTGGGGTCCGTGGTGCTTGCGGTCACCGGCGGCGAAGCGCTCTACGCCGACATGGGGCACTTTGGTATCAAGGCCATTCGCCTCGGGTGGTTCGCTGTGGCGATGCCGGCGCTCATCCTTAATTACTTCGGGCAAGGCGCGTTGCTGCTGTCGAACCCGACGGTGCCGCACCCGTTCTACGCCATGGTGCCGAAGGGGCCGCTCACCTACGCGCTCGTTGCCATCGCGACGGCGGCCGCCATCATCGCCTCGCAGGCGCTCATCTCCGGGGCGTTCTCGCTTACGGCCCAGGCCGTCCAACTGGGTTACTTCCCTCGCGTCACCGTGAAGCACACGTCGGAGGAGGCGGAAGGTTAGATTTACGTCCCGCAGATCAACTGGATGCTGATGATCGTCTGCCTCCTCTTGGTCCTCGGTTTTCAGCATTCCAGCCGCTTGGCTGCCGCCTATGGCATCGCCGTCACGGGAACCATGGCCATCACCTCGACCATGTTCTTCGTCGTGGCGCGGACGACATGGCGCTGGCCGCTCTACAAGGCGCTCCCGCTGCTCGTCATCTTCCTCGCTTTTGACGTCAGCTTCTTCGGCGCGAATCTCGTCAAGTTCGTGGATGGCGGCTGGTTCCCAATCTTCGTCGGGGCCGCGTTCTTCCTCCTCATGGTCACCTGGAAGATCGGCCGGGGGCACCTGGCCAACTGGTTCGGCACCCACTCGCTCCCGCTCGACGAGTTCCTCGCGTCGTTGCCGACGCGCCTTCACACGCGGGTGCCCGGCATCGGCGTCGTGATGGCTTCGAACTCGTCTCGCGTCCCGCCCATCATGCTGCACCACGCGCAGCGCATTCGGGTGCTCCCAAAGATCGTGATCCTGTTCACGTCGACCACGGCGCACGTGCCCTTCGTGGACCCCGACAAGCGGCTGGAGACGTCGGCCATCGGGTCGGGCTTCTTTCGGGTCATCGCCCACACGGGCTTCATGGAGCAACCCGATGTGCCGTCGCTCGTGGCGGACGCCCTCGAGCAGTTTGATCTGGAGTGGAAGCAAGAAGACATCACCTACTACCTCGGGCGCGAGACCTTCTTGGCGTCGGGGGCGGGCAAGATGGGGCGCTGGAGCGAGACGCTCTTCGCGTTCTTGGCGCGCAACGCCCAGCCGGCCACGATGTACTTCAACATCCCGCCCGATCAGGTCGTCGAACTCGGGACTCAGATCGATCTGTAGCGCGGTGCTCCTCGTGGCTCCCTTCCGTGACCTGGTGCCGTCGGCGCTGCGTGCCGTCTCGTTCTTCGGTCACGAAGCGTGGCAGTGGGGCGCCCTCGTCGTCGCGGCGGTCCTGGCCTATCCCGTGGGGCGCTTCGTGGCGTTCCTCGTTGGCACCGTCGCGCTCTTCTTCGCGCGTCGCACCAAGCCGCCGCTCGACGACGCTCTTGTCTTGGTGGCGCGGCGGCCGCTTCGGCTCGGCCTCGCGGCTGTCTTCTTCGGTGAGGTGGCCACAGAGCTCGAGCTGGTGAAGAGCCTGGCAAAGGTCGTCGGTCACGTCCGCTTCACGCTGCTGCTCATCGCGTTCGCGTGGTTCTTGTCGGGCGCTCTCCGCGCCCTCGCCGAGTGGGCGGAGGCGCGGGCGGAGACGAAGGGCGACGAAGTCTCGACGCGGGCCTTTCGCACGCAGCTCATCTTGCTCGACCGCGTCGGGACGGCGGCCATCGTCATCGTTTCGTTGGCCATGTTCCTCTTGCAGTTCGAGGTGGTTCGGAACGTCGGCATCTCGCTGCTTGCCTCTGCTGGCATCGTGGGCATCGTCTTGGGGCTCGCCGCGCAGAAGACCATCGGCGCTGTCATCGCTGGCGTGCAGCTCTCGATCACTCAGCCCATTCGCATCGGCGACACGGTCTTCGTCGACAAGGACTGGGGCGACATCGAAGAGATCAACCTGACCTACGTCGTCGTCAAGCTTTGGGACGGGCGGCGCCAGGTGATCCCCATCGGCCGTTTCTTGGATCAACCCTTCGAGAACTGGACGAAGGCCGACACGAAGCTCGTGGGGGCTGTACTGCTGCCCGTCGACTACATGGCGCCCATCGGCCGCCTTCGCACCGAGCTCGCGCGGATCTGCAAGGACAACGAGAACTGGGACGGGCGCGTAGCAGAGCTGCGCGTCGCCGACGCGTCGGAGAACACGATGACGCTCCGGGCGACGGTCTCGGCGGCGAACCCCGACGCTGCGGCGGCCCTCAGGCTCGACGTGCGCGAGGGCCTCTTGACGTTCCTCCGCGAGCTCGACGGAGGCGCCTATCTGCCGCGTCGACGCGTCGAGGGCGCCACCGCCAACTGTAGATGCTCACCGGTCGTGAAGGCCTTGTCCGCCGAGGCGGAGGCCCGGTGGGGGGGGGGGGGGGGGGGGGGGCCCCCCGGGGGGGGGGGGCAGGGGGGGCCCCCCCGGGGGGGGGGGGGGGGGGGGGGGGGGCGCGGGGGGGGGGGGGGGGCCGCGTGGCCCAAAACCTCGAGGCTCCAACCGTCGCTTGGGCCGCACGGGCCGCTCACGTGTTCGATGCGGATCGAAACGAGGCGCGTGTCCGACGAGAAATTCGAGTCGTTCCAGCCGAGGCGGACCTGGTCGTCGGTGCCGGCGGCGTTGTTGGATTGCCCCGTGACGGTGGCGCAGGCGCGGCTCGTCTTCGTGCCGCTCGGGTCGACGTAGCCGTAGAGGTCGTAGTTGGTGCCCGCGGGGCCGGTGAGCTTGAGGCCCACCGAGAGGTCGTTGCGAGAGACTGAGGAGCTGTCTTCGGTCACCTCGAAGAAGAGCCACGAGCTTCCCGTGCCCGTGTACTTGATGGTGTTGATGGCCGGGTCGGTGTCGCCGCTGACGCTGCCGAGGTCTGTCGCCGTGGGGCAGGTGCCGCCCGGTTGCGCCGTGATGAAGCCGCACGCGAGGGACACGGGGCCGCCGTCGTCGGGCGCGGCGCCGTCGGTCTTGCTGCCGCCGTCAAAAAGGGTGGCCGCGTCGTAGGCCACCGCGCCGTCGATCTTGCCCGGATCATTCACGATGACGCGGCGCGGCCCGCCGTCACCTTCCGGCGCAGATGGATCCACGTCGTTGCCGTGCGCCGAACAGCCGCCGTAAAGCAGGGCTCCGCCCGCTGCCAGCCACACCATGCGCGCAAGTACGAGCCGCATTCCCTACGCATACCACATGGCTCGCGGAGCGCTTCCGCCCTTTACGGGCCTCTTGCCTGCGTTTTCGCCCACAGCTCGGTGGCGCCCGCGACGCCCATAGGCAAGACGAAGAGGCCGAGGCCGGGGATCAGCGCCACAGCGGCGAGGGCGAGGCCGAAGGCGAACGCCGCCATGCCGTGGCGCGAGAGCCAAGCCAGCCTCTCGCGGACGCCGAGCGCGCCGAGGCCGAAGGCGTAGTCGAAGACATCCCAGGTCGCGAGCCAAGACGCGACGAGGAACTTGGCGGGCAGGGTCAACGCGGCCGCTGGCGGCACGAGCAGCGTGATGAGCGAGAGCGCGAGGAGGATCGGGAGGCCCACGAGGAGCGCCAGCGACACGACGCGAAGCGATCGAAAGACCGACGCCGCGGGCCCGCTCTCGGTGAAGTTTGAAACGCCGAGGGCCCTGGCGCGACGTTTCGCGAGGGCGTCGAGCGCTGGCGCCGAGAGCGGCTGCGCGAGCGACAGTCCAACGACGAGGCCGACGATAAGGCAGAGGACGAACAAGAGAACGTCGGCCAGAACCTTGAGGACGGAGCCCGCCACGCCGCCCGTCGGCAGGTGCGGCAGAAGGGCGTCGGCCCCGAAGGAATAGCCGGCCCACGTGCACGCGGTCACCGTGGCGATGCACATGAGGACCGGCACGATGGCCAGTGGCCACACGCTCGGCGAACCCATGACGTAGCGCACGCCGCCGAAGAGGGCGCGGGCGCCGTCGCCGAAGGTGAGCTCGGCCTCTTTGGTTGCCGCGGGCGTTATGGGCATCATGGGCGACGCCTCCCGCGGAGCCGCAGCGCCAACAGCGTCGCGAACAAGAGCCCCGCGCCCTCGGCCGCGCCGGTGGCGCCCTGCCCCAGTGCGCAGCCCGTTGGCAACGGGGAGTCGTCGCCCTCCGGTGCCGCCGCGGGCGTCGCCGGCGGCGGGACGTCGACGACGCGCAGCTGGAGCGCGTCGTAGGAGCCGGCCATCTCGCCTTTGTTTGCGATCTGCACGTAAGCCACTTGCGCCTCCGCTGGAACGTCGACCTGGGCCGCGAGCCGCTTGTCCTCGTTCGTCGTCTCGAGAGTGACCGCGTCGTGGCCCACGCCGCGGTAGCGCATCGGCGCCCCGAACGTCACGAGAGCCACGGGCGAGAAGGGCGTACCGCCGCCGGAAAGGAGGCTCGTGCGTTGCGCCCGGGTTGTCGCCGTGATCTCGAGGCGCCTTGCGCCGCTTCGTTGCGGCAAGGTCACGCGAAAGGTGACGGCACCGGGCACCAGATCGCGGCCGACTTCAAGGGTTCCTGGCGACCAGAAGCCGATGGGCCCTTGCGCGTCGCGTTTCGCCATCACTGCGCCGCTCGTGGCGTCGATGAAGCGGCGGCAGTCGCGGAGGCCGCGCGCGTCGAGTTCCGCTTCGAGAGCCCGCGCGGAGAGCGACGCCCGCATCTTGAAGACGGCGAGCATGACGTCGAAGAACTCGTTCCATCGCGGCGCGCTGGCGCGCGGGTGCGTGAGCAGCGTCTCAACCAACGTGCGGTCGAAGACGACCTGCTCGATCCTGGGCAACGAAGCCCGCACGGCCCAGAGCGCGCCGGAGAACGCCGTCGAGTCGAAGTGCACCTCGCCCACGGCCCCGCTGGGGCATCCGTCGTCGTTCGCGAGGGTTCTTACGAACGGGGCGCCGAGGTCGCCGGCGGCGTATTCGCCGATGTCCGGATCACCCGAGAGGGCCGCCGCGAAGAGGTCGGCGATGCCTTCGTTGAGCGCGCCGGGCGCCGCCGAGAGGCCGTCTTCGTCAAACGTGTAGGCGCCGAGGCCGATGGTGGCATCGACGACCGCGTGAGAGAACTCGTGGTAGACGACGTCGCCATCGTAGGCGTAGTCGCGCTTGGGGCCTTGGCCGAACCAAAGCCCATCGGCGTCGACGCCAAAGATGGAGCCGAAGCCATCGCCACCGGGCGCGAAAAAGGCGTTCGAGAAAGGCACCAGCGAGAGGGATGGGTCCCCGACGCGCGCCGCGTCCAACCCCGTCTCGAGGCCGTCGGCGACGCGGAGGTTCGCGATGGCGACGAAGGGGCGGCCGCGGAGCAGCGTCGCGCGGGAACCACTCGGAGCCAGCTTCTCGAAGTACGAGAGAACGCGTGTCGTGTGGTGGTACATCGACACTTCTGCGAAGGCGTCTTCGTTGTGCAGGTTCGAAGTGACGTCGTCGTTGGGCGTCACGTCGTAGTCGCCTGACGCGTTGGGGTGCGCCGTGGCCTCGAGCTCGCATACGCGGAGCCCCGAAGGCAGCCCCGGGACCGCGGCGACCTTGCCCCGGTCGACGCAGGTCTTGGCGACGACACTGTCGCTCTCCAAGCGGTCCGGCACCGACGGCGCGATGGTCAACGGTGCGGTGACGAGGCCCGGCGATCGCGCCGGGTTGGTCTCGTAGACACGCGCGGTGGCGCCGAACTGGAGCGCACGGTCGCGCGCCGCGAGCAGCGCGCCACTGTGCGCATCGACGATGAGCTCCGGAGCCATCGGCATGCCCGCGAGGCGCGGCGTGTAGCGATAGGCGAGGACGCCGCCCTCCGCCGTCGGGAAGATCACGAGCGTGGGAGGCGCGGTGACGGGGAAGCGCAAGCGCCCCGCGAGCGCCTCGCGCACCTTCGGCTCGTCGACGGTCGGAACGACCTGGGCGGGCAATCGCTCTTCGAGGGCGGCGGACGCGATGGCGATCGGGCCCCGGAATAGGGTCGCTCCACGCCCGAGCACGGGGATGCCTCGATGGGTCTGACGGTAGCGTGCGACTTCCCCGCTGCCGTCGAGGCGATGGCCTTCGAGCGCCGCGAGCTCGAGGCCCGACGCCGCCGGTAGGAGCCTGCGGAGCTCGTGGAGCGGCGGCCCTTCGACCCTCGCTCTCGCCGCGACCCTCGTGATCTGGTCCGCCGCCGCTGGCGCCGCGACGGAAAGCGTCGTCGCGAGCGCGCCGAGGGCGACCGATGGCAGGGCGGGGAAGGTACGCATGGGGCTGAGCTGCGAAGGACGCCGGCCGCGACGAGGCGGGGCGTTCCGTCGCCATCATGCTACAAGAGCCCTCTCATGTGTCCCCACTGCGGTCGCGATGCTCCGGTGGTTTTTCGCGGTCCCATCCCGCATTGCTCTTCGTGCGGCAAAGTGAGGCCGCCGACGGCCGGCCCCGCCGTCCACCTCACGGGCAAGCCCAGTCGCCTGAGCGGGAGCGTGGCGCGTTTCGCCGGCTGGTTCTCGCTCGCCTTCGGCACGTTCATGGCGCTCCTTTTCGGGGCGCTCTTTCAATGGATCTTCCCCGCCGGCATCGTCGGTTGGGTCTTGGGTGGTGGCATCTTCGCGCTCGCCGCGCTCATCGGCTTCGGGCTCCTCCGCGGCGGGAGCGCTCTCAAAGCAAGTGGCTCCCGCGCCGAGGCGCGGACCTTCGAGCAGGCCGTGACGGCCATGGCCGAGGCCCGCGGCGGCGTCGTGTCGATGCTCGATGTCGCCCAGATGTTGGGCCTCGATGAGGTCGAAGCCGATCGGCTCCTCACCGACTTCGCGAAACGCAACCCGGAGCGCGTCCGCGTGGAGCTCGATGAGAGCGGCACCCTCGTCTACCAGTTTCCGCAGCTCATGCTCGGGACCGCGCGGACCGAATACAGCCAGCGAGCCGTCTCGGAGGCCGAGGTCGAGGCCGCCGCGGAGGTCGAGGCGGCGCAGTCGCGCATCGCACCGACGCGTCGCAGCGGCCGCTGATCGCCGGTCGGCGCGCCGTTCCGAGGAGACGCGTTACGCGAGGCTGGCCCCTGCGTTGGCCCGCGGCGCGTCCTTGGCGGGGTGCGCGCTTCCGTAGTGCTTGCGCATCTCTGCGCCCATCTTGCCGCGGACCGCGAGGCCGAACATCTTGAAGTCGGCCAGGAGCGACCAGCGAGGGTAGGTGAACGTCGCGGGGCGGTTCTTCTCCACGACGAAATGCGCGAACCACGCCGGCCCGTAGCCGGCGATGGGGGCCACTACGAGCCAAAGCGGGTTCATCGTAAGGACCGCGGCGGCCACGCTGCCCAAAGCCATCGAGGTGCCGACGTAGTGGAGGCCGCGGCACAAGGGGCTCCGATGCTCGCCGAGGTAGTAGGGCCAAAACTCTTCGAAGGTGCCGATGCGGGCCGCGCTCATGGGCATGGTATGTAGCTGACCTTGAGATGAGCGCCAGCCTGCGAGAACTCCGCACCCTGTTCCCCGAGATCACCCCGTTTCGCACCGGCAAGCTCCGCGTGTCGCCCGTGCACGAGCTGTACTTCGAGGAGTCGGGGAACCCCGAGGGCAAGCCTGTCGTCTTCCTCCACGGTGGGCCCGGCGGCGGGACGGACGCGCGGCAGCGACGCTTCTTCGACCCAGCCCGCTACCGCATCGTCCTGTTCGATCAGCGCGGCTGCGGCAAGAGCACGCCCTACGCTTCGCTCGAGGACAACACGACGCCACACCTCGTGGAGGACATTGAGCTCCTGCGCCGCGAGCTCTCCATCGAGCGGTGGCAAGTCTTCGGTGGCTCTTGGGGCAGCACGCTCGCGTTGGCTTATGCGGAGACCTACCCGGCTCACGTGACGGAGTTGGTGCTTCGCGGGATCTTTCTCTTGCGGAAGAGCGAGATCGATTGGTTCTACCAGAAGGGAGCGAGCGCCCTCTTCCCCGACGCTTGGGAAGACTTCATCGCGCCCGTCGCCCCCGGCGACCGTCATGATCTTGTAAGTGCATACTACAAGCTTCTGACCGAGAGCGAACCCTCGACCCAGTTGAACGCGGCGCGAGCCTGGAGCGTCTGGGAGGGGCGAACCAGTTGCCTCTTGCCCAACGAGGAGCTGATCCGGCGCACCGCGGGCGACGTCTTCGCGCTCGCCTTTGCCCGCATCGAGTGCCACTACTTCATGCACGGCGGCTTCTTCGGCAGCGACGACGCGCTCTTGCGCGGCGTCGAGCGCATTCGTCACATCCCAGCGACGATCGTTCAAGGGCGCTACGACGTGGTTTGCCCCGCCGAGTCGGCGTGGGCGCTCCACCGCGCGTGGCCCGAGGCGGACCTCAAGCTCGTCGCCAACGCGGGGCACTCGGCCTTCGAGCCAGGCAACGTCCACGAGCTCGTTTCGGCGACGGACCGTTACGCTGGCCGGCGTCATCATTCTGGCGCCGAGGGTCACTAGCCGTGGAGGAGTTCGACTTCGTCATTGTCGGCTCCGGCTTCGGCGGCAGCGTTTCGGCGCTGCGTCTCTCCGAAAAGGGCTACCGCGTGCTCGTCATCGAGCAGGGGAAGCGCTGGAACGCCACCGACTTCGCGAAGTCGACGTGGGACGTGAGGAGGTACTTGTGGAAGCCGGGGCTTGGGCTCCACGGGATCCTGCAGATGACCCTCCTCAGGGACGTGTTCTTCTTGCACGGCGCGGGCGTGGGCGGCGGCAGCCTCGTGTACGCGAACACGCTTCTGCAACCACCGCCCCAGGCCTTCGACGATCCTCGCTGGGTCGGTCTCGACTGGAAGTTGGAGCTCGTACCCCACTACGAGACAGCGCGGCGCATGCTCGGCGCCGTGCCGAGCGAAGTCCTCGCTCCCACCGACCTCGTGCTCAAGGAAGTCGCCGACGACATGGGCCGTGGTCACACGTTCCATCGAGCGACCGTCGGCGTCTACTTCGGGGAGGCCGGCAAGCGCGTCGCCGATCCGTTCTTCGGCGGCGAAGGCCCCGAGCGCACCGGCTGCATCCGTTGCGGTGGGTGTATGGTCGGCTGTCGCCACGACTCCAAGAACTCGCTCGACAAGAACTACCTGTACCTCGCCGAGAAGCGCGGGGCGGTCATCCGCGCCGAGACGCGCGTCACCGACATTCGCGTCGACGGCGCCGGCTATGTCGTCGAGACTGCCCCCTCCACCAGCGCCTTTGGCAAGGCGGGGGCCGTGCGCGCCCGCGGGATCGTGCTCGCGGCGGGCTCCTTCGGTACGGTCGACCTCCTCCTCCGGTGCAAGGAGAAGGGATCGCTTCCGAACATTTCCGACCAGGTCGGCAGCTTTGTCCGCACCAACTCTGAAGCTCTGCTCGCCGTTCGCTCGCGTCGCAAGGACGTGGATTACTCGAAGGGCATCGCCATCAGCGCCGGCGCCTTCGTCGATGACAACACGCACATCGAGATCGTTCGTTACCCCGACGGCTCCGACGCGCTGAGCGTCTTGACGACGCTACTCACCGGAGGCGGCGGCTCGCTGCCGCGGTGGGTCCGTTGGCTTGGCCGCGTCGTCTCGAGCCCGCTCCAATTCTTGCGCATCAGCGTGCCCTTCGGTTGGGCCCGCCGAACGGCGATTCTGCTCGTGATGCAGCCCGTCGACAACTACCTCAGGTACGTGCGTCGTCGCCGCTGGTACTGGCCCTTCGGCAAGAAGACCGACACGGCGCTCGCGACCGATCGACCGGCGCCGGTCTACCTGCCGATGGCCAACGAGGTGGCGAAGCGCATGGCGGTCAAGATGGATGGCATCGCGCAGAGCGGCATCGTCGAGGTGCTCCTGAACCGCGCGTCGACGGCTCACATCCTAGGCGGGTGTCCCATCGGCGAGGATGCGAAGAGCGGCGCCGTTGACCCCGCCGCAAGGCTCTTCGGATACGAGAATTTCTACGTCGTCGACGGGTCCATCATTCCGGCCAACCTCGGCGTGAATCCGAGCCTGACCATCACGGCCATGGCGGAGCACGTGATGGCGCGGGTGCCGCAGAAGCCGGGAACGGAGCCCAAGCCGGCGCCCGTCCCGGCGCTTTTGCCCACGAAACACGCCGATGTTCGCCCGCCAGGCCTCGCATTCGACGACGGAGACCGTCATGGAGTGGGCGAAAAAGGTCGGCCAGGCTAAGCTCTCCATCGCAATATGTGCCGTCTCCTGGGCATCGCCGCGTCGGAGCCCACCGACTTTCGCATCGTACTCCGCGACATGCCGCGCAGCCTCGCGGCCCTCTCGGAGAAGCACCCCGACGGCTGGGGGCTCGCCGTGTTCGCCGACGAGACGACCCGCTGGTCGGTCAAGCGCGGCACCGAGACGGCGCACAAGGACCAAGAGTTTCACGCGTGCGCCGGCGGCAGCCGCGGTGTCCTCCTCGTCTCGCACATTCGTCTGAAGACGGTGGGCCCCACGTCGATCTGCAACACGCATCCCTTCGAGAGCGACGGCTGGGTCTTCGCCCACAACGGAACCATCAAGGACCTCCCGTTCTTGCGCTCGCGGGTCTCAGAGGCCCGCCTCGCTCGCGTTCGCGGCGACACCGACAGCGAGCTGCTCTTCGCGTGGCTTCTGACAGAGCTCGATCGGGCCGGCGTGACCCAAATCGAAGGCGGCGAACCCGAGTCCGTGGACGGGCGCGGGAGCGAGGGCCTCGTCGACGACGTTGTCGCGCGCGTCGTACGCGAAGTGCAGGCGCACACGGACTTGGGCGCCGTGAACTTCCTCCTCTCCAACGGGCGAGTGATGTACGCGCATCGGCTAGGCCGAACGCTCTTCATCCTCTCTCGTGGTCCTCACGACGAGGTTCGCCGCGAGCGGACGAGCGAGGACGGCATGACCGTCTACACGCCCTGGTCGCAGCGTCGCCAGGCGGTCTTCATTGCGTCCGAGCGTATGACCGACGAGCCGTGGGAAGAGGTCGCCGAGGGACAGCTCCTCCGCATCGACCGGTTTCCGCAGCCTTCGCTGCGCATCATGGCCGTGGCGGAGCGCCGCGCCGGGCCAGTCTCAGCGGCGTAGCCCGGATATCGGCATCAGTTGCAGAACGAGTCGTCGCTCTTGCACCCGGGGCCTTGCTTCGTGCAGCTCTTCATTGGATCGATGGTCGTGCAAGCGGTGCCGTCTTGGCAGTCGAGCGTCACGTCAACGCACGCCGGCGGCGCGTGACACGAGACGTTCACCTTGACGAGCTTGACCAGCTCCCCTTTGTCGGGGGCCGCGAGCCGTAGCACGTCCGCGTTGGTCTGCGCTTCGTCGAGGTTGTTGGAGCCGTCCTCGTCGATGTGGAGCACGAGGTTGAACGCGTCGTTCTCCTCGCTCCACATGGCGGTCCCCATCGCGCACATGTCGATGGCGAAGGTCACGGCGCCGCTCTCGGGCTTCTTGATGGGGACGTTCTTCCAGCCATGAAGGCGACCGCCGATCGCCTCCTCACCCTTCTTGAGCACGAACTGGTGACGCAGCGTCACGCGCAGCACTGGCGCCGACCCCTTCGGAAAGCGAGCGGCGTCGAAGCGCACGGTGCCGCGAACCCAGGCCCCGTCGTTGCCGCAGGCGCTGCGCGTCGACGGCGTTCCGCACTGGGGCGCCGGCGCCGCGTCAGGCTCGCCGCCGCCGGCGTCGGTATCCGTGGCCGTCGGTGCGGGGGTCGCTGGGGGCGCCTCAGGACTGGCGGCGTCCGCCGAGCACCCGGCGACGAGGAGGGCTAGCGCGAAGGCGACGGCAGAGGCGGCGAGGCCGCGGTCGCGAACGGGGCTATTTTCTGCCGCAACGGCGAAGCCAGTGGATGAACTCATGACGGTGACTCTTCCACGGACCTTCCGCCCTTACGCATTAAGGTTGATTAAACTTCCCGGCGGACCGCCACTTGGTCGGCGAAGAGGTAGCCGTCGCCGCGGGTCTCTAGCACGTCCGCCAAGCCAAGCTTGCGAAGCGTGGCCACGGCCACCCGAACCCGTGTGGCGCCGGCCATCGCAAGGACGCGTTCGTCGGGCCAACCGGCCGCGAGGAGCACGGTCCACGAGCTCGTGCGCCCTGGGTTTGTGAGCCGCTCTCGCGCGAGGTGGTCGACGAGCCTTGAGAGGGACGCGCGCCGCGTGAGATCGACGGCCGGCGCTTCGCCCAGGCGGAACCACAAGGCGCGCGGGCCGATCACGAGGGGGCCACGGGTCGGTCGCGCTGCCTTGGGAGCGTGGCAACTGGTGATGGCCCGCTCGAGGAGGCGCACGGCGAAGCGCACGTCCTCCGAGGACTCGGCATGAGTTACCGCGAGGAGGCGCGCGCGCGCCGTCGCCACGAGGCGCTCGCCCTCGCGCTCTCGCTCTGTCTCGTCGCTTCGGGCGTCGGCGCGCGCGCGCGCCAACTCCAGGTGGCCGCGGTGCAGCTCCAGCGCGGCGCGCGCGAGAGGCGCTTCGACGCGTTCGAGGAGCAGCGCGGCGCGCTCGAGGGCGAAGGACGCGTCGACGAGGTCATCGCGGCCAGCGGACGCCGCGCCGAGGCAAGCCCAAACGAGCCCCTCCGCGTGCGGTGCATCGAGGCTGCCCAAGATGTCGAGCGCCATGCGATAGCCCACGACGGCCCCGTCGAGATCGCCCCGCTCGTGCGCCAGCGCCGCCTGGTATCCCGAGTATCGCCCGAGGTAGGGGCGGTCCCCGAAGGTCCGGAAACGCTCGATGGCCGCGTCGAAGCCTCGCGCTGCGGCGTCGAAGTCACCGCGGGCTTGGTCCAACTGGGCGAGGTTCGCGAGCGCCAACGCCTCGGACCAGGTGTCGCCGGCGAGGGAAAAAATCGCCAGGGCGCGCTCGTTCTCGACGCGCGCCTCGGTGTGGCGGCCGAGCTCCCCGAGGAGCATTCCGAGGACTACACGGGCCGCGCCTTCCACGCGCGGCGCGGTGCCACCTTGCACCAGCTCTGCGGCGGCCGTCACGAGGTCGACGGCCTCATGCACGAGCCCGCGCTGGCGGAGGCGCACACCTCGGTGCACTCGCGCCTCGGCGACGACCGGAGTGAGGCCCATCCCTTGGGCGAGTTCCTCAGCGTGACCGAGGTCCAAGAGCGCATTCGCCGCGTCGCCGCGGATCCCGTACGCGACGCCCCGCGCGACGAGCAGGCGAGCGACGAGCTCGAGCGACTCCGCGTCGCCCGCCGCGCGACCTGCTTCGAGGCCAGCCGTGAGCGTCGTCGAGATCTGGGCGGCGTCGGCGCTCGCGCCGAGCACGGCCTCCATGGCGAACACGCAGCGAGCGAGGTCGCGCTGCCGCTCGGGCCCCTGGGCCTCCGCTCCGAGTCGATCGAAGATCGCGCGAAGGTCTTGCCTCGCCGCCTCGAGTTGCTGTCGCTCCGCGGCACTTCCGCTGATCGCATGACGTAGCGCGATGCCCACGCCGCGCTCCACAAAATAGCGAGTGTGGCGCTCCTCGGCGGCGGCGGTGCCCTGCGCCCGCTCTAGCTGGCGCGCCGCGAAATCGCGCAGGCTCGCATAGAGCGCAAAGGAGGCCGCGCTCTCGGTGGAGCTGTCGTGAACGAGTAGCGATTGATCGCGCAACGTGGAGAGGTGTTCGAGCACGTCGGTCGTGTCGTCGAGCCTGACGACGGCTTCTGCCGCCTCAAGGGAGAAAGGCCCGCGGAACACCGAGCACTGCATCAAGGTCGCCGCGTCGGATGGTGCAAGCAGGGCGAAGGAGCGCTCCACGGCCCGCTCGAGCGAAGACGAGCCGCTCCGGTTCGGCGAGAGGATGAGATGGCTGGCGCGGAGCGCCGCCCTCAGTTGAGCGACGCCCAAGACGCGGCAGCGCGCGGCGGCGAGCTCGATGGCCAAGGGCATGCCCTCGAGCTCAAGGACGAGCGCTGCGACCTGCGCGTCGTCAAGGCTCTCGCGAGGCGTCCCCAGCGCCACCGCACGAGCGACGAACAACTCCGCGGCGTCGGACCTCCCGCCCTCGTGGGTCGTGTGCGCCAAGGCAAGCGGGCGGACCTCGACGATTCGCTCGCCGTCAATGGCGAGTCGTCGTCGCGAGGTCACGAGCGCGCGGCAACCCTCCGCGGTGCCGAGCAATGCGGCGAGGGCGCCGGCAGCTTCGTCCTCAAGTTGTTCGAAGTTGTCGGCGACGAGCAAGAGGTCGCCGCGCTCGGCGAGGGTCTCGGAGACCTGGCCAAGCAGCGTCGCTGGTTCGAGGTTCGCGGGGGTGCGCAGCCCGAGGCTCTTGGCGACGGTGCGGAGCATGTCGCCGGCGGTGCGGCAGCTCGAAAGGTCACACAGCCAGACGCCGCCGCGCTTGCGAAAGGTGTCGCCGTGGAGATCGGCGAAGCGCGTCGCCACTCTCGTCTTGCCCACGCCCGGGGGGCCCATGAGCACCACAAGCCGCGCCGCGCGAAAGGCGCTCTCGATCTCGAGCAGCAAGGCGCCGCGTCCGACGAACGTCGACAAAGAGGCAACGAGGTTGGTGTTGCGGCGGCGCGCCTCGGCGATCGGAGCGACGTTCATGACGCACCGTTGGCGGGGAAGGTGGAGAGCGCGGCGAAGGCGTCGAGCCCGACGTTGCCGCCGCACACGAGGACCCCGACGCGCTCCCTCGGGGCCGGTCGGTACGCGCCCGCGAGGAGCGCGCCGAGGGCAGCGCCACCGCCCGGCTCGGCAACCAGGGCGAGCTCTCGTAGGAGAAGCGCCATGGCCCGCCTGATGGCATCGTCTGGCACGAGCACCGAGGTAACGCGCCGCTCACGCAAGATCTGGAACGGCAGGGCGCCCACGCGCTTCGCTCCGAGCGAATCGGCGGCGACGGACTCAACGGACACGTCCACCGGCGCACCGGCCTGGAGCGCAGCGTGGAGGCACCGCGAGCCCTCCGGCTCTACGGTCACGATCTGCACGGAGTCGGGGAGATACGCCGCGAGGCCGGCCGCGAGGCCGCCGCCACCGACGGCGACGAGCACCGTGTCGAGCGGGGCCTCGGCGCGTGTCGCGAGATCGTGCTCCCACTCGGCGGCGACGGTGCCAGCGCCCGCGACGGTGCATTCGTCGTCGTAAGGGTGAATGCCCATGGCTCCGGTCTCGGCCATGTACGCGTCGCAAGCGAGCTGTGCGTCCGCGTAACGTTCGCCGACGGAGATCACGTCCGCGCCCGCATCCCGAATCTTTTGGACCTTCACCGGCGAGGCAATGGTGGGGACGAAGATGGTCGCCCTGTGGCCCAGGTGCTGCGCGGCAAGGGCCGTGGCGACGCCGTGATTTCCACCGGATGCGGCCGCAACGCCAGCCTTGGGCACGGTCCGTGTAAGCAGGTGGTGAAAGGCGCCGCGCGTCTTGAAGGACCCTCCACGCTGCAGGAGCTCCAGCTTAAGCGAGATCGCTCCCGTCGTTCCTAGCGTCGAAGCGGAGGCGCTGAGCTCAACGAGCGGCGTTCGCCTGACGAAGGGCGCGATGACGCGCAGCGCCGCGTCGACGTCGCTACGACGGACCGACATTCACGCGCTCCTTGGCGCGTCTTCGCGCCCATTCAAAGTCGCTCAGTCGAGCATCGCCAGATCGTTGCACTTGACCGTCTCGCTGCGACCGTCGGGGAGGGTGAACTTGCCCGTGTACGTGATGCCCGCGCGATGCTTGAGCTCGAGCTGCCGGCCCTCCCACGCGCCCTTCACGGCCTTGGTGGTGCGCGAGAGATCGTCCGAGGCGGCGATGGACTCGAAGCGCTCCGTCGCGCGAACGCCGAAGTGGTCGTACCAACGAAGGCGAATCTTCGCCGCGTCACTGCTGGTCTGTTGAACGAACATGTCGGCGAGGCAGGTCTCGCCGGGCGGCGCGCCGGCGCCGCAAAGGATGCGGTCGAGGTCGCACGCGAGGCGACTCTTTACCGCGGTCTTGACCGTCAGAAGACTCGCCTTCTTCGTGCAAGTGGCGCCGTGCGTTGAGCCGCCGTGGCCCGACATCCGAATCCAGAGCTTCCCGCTCTCCTCGCCGCCCTGAACTTCGGCGGAGACGATCAGCTCGATGCTGGCGAGGTCGCTGTTCATGTCGTTCACGAGATCGCCGAAGCCCGCGTACCGACTCGCGCCCGCGTATTGCGCCGTAGGGTTGTAGTCTGCATCAAGTCGCCCGGTGTCCGGCACGAGCGCGTCCTTGCTGAGATCGATGACCTTGGCTTGGCCGTTCTTCAACACGAGCTCGAAACGCTTGAGGGTGTCGTCTTCCATCCCCGAGCAACGACACTCGTAGATCTTCGAACCGCGGAGCTCCTGCTCGTCGGTGCCGCCGTTGACGCTGACGCCGTCGTCGTCGCCGCCGCAGGCAGGGGTCAAGACGGCGCAGAAGGACGTGGCAAGAAAGGTCGCGAGCATCGACGTGCGCATCAGCAGAACCTCCATGAGCGGGCCGAAACATGGTGTGCAAACCGCCCACATGCACGCCCTTTCGTACACATGACGATGGGTTCGCGAAAAAGGTAGTTATATCAAGGTCGAGGAGCGGATCGCTCGGCGCCGAAATGAGCCGCAAGGCCCGGTTGGTGAACCCACGCGGCCCGGTCCTCCCGGATCGCGGCCTCGAGGCGGGCCTCCTCCGTCCGCACCAGGGTGTTCCCCGACGCGTGCGCGGGGCGGCTCGTCGGCGTTCTTGGGCGCGGCGTAGCTTCCGTGGACGGCCGCCGAGGCGCCTCCTTGTGGCACGTTCGACACTGCCGCATGTCGGCCTCGAAGCGATGCGACGCGCCGTGCTGCTCTCGGCTCGCCATGTGGCAGCCGACGCACCCGATGCCCTTGTGCGGCGAGGACTCGTTCGGGCGTCCCGCCCACACCGTTGCGGCGTCGCCCTCGTGACAGGGAACGCAGATGCGACTCGGGCCGTCGAGCGATGCAAACGCGGCTGCCAGCGTCACGTCGCGGACGAGGTGCGCGCCGTGCGGTCCGTGGGGCGCGTGGCATGCGGCGCAGGCGATGCCTACGGGCCGGGCAGACGCCGGCGGATCCTCACGGCGCGCCGCGGAGAGCGAACGCAAGAAGCCCGCGGTCGTGTGGCAGCGTTGACACTCAGGCTTCGTAGCGGCCTCCGGATCGAGGTCGGCGTGACTCATCGCGCTCTTTTGCCAGGCCGCGACGTGCCCGTAACGCGGCGGCGCGTCGTGGCATGTGGCGCAGACGTCGCTGCGCAGCACCGCGAAGCGCGCCGTGGGCTCCGGGATCGCGGCAGGCCCGTGGCAGCTCGTGCAGCCGACGCCGCCGAGGCGTCGCAACGTTCGCGGCAGCTCGTCCCAAGCGCCGCGGTGCGCGGAAGGGAGCGGCGCTCCGAGCGCCGCGAGTCGGTCGACAAACCCGTGGTCCAGAAGTCCCGGCTCGCCGACCGCGTGGCAGGCGAGAGCGCACGGAGCGCCGCCGAGAGGACCGAGGTCACCTTCGAGGCCGTTGCGAAGCACGTGCGTCATGGCGCTCGTCTGTGCCGCGCGTGCCGTCTCCGCGTGGCAGTCGCTGCGTCCGCAATCGAGCGGGACCTCCTCGTGCAGGCCCGCGCGTATCGAGAGCGCCCCCTCGGCGCTCATGAACACGAACTGACCCGTCGTCGAGGCGCGAAAGCGCGAGAGGTCGCTCCGACCCGGGATCGGCGAGAGCGTCATGGCGGCTTCCTTCGGGATGGCGCGGACGAGCGTCCAGTGGGTCCCCGAGAGGAGCACGTCTTGGCCCCGCGCAATCGACGGAATGCCCGTGGCGCGAGGCATCGCGGCGATGTCCACGTGGCGAAGGAGCGTGGCTCCCCGGGAGCTTCGCCATTCGGCGGCGAGCCGTGCAGCGCCCCGCGTGCGCGGCGAGAGGGGCACTACGCCCCACGGCAGCGGGCCTTGGGGCGCCGCCACCGTGACGACATCGATGGCGCGACCGTCCGGCGCCACCGTGAGTGAGGCCACCGCTCCATCGATGACGCTCCATGAGATCGTCCCGCCTCGCGCCTCCGCGCATTGCTCCTTCACTTCGAGGCGAACGTGCGTTGACCATCCGACCGCAGCCATGGCGGCCGGCGCTTCGACGACCGCCGCGAGCGCGACGTTGGCGGCCTCTGTCGTGCTCGGGCAGGTCACTTCGCTGGTGACCGAGACGGGGCGTGTCGTCTCGAGCTCCAAGACGCCGTCACTCTCGCGCCGCCGAACAACGGCGTCGGCGGGCCTCACGGTCAGCTGACTAGGCGAGACGCCGGTCGGCACGGTGAGGCGGCGGGTTTGCGTCTGCATGCGCGTCGCCGGCTTGGGCTCGCAAGCACCGGTCGCTGTCGCGAGGGCAAACGCCAAGGCTGAAGCCGCGAGCCTCTTCGATGTCCCGCTCATGGACGGCAGCTTCCGAACGTGCACGCCCTGCCAGCGCCGCACTCGTCGTCGAAGAAACAACCCACGTCGGGTTTCGGCGGCACGCAGCGCTCGCTCACGCAAGCGGAGCCGGGAGGGCACGCGCCGCTGGCGCAGCGATCCCCCACGCGAGTGCTTTGGCTTTGCGCGCATCGCCTCACCGGCATGTTGGACACGTACGCGTAGCGGCAAGACCAGCGGGCACCCGCGTCGCGCTCCGCGCCTGGCGTCTCCGGCGAAAAGTCGACGCACACGCGCGGGTACGCGCCGGCGTCTTCTACGCGATGGTCCCCGCAGAGCCAGCGGCCATCGGGGCTGCCGTGGGACACGCCGGCCGCCATGAGTCCGCCGCGGCAGACCGTGACGCCGGTCCCTTCGCCGCACTCCCATTCGCCGTCGTCGGGTTGCCTAGGCCGCTCTTGCTCGCACACGCCGCCGTCGCAGGAAAACGGCGAAGCGCCTCGAGGTCGCAAAGCAGGGGGCCGCGGTGCTTCAGGGATGCACGACGGTCCGACGCAGTGAACGCCGCCGTCTTTGCCCCAGCACACCGACTCGGGACCAAGCCGTGTGCACAAGGTTTCGGTCGACGAGGCGCTGGCCGTTTGGCTGGCGGCCGTGTGCCGCCGCTCGGCGCGGCCGCAGCCGGCGAGCACGAGAACCAAACCGACGGACCAAAGGCGCGCTGCCACCAGCGCTTTTCTACCTGAAGCCTGCGTGAAGCTCTCAACCTTCGCGCGCGAGGCCGCGCCAAGCGTCGCTGCGTCGCCGTGTCCGCGCAGCCGCGACGAATCACTGGCAGGTGGTGACGATGCCTGCGCAGTTGCCCTCGGACTTGGGGCTGTTCACGCCGCCGACCTGGCAGCAGAAGCCCTTCTGTTTGCAGCAGTCCTCGTCGTAGATGGCCGGGAAGCCGGGGAATGAAATGATCGGCTCGCAGCCCGAGGGCGGCTGCGTCTCCTTGCACGGTCCCCAGCTGCCGCCCCCTTGTCCGTTCGGCAGGCAATCCTGTTTGCCCCACGCGCAGAACTGAGCCTCGTCGCAGTAGCGCCACTTGCCAGGCACGCACTCGCCCTTGCAAGTGGATTGGCAGCTCGCGTCGAGGCCTTGCGATCCGGGTAGCGTCTCTCCCGTGCACGCGCCCCAGCGCAGGAACTCTCCGGCCCGGATGCACTTGGCCGTACCGTCCTTGCAGCCGCCGACCTTGCGCAGGTTGGTTGGGCCCGACCAACAGGGCGCCTCGGCTCCGTCCGTTGGGCAGCCGCAGCCTTCGAGCGCGTTGGCCGTATCGGTGCACCGCTCGCTTCCCGTCGGGCCGCCGGTCGTGGCGCCGGGGCCGCCGCTGCTTGTTGATGCAAACACGCCGCCCTCGGCCACCTTGTTCGAGGTCGGACCGCCGCTTGTGCCTTCCGGCAGCGCTTCGCGCCCGTCCTCGGAGCCACAAGCGAAGATGACGAAGCCAAAGGCGGCGACGCTGACGGCGCTAACGAGCGGGGTTCGCATGCTCCTTGGGGTGTAGCAGCACGCCCGTTGCCTCTAGCGAACAAGCCCGTCTCAGGCCGGTCCGGTACACAGGTCAACGGATTAGTCCTCCTACAGCAGCGGTGCAGGTGTCGGTGGCAGGTTTTTTCGGCCGGTACGGCGCTAGAAGTCGCCGACGGCGCTCACCAGCTCGGGGTGAGCGACGAAGGGGTTTTCGTTGCCTTGGAGCGCCGCGATCGCCGCGTCGCGCGCGTTCGCGAGCGTCCACCGGATCCTCATGGTGCCACGCGCGCAGGACCGCCTCCTCTTCGGCGCCGATGGCCTTGTTGTAGCGAATCGCGAAATAGAAGTGCGCCCGCGCCACGTCGCCTCGTCGCGCGCGACGCACCTCAAAGACGAGCTCGTCGTGCGCGTCTTCTCCCAGGACGGAGCCGCCGGCGGCGAAGCTGCATGCGCGGTCTGTCGTTCGGCAGCGCGGTGTGCCGTAGAGATGGTTGTTGCGCGCGCTGTTGGCGCGCTCGTCGACGGGGAAGAGGTGGTGGAGATCGCTTCGTGCCGGCTCGTGCATCGCACCCAGGCTCTGCGGCCACGTGTGCTCCGTGTTGAACGTTCGCCCCGGCGAGCGGGTGCCGTCGGGCGCCACGCGGCGCCCGGTGTACACGCACTCCAACGTCCCGTCGGCTTCCGTGAAGGCCGCGTCGTTCAAGAGGGCGTCTCGCGCGCGGTCGTAGCCGAGCGACATGTGCCCGCCGACGAAGGCTGCGAGCGCTCGCTTCAGCGCGGCGCCCTCCAGCTTCTCGAGGTCCGCGTACGTGGGCTTCTGCGCGGACGTGGTCGACGACTTGCGTCGAAGCTCACTCTCGTCGATGCCGTCGTCGTCCGCGGGCCCCGCGCCGCAGCCGAAGAGCAGCGCGCCGACAACGAAAGGCCGCATCACGCGTTCGAGGCGTGCGAAATGAGCGAGGGTCATCCTCCAAGGGCTATCGGGTCATCGTCGAGAGGCCCGCGTCTCGGCGGCGCATCACCCCGAGATAGGTGGCGGCAAGAACCACCTCGTCGCCAATCGTTGCGTCGCGAGGGGAAACGCGCAGCGATGCGCGACGGGTCGAGTGCCGATGCCCCCACGAACCGCGTCTCTCGCGGGCGACGCGTCGCTCAACGGAGTGCGCCTCGGTCGTCCTCCGCCGCCGAGCAGGAGAAGCGAACGCCACGTGCCGCGCAGCTCCCGCTCAGTATTTGACGGAGCAGCCGTAGGCTTTTGACGTGCTCACGGACACCGAGCGGCCGGCGGCCAGCTCCGTGAGCGCTTGCTCGACGTAGTTGACCAGCTTGCCGCCCTGCGGCGACTCACCCTCCGGCGTCGGGCGAGTTGTCGATGGCGCCCGCGTAGCGGAGGACACCCGTCCCATCGACGACGAACATGTGCGGCGTGTTGGTGGCGCCATAGAGCTTGCCGGTCTCGCCGCTCTCGTCGAGCAGGACCGGATGGGCAAGGGCCCACGCGGTCTTTGCTTCGGCGTTGCGCGCGGCGCCGTGGCCTTGCTTGCCGACGGCGCCCGAGTTGATGGCGAGCCACACGATTCCTTGCTTCGTCTTGTCGTTCGCGAAGCTCTTCAGCGATCCCTTCTCGTGAGACTTCTTCACGAAGGGGCAGTCAGGGTTGAACCACTCGAGCACGACCGTCTTGCCCTTGTGCTCCGACAGCGTCACGGTCTTGCCGCTGGTGTCCTTCAGCGCGAACGCAGGCGCCGGACGTCCGACCTCCGCTCGGGTCGCGGAGACCGGTGGCGCTGCGGACGCTGGCAATGCGGCGGCCGGCGGGGCCTCCACCGCGGTCGCCTTGGTTTCGCCGGTCTTGTTGCACCCGAGGACGAAGGAGGGGGCAGCAAGAACAAGGAGGAGGGCGCGGCTGATCATTTGGCAAAGGTAGGGCTCGTGTGCCCGTGAGGAAAGTCTTCGCGAGAGCCGCGCAACCTCGACGCGCAGTCTCAACGTAGTGCGTGCGCGGGGCGCGGTCGCTCTGCGCCGGCAGCTCGAGAAGCTCGGTCTCGGGGCCATCGAAGTGCGGAGGGCACCTTAGCGTCGCCTCCGCCGCAGCGCACCGCTTGCCCCCCGCCGATCGCGATTTCGCCGTATGGAATTTGCCCAGCGCGCCCTATAGTCGCGCGCCGGATGTACCGGTGCCGGCTGTTACGCGTGCTCATGGTGCCGCTCTTCACAGCTTGCCTCGCGGGCGTGACGCATTGCGAGAAGGACGTCGTCTTGCCGAGCGTCGGCGGCCCGCGGGCGACGTGCGGTGACGGAAAGGTCGACGCCGACGAGGAGTGCGACGTCGCGAGCGTTGGCTGCGTCAACTGCCGGGTCGTGCCCGGATACGCATGCGACAGCGCTCGATGCGACGCGGCCTGCGCCGACGGCATTCTCGGCACCGGTCCCAACTGCGACGGCCCCCGGAAGACCGACGCGTGCGACATGACCGGGTGGTGGGCCGCGCGAGAGACCTCCTTTGCGCGCGACGCCATCCTGTCGGAGGTGCAGACGTCGAGCAGCTTCTTCCTCTATCGATTCTCCCAGGCGGGACCGACCTTCAAGGTCGAGGAGATGCTGCATTGTGGCGTGGAGGTCAGCGGGTCCGCCGACATCGCGTACACGGAGGGAACCTTGCGCGGCCTCATGCACCTCAATCGTCAGGACGCGACCCCTACGCGCCCGGCTCGCACCGGGACGTTTCGCGAGGAAGGTGGCGGGTGCGCCGTGACCTTCGAACGGTTCTACAACGTGCGCGGCGTTACCGAGAGCTACCTCCCGGCATCGTTCGCCGACGAGCCGGCGCTTGCTTCTCTCACGAAGCTGCCAAGCGTCATCGACCCGCTCGTCCCGAGCGGCGTCGTGCCCGGCACAACGGACCCTGACGGCGACGGAATCCCCGGCGTCGCGTATCGCATTCGTGGCGTCGTCAGCGGCGTCCGCAACGCGGCGCAGCGCGAATACAAGGAGTACGCCACGGCCGCCGGGGCACCGGTGCCGTCGCACGCCGTCGAGTTCGTTGTGCCCGGTGACATCGACGTGGAAGAGAGCGCGCTTCGCATCACCGAGTGCAGCGTCGGATGTTCGCTCCTCGCCGCAGCGGCGGTGCCGGCGCGCGACTTGCGTCACCGGATGACGCTGCGCTTTCTCGGTAAGGGCGCGCCACGTGGCTTGCCCGGTGGTGCCCTTCGGGCGGACGCCATGCGCGATCTCGAGACCTGCGCCGGCGTACGGCGAATCCTCCCACACGATCCGAGCAAAGAGTGAGCCCGCGCCGCGTTCGCCTCGGGTTGACGATCGTCGCTTCCGTCGCGTCATGGAGCGTCGCGACGCAGGCGTCGCCGTTGCTGGAGACGGTGGGCGCTCAAGGCGGAAGCGGTGGCCTCGCGGCCGCCGTGACGGGACCGTCGTCGGCGTCGGCCTACTTCAATCCTGCGCTCCTCACCGAGGCGAGCGATGAGGTTGTGCTGGGGCTCACCGCGGTGAGCGAACAGGTCGGTGTCACGCTCGACGGCCGAAGCGGCGGTGACGTGCCGCTGGTGGTCGGCGGCCGAGCGGTCACCGCGCCCGATGGAACGCCGTTGGACGGCGCAGCCGTACCCACCGAATGGCTTGAGCGTGGCTGCACGGAAGGCACCGCACCAGGCCAGTGCCGAGCGCCCATGGCGGCGGCGAGGCCGCGGCAAGGACGCGGCTCAAGTCAGGTGACGCGTAGCGTTCTCGTCCTTGGCGGCGTCAAGGGGCTCTGGCCGGGGCGCGTCACGCTCGGCGCGACGCTCGTTGCTCCCTTGGCGCGCTTGACGACGGCCCGCAGCTTCTACGCTGACGAGCGAGAGGCCCTCTTCTCCAACAGCCTTCATCCTGAGCTCTACGGCGATCGACTAACGACCGTCGCGGCGGTGGTCGGCGCCGGCGTGAAGGTCGCGCCGGCGCTCTCCGTCGGCCTCGGTGCGAGCCTCAGCTTGGCGAGCGGTGCGTCGGCAGAGACGTACGTTCGCGACTCGACCAACTACGACACGCTGCTCGTCAACAACGACGTCGGCGTGCGCGCTTTCTTGTCGCCTCACGTCGGCTTTCGCGTAGCACCGACGCCGAGGGTGCGACTAAGCGGTTCGGCCCACGCTCCCCAATCGATGGTTCTCGAGACGGACATCGCGGCGACGCTGCCCAACGGCGCCTCGTCGAAGACGCACCGTCGTCAGGTCTTTGGGTTCTTGCCATGGACCGTTCGGCTAGGCACAGAGGTCGACCTCGTGACGACACGCCGCTACGCGATGAGCGCCGTCGCCGTCGCGAAGTTCGCCGCTTATGGCACCTACGAGGATCGGCAGGGCCAGCGGCCGTCCGCCTATGGGGTCGCGGCGAAGGACACGCTCACGTGGACGGCCGGCGTTCGTCATCGCATCGGCGAGGTGCGCGGTCGCATCGATCTCGAGTATGCACCGACACCCTTTCCCGCGCAGACGGGCCGGTCCAACTACGTCGATTCGGATCGCGTCGGCATCGCGGCGGGCGTCGAGGCGCCGGTTCCGCGGGCGCTCTTGCCGAAAGGTCCAACCGTTGTCCCGGGGCTCTCGTTCCTCGTTCATCGACTCGCTTGGCGCCATCAGTCCAAGGACGACGCCGCCGTGGTCGATGAGGTGCCCGATGGCGCCGTATCGGCCTCGACGCGCGCGCCGATCGCTGGGAGTCAGGGGCTGCAAACGAACAATCCGGGCTGGCCCGGCTTTGGCTCGAAGGGTTGGATCGTAAGCGCCGGCGTCACGGTGCGCCTCTTGTGGCCGTGACGTGCTGCGCGCGCCGTCACTCGAGACTTCGTTTCGCTAGCGGCCGAAGAGCGGCAACGTAGCCGGCGCGACGCCTTCGATGGCGAGCATGCGCAGCTTCGTGTCGGCGCCCCCCGGCGCGGAGAACCCGCCCAGGCGACCTCGCGCGGCGACGACGCGATGGCAGGGCACGACGATAGGAAACGGATTTCTTCCGAGCGCTTGGCCGACGGCGCGGGCCGCGCCGGCGTCGCCGAGGGCGCGGGCGACTTCACCGTAGGTCATCGTCGTGCCCGGACGAATGTGGCGCGCCAGCTCGTAGACACGCGTGTGGAAGGGGGGCACGTCTGTGAGGTCGAGGGCGGCGAACGTGAGGTCCTCGGGCACGCCGGCCAGAAGGCGC
Source organism: Myxococcales bacterium (assembly GCA_016703425.1). Taxonomy (NCBI): domain Bacteria; kingdom Pseudomonadati; phylum Myxococcota; class Myxococcia; order Myxococcales; species Myxococcales bacterium. Next base: position 78,895 of record JADJCA010000030.1, read on the forward strand.
TCGATGGCCGCGATGACCCTCTCGACGGACGGCGGCGCCTCGCGGGACGTCCCACCGTCGCGCGAGAGCGCGGCTGCCAGGCCCTTCCCCGGCAGAAGCACGCGCGTGAGCCCGCAGTCGTTCCACGCGATGCCGCAGGTTCCAATGGCCGTCGCGAATTGTGCGTGCCCCGTCGTGGCCATCGCTACTTGCGATCCAAGATGAGCGGAGCAGGCTCGGTGGGCGCCGTCGGTCGCGGCGTCGCAGCCTTCCGTGGGGGGGCGTTGCGGAGTGCCTTCGCGGAGGGGGCTCGACGGTGCGGCGAGCGGCGACGCGGTGCCAGGCTCGAGCTCGAGCGGGGCGATGGCCTCCGCCGCGGCTTCTTGCCGTGCTGGAGGCGCGAGCGCTCTCGAGTCGGCGGTCACCGGCGATTCAACCTCACCGCCCCCGGAGGTCGCCGCGCGGATCACGAGCTTCCCCTCGCCCTCGGAGCACATGGCCAAGACGGGGGTGGTGCCGCCGGCCGGGTCGAGCTTCTGGCTCTCCGCGAGCTTCGGGCACGCCTCTGCATAGCGCCGCGCGTCGATGAGCTTCTTCGCGTCGTCGAAGAGCGCCTGGGCGGCGGCCGGGTCTCGCGTGTCAGCCGACGCCAGTTGCGTCCACAGGCACGCGCCAAGGACGACGAGCCGCGGCATCACGATCGCTCTCGGTCGCAAGGCCTGCAGCGTAGCGGCTGTGGTCAACCTTCGTCACCCCTGTCTCCGCGGTCGGGAGAGGTGGGCGGATGCGGTTTCACGATTTCTCGATCCCTTTGAGCGCGAGGCGACATGAAGCACGAAGAGGTCAATGCATGCGAGGACTCGGTTGGCTCGCCCTGTCGGCGTTGGGAGTGGCGGCGGCATGCGGCGCAGGCGCCGACCCGGACGCCGAAGAAGCGAGCGCTTTCGATGGCGGGGCCGTTGACGGCGCAGCGAGCGCTAGCGACGGAGACCTGACAGACGCTGCCGCCCTCGACGCCGACGCCGACGCCGGCGTCGTGGTGGACGCCGCGGTCGCAGAAGCCGGCTCCGACGTCGGCCCTGTTCCCGCCGACGCCACCGAAGCGTCGCCTGATGCGATGTCTGACGCGGCCGATGGTGGCGCTTGCATCGATGTCGACGGCGACGGCTTTGGGGTCGGCGTCGGGTGTTTGGGTGCGGATTGCAACGATAGCGACCCGCTGGTGAATCCAGCCATGGCTGAGCTGGCCGACGACGGTCGCGACAACGATTGTTCGGACGGCGACCTCGTCGCGGCCACCGCCAACGGGATCTACGTCGATGGAGCGTCGGCGAGCTGCTCGGACACCGCGCTGACTCGCGGGACGAAGGCGAAGCCCTATTGCTCCCTTGAGATGGCCGTCATCGAGGCCTACCAGGCGACCGGCGTCGGTGATCCCGTCGGGCGCTCGCTCTTCGTTGCCAAAGGCCTCTACCCACGGGTCGTCGGCTTCCCGAAGTCGACGAGGCTGTACGGCGGCTACGACAGCGCAACGTGGTCCTACGACCCGTTGGTCAACGAGACCGTCATCGGTGGCGCGGTGACGCTCGAGGACTCGGATTCAAGAGCCTGCCGCGTCGGCGCCGGTTGCGGCAACGGGTGCGCCTGCATCGACTGGGACTCTTGGATGAGCATCAACGCTTCCGCCAACGCCGTGGTGCAGGGCTTCACCTTCAAGGAGGGCGTGAGGGCTGGCAAGCCCCTCTTCGCGGTCGTCGTCAACTCCAGCGGTCGCGTCGTTCTGGCGCACAACTCGGTTCGCGCCGGCAGCGGCGCCCAGACCATCACCGTCAGCATCAAGCCGACGGCGACCAACGTGTGGTTGCTGCACAACCGCATTCACGGCGGGGCACCGCAGACGAGCACCGTCTTTGCGGTGAACAACCTGGGCAACGCCACGCTCTTTGGCAACGTCATCGACATGGGGGTCGGCGTCGCCGGGCAATACGGCGCAGCCGTGCAGAACTACGGGACCATGCGTCTCGTGGCCAACGTGCTCAACCCTGGCGACACCGGAGGCGACGCCCTCGCGAGCTACGGGCTTATCAACCAGACGACGGCCGGCTCGGCGGGCACCGCCCACGCGGCCCACAACGTGGTCTTCGGAGGTGCCGGCACTGGCGCCTCCCGAGGGATCCTCTCGAATTCACCGCTTACGCTCGTCAACAACGTCATCGGCGACCGCACGAGCGTGCCCATCGCGTGGGCGCGCCGCCCAGCCACCGACGCCATCGCCCTCGACGTGGGCTTCGCGTCGACGACGACGCTGGAGCACAACCTCTTCGTCCAAACGAGCTACCCCGACGAACCCTCGCCGCCGAACGTCCTGGCGGGGCGCTTTCTCATGGCGCACAGCTTGGCGACGACCACGAAGCTCAGCTCGCTCACCGACGTGAACGCGTGCGCGTGGACCGGTTGCCTGGCCGCTGCGCAAAACATCCTCGGCGCTCCGCTCTTCCTTGACGCGGCCAACAACTTTCACATCGCTGCCGGCAGCCCCGCCGAAGGGAAGGGGAAGGACTCGGCGCCCTACGTCAGCGGTGGTCTCGGTCGCGTGGACGTCGACCGGGCGCTTCGGCCCGCGTTCGCACCTGACATCGGCATCGACGAGAGGCCCTGACCGCTCACCGTCTCTCTGCGTTCTGGCCTACTCGCTCGGGCCGATGAGACCGTAGTGGCGGGCGAACCAGTACAGGTGGAGGAAGTCTCCGCCGGGGTTCTCGTAGCCTTCGGAGTTCAGGTACTCGCCACCGGTCATCCAGTAGTTGATGCCCGGTCCCGTCTCGAACAACGGGTAGAGGTTGAGGGCCTGCGTCCGGTTTTCCTCTGGGTACTTCATCCAGTCGCCCTTCCAGGGCACGGAGGGGTAAGGCGACATGCAGAAGTCCGGCGAGAGCCGCCGATCGATGGTGTACGAGACCTTCGGGTATTGGGCCTCGAGGAGGCGCGAGACGCCGTCCTTGATGAACGGCGATGACGGACCGGCCCCCGTGCCCATGGCGGCCTTCAAGAGGTGCCACGTAGGGAAGCGCTGCTTTTCGAGGTTCTTGTGGCTTGCGTCGATGTGCGCGCGGTAGACCGACGTCGCGTCTCCACCGAGGTTCATGCGCTCTGCGAGGAGCATGTTGATGGTGTCGCCCACGAAGGTGAGGTGCGTGCCGCTCCAATCGACGATGCCCTGGGAGTAGAAGACCGCCGTCGCCGGTAGGCTTAGCTTGAGCAACGCCCACGTGCCCTCCGCTTGCGCCTTGTAGGAGAGGTCGCCGGTCATCACCGCGTACATCCAGTTCGCGATGTGCTTGTTCGTCTGTTGGCTCGCCAGCGCGTTGGACCCGCCGAGAACGACATCGTCGGCGAGGTGCTTGGTGTTGGTACGAATCCGCGCGCACAGGGCGTCGTGGCCCGTCTTGCCGCCCTCGCAGAACATCGACCACCCGAGCAGATACCCGTAGAAGAGGCCCTTGATCATGTCGTTGTTGCCGCCCTCGAGCCACTCAAGGTTGGCGTAGGCCCCGGTGCCCGCGTGCCAGCCGGCGCCAGGGCCCTTGGGCTTGCGGAGCGTTCGCGCGAAGTGCGCCCAATCGCCGCCGGTGATCTCTTGGAGCTTCAAGAGGGCGTCGAGCGTCAAGAGGACGCGGTCCTTCGCCTTGGCGTCGCCGTTCACCTTGAAGTGGAAATACTGGCTCGCGAGGTAAACGGCGGTCCATAGAGAACCGTCGCCGGACTCCCACTGTCCCGTGTAGGGTGCACCGATCGGACCGCCGTGGGGAATCATGCCGACGTCCGGGTCAACGAAACGCGCGTCGATGTCGGCCTCGTAGCGCTCCGCCTTCTCGGCGAGCGTCCAGCGGTACGAATCGGCGCGGACGCGGGCCTCGGCGAGGCTGATGTCGTCGATGACCTTGTCGTAGACCCGGAGGGCGTTCTTGTTCGCTCGGTAGAAGGCGAAGTCGGTCATGTCGAGCACGTTGCCGTGGACCGCCGCCTGGAACTCGGGACGCGACACGAACGGCTTGACGACGTCGAGCGTGTGGTAGTTGGCGTAGAGGTTGAAGTTGGTCTGCTTCGTGGTGGCGTCGGGTGGCGCGTGCGCCGGTAGCGTGACGCGCTCGTCGATGAAAATGGGGGTTGCCGGGAGCGCCTTCCGCCCCGTCCAGCGCTCCGACAGGGAGAGGCCGGCGCCGCTGATGGTTCCCCGAAGCTCACCGCCCGTCTCGAGGGTGAGGCTCCCGGTGAGGGCCAAGGGGCCGTCTTGGGCGGTGCGCTTGAAGGTCCCCCGCCGCGTGATGAAGTCCATGCGCTTGAGCGAAGACGACAGCGTCAGCGCGGCGCCTGCCTTGGACAGCGTGCCGCGAAAGAGCCAATGAAGCTCGCGGCCGTCTTCCACGGTCGACTTGGGGTACCGCACGCTCCGAATGAAGCGGTATCCGCCCTTGTCGGGGCGCACGTCGACTTCGCCGACGAATTCGCCGCGCGCGTCGGTGCCCTCGACCGACCAGAGGCCGACGATGGGGTCGGCCGCGAGATCGGAGGGTGACGCCGGCGGTGGCTTCCCCGGAGCGGACGTCGGCGCGGGGCCGGTTGTGCCGTCGGGCGATGTCCACGAGCCTCCTCCTCCTCCTTGTTCGTACGACCCGCAGGCGAAGAGGAGCGACAGCAAGGACGTGGCCACGAGCGCGCGAGACATGCGCGCCGTCGTAGTCGAGTGGTGCTCCCCCGCAAGCGTGCATCGGCGCGAGACGTCGTCGATACGACCTCGTTTCACCAGCGAGACATGTGAACTCCGAGGCCACACTCGCCTCGTACAGGCAGCGTCAGTTGCACTCGCTCGTGCAGCTCGCCTCGACGCAGGCGGAGATTGCGTCGTATTCGCCTTGTCCCTTCGGGTACTGCGTGCCGCACGCTGCGGTGCAGGCTTTGACGCCACCGTCGGCCGCCGACGCATCGGCCCCCGCGTCATCGGGCAAGAGGACGCACGCCAAGATGCAGTTGACGTAGCCGTCGTCGCAGTCGCCGTCGGCGTAGCAGGCGTTGACCTCCGCGCAGCAATTCGCCTCCGCGCACGCGTTGCAGTCCTGGTCTTTCGTCGCGTAGGGCTTCGAGAGCTTGCACGCGGGGCCTGCGTCTGCGGCGCCGGCTTCGGACGGCGCGCTGTCGTTCTTGCGGGCCGCGTCGGCGGCCGTCGCCGCGTCAGCACCGGTCGCGTCGCCGGCGGCCGAAGGCTCTGCCGTCGCGCAGGCTACGAAAGAGACGAGCGCGGCGGCGCCGAGCCACGAGGCCGCACGCGTGAAGACGATTTGGAATTGCACGAACCTACCTGCGATTCAGTTCTTGGGGACCCACACGCGGGAGCTCGCGGGGTCAAAGACCATGGCCTGGGCGTCGACAAAGAACGAGGAGCCGACCTGCGCCGCAGGGACGGTCCAGGTGCCGATGCCGCCGCACTTCTCAGTCTCGGCGGTCTGCTCCTTCACGAAGATGGCGACGGCCGTTTCGCGACGTGCGACCGAGCCGCCCGACGCGATGAAGTCGACCTCTTGGCCGTCGGCCAGCCGATAGGCGAGGACCTTCTCGCTGAAGCCGGGAATGCAGGTCGTCAAGTACACGTCGGCGAGTTCGTCGCGCACGAGCTTCTCCGGGCCCTTTTGCGAGAGCAGCGTGAAGAGCGCCTGGTTGACGTTGATCGAGTGACGAATGAGGCGATCGTCGTAGCCCGTATCGAGCTGCGCGAGAGCGCTCACGCCGGCGACCGTGATGGGCACGGTGGGGACGTTCGGCACCGTGAAGCCGGCGGTGCCGCCGTCAGGTGAGTTGAGGACGTCTGACAGCGGCCGCAGCTTCGACAGGTCCGTCGTGTAGAAGCCCTCCGACGGAAGCGGCGAGAAGCCAGCGCCCAAGAGCTGCGGATCGGTGCAGAAGGTCTTCGGATCGCTTCGCCAGATTTGCCCGCGGGTGTAGTCGAGCGTGTACGGGTGGAGCGCCAAGAAATCCGTGCCGAGGATCCCCGCCTGCCGCGTCAGCGACGCGATCGTCGAATAGTCCGAGCGGCGCAGCGTGACGAAGCCCCAGTCGCCGAAGAAGTCGAAGCCCTGAAACGTGTGGTCGGCTCCCAGGCCGCCGTCGCCGGCGTAGCTCGCCGGCACGGGGCCCGCATCGGCGGAGAAGGCGCCGTAGTCGATGGTGGACCCGGTGGTGCCGAAGTCGACGACGAAGTTTCCGGATACGCCGGGTGCGCCAGCTTCTGCGTCGCCGGCGTCGTTGGCTCCGATGCGAATCGAGACGTACGCGCGCTCGCCCGCCACTTCGAGCGGGAGCGCGGTGCCGACGCAGCCGGGAATCGTTGGCGGCGGGGGCTTGACGAAGGGGACGTCGGCCGCGGCGTCGGACGCCGTGCCGCCGGCGTCGCGCTTGGGCAAGATGACGTATTCGTCGCCGGCCTCCGCCGGAGGAGCGGCCTCTTCCTTCTCGCCGCAAGAGGCGGTGGCGAGGAGGCCCGGTGACGCGAGCGTCACGGCACAAAGCAAGAAGCCGCGGAGCCTGGTCATGGTGGCGAGGCTATAGCCCTGCGGGGCGGCACCGACAAGGAACCCTCTCTCGGACTATCGGACTCAGTCGGCGCGGTGTTCGATCTCCGGCTGCTGACGGAAGAACGCGTTGAACTCGGGCGCGTTGAACGTCTTGTAGTCGGGGGCGAACGGCGTGAACGTCGTGCCGTCGGGACCGAGCCGGATCGTGAGCGCCATGGGGGTTACGGTGCGGTAGCTGCTGTCGGCCGGCAGATCCTCGTTGTCGGGGCCCCCCGCTGAGAACAAGGTAAAAAGCTGCGCGTCCTTCTCCTTGATGACCTGCTCGAAGCCCGCGTTGGTCTTCTCGTGGCCGCGGACGACGGTGTGGGTGCCGACGCGTTGCATGAACGAGCGCAGCTGGTGGCGCCCGAAGGCGAAGCGCGCCGAGGCGTCCTGCAACGCTGCCGGTACCACGTCGGCGGTGCTCGGGTCGCTCCACATCATTTGAAAGCGGAGGTCCGGGTCGTTGAGGCTCGAGAGGTCGGTCCACTTCTCCTTGATGCTGCGGTCGCGCGGGATGCCGCCGTGCACGAAGAAGAGCTTGTCGAACAAGAATACGTTCGGCATCGTCTCGAAGAGTTGGGCGTACTTGCGAAAGACGTCCAGCGAGACGTGTGGCTTGAGCGTGTTGATGGACTCGGCCGGCTTCACGCCGCCATAAACCTGACCCTTGAACTCCACGTAGTACTCGTGGTTTCCGCGGAGCACGACCACGTGCTCCGGCGCCGCCACGAAGAGCGACATGACGGCCCGCAGGACGCCGTTCAGGCTGAAGAGTCCGCGGTCGATGTAATCGCCCAAGAGGACGAGCAGCGGGTAGGGCTCGGTCTTTGGGGAGCGGCGATAGGCCTCGACGCGATCGAAGAACTTGGTCTGCAGAATGGTCGCCTTGAGCACGCTGTAACACCCGTGCAAGTCGCCCAAGACGGTGAGCTCGAAGCGCGCCCCCGGCGCCGGCATCATCACGTACGTGTGACTGTCCAAGACAAGCGGCCCCGGCGAAATGTCCGCGACGGTCTTCTTGCCGGCGAGCGTGCCTTGCCCCTTTTCGCGGAGCGCGTCGAGGGAGGCGAGCGTCTTCTCGATGAGCGTGAGGTCGGCCCCGATCTGCTCCTTGATGACCTCCGGGTCTCGCGAATAGTGAAGCTCGCTGGGGGCAAAGAACGGATGCACGATCTTTGCCTTCGGTAGCTCGGCGGGGCCATCGACGCGGACCGGCGGCGCCGCTTCGCCGTCCTCGTCGAGCTCGATGCCGAGATCTTCTTCGAGGAGCGCTGCCAGCTCACCGCGGAACTCCAGCTCCGCGGGGTGGGCCTCGCCGTCGGCCATGATGAGCTCGTCGACGACGCTCATGAGCTGATCCTGGTTCTCCCGCGGGAAGCCCTTGAAGATCTCGAAGCACCGCAGCTTCAGCCGACTGAGGACAAACTTCTTCGGGTCTTCGTCCTTCGACACCGGCTCGCTGAAGAGCTCGCGGATGCGCGTGTCGACGCCCTCGAAGACTTCGTGAAAGTGCTTGGTGAACTTCTGCGCGATCTCGTCGCGCGCCTGCGGCGAGGCCCCCTTCATGGCGGCATCGGCGCGGTCGCGCACGAGCTTGCCGATGGTCTGCCGGACGAACTCCTTCTCCTTCGCGTCGAAGTCACCGTCCACGTACCCGAAGGTCGTGAGGTAGAAAATGACGGCGTTCATCTGCTGTTCCGCTTCGGTGGGGTCTTTGCTGAACATCATGGCGACGGGATGATAGCGAACATCCCTCGGCACCTCGGGCGTTTCTCGACCTCGCCGGGGGCGCTAGACGAGGCCGGTCGGCCGGCGCCGTCCGGGCCGGGGCCGGTCTTGAGTTCTCAAACGCCCAAAGGGGTGCGATGCTTTCCGCCCCCATGAGCGCGTCCAGAGCGTCCGCAGCAAAGATCGCCAAGTGGCTCGTTGAGCGAAATCGCGTCGATGAAGCCGTCGACATCCTGTGCGCCTGGGCGGCGAACGGGCCCAACGACGTCGAGGGGCAGCAGCTCCTCGCGGAGGCGTTGCGTCACAACGCCGCGGCGCCGATCACGCGCATGGCCTTCGAGCGCATGGAGGGGATCGCCGGCGACCACGGCGCGCTCGATGTCGCCATCACGAAGTTCAATGACGACGCCATCGCCCGGTACCTGAAGGAGATCGCCCCGCCGGCGTTCCGCCGCGCGCAGCTCGGCTTCAACAACAACGTCAAGTACAAGGGCCGCACCTACCACGCGCAAACGGAAGACTCGGGCCTCGACAAGCCCCACGTCATTACCCACCTTTTCGCCGACGGTGGCCGCATCATCAAGAGCCACAAGCGAACCTACGCGGAGCACGTCAATCGGCCCGACGTCGGCCCCTTCGTCCGCGAGTACATGAAGCAGCAGCACATGGAGATGCTGCTCATGCTTCGCGAGGGCCGCTTCGACCTCGTCATCGAAGGCAAGGCCATCGGCGGTATCGAGACTCTGACGGAGCCGCCGAACGTCGAGGTCAAGAAGGTCTCGGGCCAAAAGAAGACCGAGCTCGGCGGCAGCATTCCGCCGCCGCCGCCGTCGGTGAAGGCGCCCGTCGCGCCGGTGGTACCGCAGAAGCAGAAGTACGGCTCGCTGTCGGTCATTCGCAGTCTGACCGGGGGTCCCGAGAGCTACCCGATCGAGGGCGAGGAGAACGTCATTGGCGCCAAAGGGGCCATCACCCTTGTGGGTGAGAAGTTCTGCCACCCGACGGAAGCCGTCATTCGCTTTCACGACGACAAGCTGTGGGTCGACGATCTCGAAGGCGGCAATGGCGCCTTCTTGCGCATTCGTTCGCGCGTCGAGCTCGAGTTCGGCGACGAGTTCATCGTCGGCGATCAGCTGTTCCGCGTGGAGCAGAACCCGGGCGCCGACGACGAACCGGGCCCGGGCCCGACGTATTTCTATTCGTCACCGAAGTGGCCTGCGACGTTCCGCGTCAACCAGGTCTTCGAAGGTGGAGCCGTCGGAGCGAGCTGCATCGCGCGCGGCGGCATGGTGCTCATCGGGTCCGCCGTCGGCGACATCGTGATCCCGACCGACCCGCTCGTCGCGGAACAGCACTGCATGGTCGAAGAGCAAGCCGGTAGCCTCCTCTTGACCGACCTCGGCTCGCGCACTGGCGTATTCGTGCGCTTGCGCGGCGAGGCCGAGATGGCTCACGGCGACGAGCTGCTGTTTGGCCGCACGCGCCTCATGCTCCAGCCGGCGTCATGACCGTCACGTCAAAGGCAAGAGCCGTCGCCAGCACGCTGCTCCTCGGGGTTCTCGTCTGGGGCGGTCGCGCCTCGGCCGACGAACCAGCGGAGGCCGTCTACCTGAAGGACGGCGCCGTCATCCGCGGAAAAATCACCGAGATGAAGGAGGGCAGTCACGTCAGCGTGGCCCTCGCGGGTGGCCAAGTGGCTCGCGTCCGTTGGGACGTGGTTCTCCGCATCGAAAAGGCGGGGGGGCCGCCGCCCGCGGCGCCGACGCCGGCTGCGCCAGCCGCGCGCGCGGTCGGGCAGAGCGCCGCGACGGCGCTGGTTCACATCGAAGCGCCGGAGCCGGTGCAGCTCGAGCTCGTCCAAGGCCGTGAGGGCCGCATCGTGTGCACGTCGCCTTGCGACATCGCGCTGCCGCTCGACGGGGCGTACCGGGTCACCGGCAGCATGCGAGCGTCGAAGACCTTTGCCCTCGCGGCGAGGGCCGGGGAGCGCGTTGTCCTCGAGATCGATCCGTCGTCGCGGGGCGCGTTCGCCGGTGGCATCGTGCTGCTTTCCGTTGGTGGCGCCACGTTCCTGATCAGCGGCCTCGTCTACTTGGTGGCCTCCGCTGCCGACGCCATCTCCGGCGGCGTCAGCGGCGTCAAGACCGGGAGCCTCGCGGGGATGGGCATCGGCGTGGCGGGCGTTGCTGGTGGCATCGTGCTCATCGCAACGAACGGCAGCTCCGGCGTCGATCAAAGGCCCGGCGGGGCAGCTCCCGCGAGCGCGAAGGTTCGCCGGCCTCTCTGGGCCGACGCGCCGACGCGCGAAGCGCCTTCCGCTTTCACGCTGCCGCTCACGTTCTCCTTCTGACCTGCGTCTACTGCTCGTAGTCGACGACGCGGACCCCGCGGCGCCGCTTCTCGTCTTCCGTCGCCTTGCGCAGCGCCTCGTAGAGCGCGACGACGTCGGTGGGGAGGCCCCGGAGCGTGAGCTCGCGGCTCGTCTTGTCCATGGCCTCGAGCGTCAGGTTGCCCGTGCCGACGATGCGCTGCATGAGGGGGCGGTCGACCACGTAGTCGTTGATGCGGTAAAGATCGATCTGGTCCATGCGCTTCGAGAGAATGCCCCGCTCAACGATGACGCGCTGGGTGGTGATGCGGTAACGAACGCCGCGGGCTCGCAGCCAATACACGAGAGCTCCGATGCCCAGCGTGACGATGGCCACGAGCCACGCGCCGAGCGACGGCAACGTGGCCGGGTGGCCTTCGAAGAGGACTTGCTCGTCTTGCGCGGAGGTCACGGCCGTCGACATCGCGCGAGGTTATCAAAGTATCAAAGGGGCCGCCTGCGGGGCGGGAGGCTTTACACTGGCCGACGATGCGCTTCGGTCGCTTGTCCGCCCTCGTGTTCACTCTCGGCGCGTGCGCTGCGGCGCCGGAGGTGGCGCTGACGACCCACGTCGCGCCGCCGACTGCCAAGGGCGCTCCGGTGTCGCCCGAGCCCAAGGCGACGCCGCGGACGGAGGCGGCCTTTCCGCCGGCGCCCGTCGCGCGCCGCGAGGCGAAGACGTTCACCGTGCACGGCCGCACCTTCACGGACGACTACGCCTGGCTCCGGAAACGAGACGACCCGGAAGTCCTCGCCTACTTGCGGGCGGAGAACGCCTACGCCGACGCCGTCGTGGCTCCCATGAAGCCCTTCACCGACAAGCTCTACGACGAGATGGTGGCGCGCGTGCCCGAAGACGACGTCTCGGCGCCGGTCCGCGAGGCGGGCGCGTTCTACTACCACCGCACGCTAAAGGGGAAAGAGCACATCGTCCTGTGCCGGAAGGTTGGGCACCTCGACGCGGAGGAGCAGGTCCTCATCGACCTGAACGCCGTGGCGAAGGTCTTCAAGTTCGCCGGACTCGGGGAGCGAGCCGTCTCGCCGTCGGGCAAATACGTGGCCTTCGGCGTCGACAAGGCGGGGTATCGGCAATACCAACTGCAGATCGTCGAGGGAGCCACGGGCCGCGTGCTCCAAGACACCGCCCCGCGCGTCACGAGCCTCGCCTTCGCCGACGACGACACGCTCTTCTACACGGTGGAGGACGCCGTCTCGAAGCGCTCCCATCGCCTTTACCGCCACACCATCGACAAGGCGGGTGGCCAGAAGGGCGGCGGGGAAGGTGGTGCCTCCGACACGCTCGTCTACGAAGAGCCTGACGAACGCTTCGAGATCGAGATAGAGCGCCTTCGCGGCGGAACCTTCCTCGCGCTCAACATCGAGAGCCACACCGCCAGCGAGACGCGGCTCATTCGAACGCAGACACCGCGGCAGGCGCCGCTCGTATTCCGCGCGCGCAAGGCGGACCTCGAATACACGGTGGACCAACAGGGTGACCGGCTCCTCGTTCGGACCAACGACCGCGGGAGAAACTTCCGCGTCGTCGCCGTGCCCGTGAACAAGCTCGACGCCGAGCCGAAGGAGCTCATCGCGCACTCCGATGACGTCATGCTCGAGTCGTTGGAGGCGTTCCGAGATCACTTTGTCGTGAAGGAGCGTGCGCGCGGCTTGCCCCGGCTGCGCGTCGTCGGCGCCAAAGAGACGCACGTCGTCACGATGCCCGAGGCCGCGTACGAGTTGAAGCTCGACGGCAACCGCGAATACGACACGAGGCTCTTGCGCTTCGTCTATCAGTCGCCGACGACGCCCGCGCAGACCTTCGACTACGACGTCGTCACGCGCGAGCGAAAGACCGTCAAGCGCGCCGAGGTTCGCGGCGGCTTCGACCGCGAGCGCTACGAGGTGCGGCGCATCGAGGTGCCCGTTCGCGATGGCGTGAAGGTCCCCGTCACGATGCTCTCGCTTCGCGGGACACAGCCCGACGGCAAGAGCCCCGCGGTCTTGTACGGCTACGGCGCCTACGGCTACCCGACGCCCGCGAGCTTCTCCTCGGCTCGCCTTTCGCTCGTCGACCGTGGCGTGACCTGGGCCATCGCCCACGTCCGCGGCGGCGGTGAGCTCGGCAAGCGCTGGCACGACGATGGGCGCATGGCGCACAAACACCGGACCTTCGAAGACTTCGTGGACGTGGGCGAGCACCTCGTCAACGCTGGCTGGGCCAAGCGCGGCGCCCTGGGGGCGTGGGGGGCGAGCGCCGGCGGTCTGCTCATGGGCGCCGTCGCCAACCTGCGGCCAGACCTCTTTCGCGTCATCGTGGCCGAGGTGCCGTTCGTCGACGTCGTGAGCACCATGCTCGACGAGACCTTGCCGCTGACCGTGGGCGAGTTTGAGGAGTGGGGGAATCCCAAGAAGGCAGAGGAGCTCGGCTGGCTCGCCGCCTACAGCCCGTACGACAACCTGGCCGCCAAGGCCTACCCCGCGATGCTCGTCCGCTCGGCGTACAACGACAGCCAGGTGATGTACTGGGAGCCCGCTAAATACGTCGCCAAGCTCCGAACGCTGAAGCAGAGCTCTGAGCTGCTCCTCATGCGGATGATGCTCGACCCGGCGGGCCACGGCGGACGCTCGGGTCGTTACGAGAAGCTGAAAGACACGGCGGCCGACTACGCCTTCGTCCTGTGGCAGCTCGGCGCCTGGCCCGGCTGAGCGCGGGAGCACTCCGGCCAGGACACTGGCGCCGGCCTGGCTCGTCGCGCCTGATAGGCTCAAAACGACATGATCCCGCGCCCCGGGCGTCGAGTGTCACCCTCGAGCGTCGCGCTGGGCCGCTCCTGAGACGGTAAAACGATTGCACGTGGCGGCGTTTCGACTAAAAGAGGCGTGCCGAAGGAGTGTGAGGGTCATGAAGCAAGCGCATTACGCCATCTCCAGCCTGCTGATTGTGGGCGCCCTCGTGGCGGCTTGCGCGTCGAGCGAAGAGACCCCCGCGGACCAAGCTCCGGCACCCGACGCCGCCCCGTCGACGTCCATCAAGACCGACGCCGGCCAGGTCGTTGAGACCTCGACGACCAAAGTCTGCGCTCCGAGCTGCAAGACCGACAACGAGTGCCAAACGACCTGCGATCCGAAGGCCGGGAGCCTCTGGTGCTGCGACACGGGCAGCGGAACCTGTTACCCGCCGTCGGGGTCCACGTGCCCCGTCCCCGACACCGACTCGGGCGCTCCGGCCTACTGAGCGTCGCTCGCTGTCCTGGTTCGGTCTGTCAGTCTGGTGCCATCGGCCTGCTTCAAGCGGCCCGGTTCAACGCGCCTGCCACGGCCTCGGCGCCATGGTGAGCGGGCCCTCCGTGTGACGTGAAGAGCTTCTTCGGCCTCGAGCTCCTCGACAACCGGTACGCGACGCTCCACGGGCTTCGCGTCTTCGCGATCCTGTCGGTCATCCAGTTTCACGTCACGTGGGTCTTCGCTGGCGAGCAGGGCATCCGCATCGACCGTGACATGTCAGCCTTCTCGCTGACGATCTTCTTCGGGATGGACCTCTTCTTCATCCTGAGCGGGTTCCTCATCGGCTCCATCTTGCTCTACTCGCTCGAGCAGAGCGGGACGCAGAACCTTCGGCGCTTCTACCTCCGCCGCATCTCGCGCACCTTTCCGTCGTACTACCTGGTGCTCACGGTTCTCGTGCTCGCGACCACGCTCACGCCGATGCAGCGGCAGCACGTGCCCTACGAGTACCTCTACGGCACGAATTTCGTGTCGCTACGGCGCGAAGACATCGTGATGTTTTGGGGGTGGTCTCTCGCCCTCGAAGAGCAGTTCTACCTCACGGTTCCGCTCTTCTTCTTCATCCTCTATCGGCTCCGGAGTGATCGCGCCCGCGTCGCCTTGCTCGTGAGCGTCTGGGCCCTCGCGCTCGTCATTCGGCTGTTCATCTACGTCAAGCGCGGCCCTTGGACCGATCTGGCGCTCTACGAGGCGCTCTACTTCCGTCCCCACACGCGCTTCGACACGCTCGTCTGCGGGGTGCTCTTGGCGTTCGTCCATCGTCGCTACGGCAGCCTCATCGGCGACTGGTTCAAGGCGCCGCTCCACCGGGCGCTCGTGGCCATGCTCTCGCTCACGTGCCTCTGGCTCCTGATGCGACCGCAGATGTTCGGCTCGGCGCATGTGCAGCTCGTCCATGTCTTCGCGTGGGGCTCGGTCACGAGCGTCATGTATTTCGGGTGGCTGCTGCTCCTGCTCCACAGCGACGGGGCGCTGCATCGTCTGCTCTCGCTCGGGATATTTCGGCGTATCGCCACCTTGGGGTACGGCGTTTACCTCGTGCACATTCCGCTCCTCGACCACGTCGTCGTCCCCGCCGCGCACGCCCTTCAGGAGCGCCGCGTGCCCATGTTGCTCATCTGGCCTGTCTCGCTCGCCGCCGTCTCCGCGATGTCGCTGGCGGTCGCGTACCTGCTTCACATCTTCGTCGAGAAGCCGTCGCTGAAGATTCGCGATCGCATCGCCGCGTAGTCCGCGGCTGGCGTGCCCGATCAATCGATGGGGAGGCCTTTGCCGATGGGCGGCAGCGCGATCTCGACCATCTCTTTGTAGGTGTCGGCGACCCAAAGCATCTCTTCCGGGTTCTCGTCGAAGTCGACGCGGATGCGCCAAGGGCCGATATCGTTCATCTCCAGCACCGTGACCTTGATGCCGGGACCGGGGAGCACGTCGCCGACCTTGAAGGGGCGCGTGTCGTCTCGGTAGAGGTTGCGCTCGCCGGCCGGGTAGAGCGCGCCGGTGCGAGCGGTGACGAGATCGATGGAACGCTCCCCAGTGCGCAGGAGCAGCACGCGCCCAGATTGCGACAAGACCGTCCAGGAGGTCGCCGGGGCGCCGCGCACCTCGAGCGCGAAGGGCGCGAAGTACACGAGCGGCGAGCCGCGGACGACCACCAGCGCGCGGCCTCCCTTCGGGTCCTTGGCCTTGGCGAGCACGTCGACGCGATCGGCGAAGTCTTGTGCCGCGGCACGATGGTGACGCGCCTCCAGGAATGAGGTCCCCGGGCCGTGCACCAACTGGGCAAACCCAAGGAGCAAGGCCGCCCCGCTCGCGAGGGGGTCGAGCTTTGCTGCGCCTTCACGCGGGAGCCAAGCACGCTCGATGACGACGGCGCTCGTGAGCGCGATACCAACCATCGACGCCCCAAGCAGGCGCATGGCAGGAACGACGGCCAACGTTGGGACGAGCGCGAAGAGCGAGCCCAAGAGGAGCCGCGTGGCCTCCTCTCGCTGGCGCTCCGGTAGCGAGCGAAGCGCGTCGCGTATGGGCCGCGCGACGACCATCGCAGCCATCAGAACGATGGCCACGAGTCCCCAACGTTCGGCCGTCGTCTGGAAGGAAACGGAGCCGATGGTGAGCCAGCCGTCGGAGAGCTGGGCCACGAAGCGAAACGGCGCCGAGCGAAGGAACGTGAGCGGCTCTCTTAGCGGGTCGGCGTAGAACCCCGAGCCCGCGGCGCCGTAGTGGAGCGCCGTGCGCGCACCCATGTAGACGCTGGCCGGGATGAGGAAGGCGAAGATGCCGGCGGCTCGCCGCTTTGGCGAGGCGCTGCGAACGACGAGGGAAGCGAGCACGTAGCCGAAAAACGCGAGCCCGTATTCGCCGCCGCCGAGCAGCGCGAAGAAGAACGCCAGCGCTGCGAGCGCCGCGTGTTTGAAGCGCCCTCCGTCGAGCAGCGAACGATGCGCCGAGAGGCCCAGCGTCCCGAAGGTGATGGCCAGGAGCGCCTCGCGGTTGGCGATCCAGGCGAGCGGCAACGAGTGACACGGTGAGAGCGCGAAGATGGCCGTCGCCAGGGCCGCTTGGCGCGGGGAGAACGAGCGCAAGAGGAGCCCGCGGACCGAGAAGATCGCGAGGACCCACCAAAGGAGCGAGTGAAGGTGAAACGGCAACGGCGCGTGCCCGAAGAGCCGGTGATCGGCGTAGAGGAGCGCGCTCGCGAGCGGCCTGAAGAAGCGAATCTGGAGGTCGGGATGGAACCACCAAGGCAGGAGCCCCCGCGGGGCGAGGAGCGCGTGCGAGCTCGGCTCGACGAAGTCGTAGAGGTTGGTGGGCCCGCGAAGGGCGGGGAAGCGACCTTCCACCATGAGCGACTGGGAGAAGTCGTCGAGGAAAAACCCCGTTCGGAGCGACGCATAAAAGAGAACGATGCCGAGCGGGATGACCACCGAAAGGCGGAGCACCCACGGGACGGCGTCAGGGGCGTCGGCTTCGCGGCTCGCGCCGAGCGCCGGAACGTTGTCGTTTAGGGGAGCCGTCATCGACCGTGAAGAGGCGCGCGCGAGGCGCCAGCGGAGCGTTCCCGCAGGGCGAGCATACGCGCGACGGGTGCCTTCGGGCCATCACGACGAGCGACTTGTCGCCTCATCGCGTGAAACGGACGTGCCGCCGCAGGTTCATGAAGGGCCGCTCGATCGCCATGGAGACGACGAAGGCCGCGGCGAAGGTGAGCGCGAGGTCGGCGGGAATGAACCACACCATCGGCGACGGCGCCGCGGCGGCCCTCGCGGCCAACATCGGGTGGACCTTCATTGCAACGATGGGGTTCAGCAAGTAGGCGGCGTAGGCGAGCTGCGCGAAGGGGAAGAGCAGTCGCGACGACAAGGCTCGGCCGATGCGCCGGCCAAGGGGGTGGGACGACAGGGAAAATAGCAGGACGAAGGCCGTCGAGAGTCCGAAGACCGTCCGGTAGCTCGCCAAGAAGAGGATCTCCAGCGGGCGGGGCGAACCGAAGGCGAGGGGCCAGTGCGTCGCGAGAGCCGCGAGGACCAGGGCCACCAAGAAGACCCCGCCGCCCGCGGCGCCGGTCTTCGCGAGCGCGTTCATGACACGCGGCCTTCGGTAGAGATCCGCGGCGATGACCCCCGCCACGAGGGGCCCCACGCGCATCCAGGGCTTCGAATAGAGGGCGTCGTACGCGGGCGCCCAAAACTCCAGCGGCCTCGTCAAGACGATCTCCGAGTCAGCCACATGAAAGCCGCGGAGGTGAACGACTGCGCCGGCCACCGCGACAAACGCCAGCAGCAGTAGCGCTAGCACGAGCAAGCGTCGCGCCGCGCTCGCGCGAAAGAGCCACGGTGCCGCGAGGTAAAATTGCTCCTCGATGGAGAGCGACCAGGTCCAGCCCATGTTCACGTTCAAGATGGGCAAGAGGTTCGATACGTAGAGGAGGTTGGCCCAGGCGCGGCCCGGCGGTTCGCCAAGGACGACGACGTCGAGCAGGGTGGCGACGACCAGCGTGGGCCACAGCCGCATGAGGCGGCGGGCGAGGAAGCGCCCGACGCGAACGGTTTTGGAGGCGCGACGCTCGTCGTGGAGGATGCCGCCGATGAGAAATCCCGAGAGGACAAAGAAGACGTCGACGCCAAAGTCGCCGCGCCAAAGGGGCAGCATCCACGGTTCGTGAAGCAGCTCCACGTAGCGCGGCAACGGCAAGGCGATGAACGCGTACCAGCCGGCGTGGAAGAGAAGGACCCAAAGGACCGAGAGGGCTCGCAGGCCGTCGAGCGGGCGAAGGTGCGCGTCCTTGTTCGGCGCGACGAGAATGTGGCGCGCGTTTTCGCGGAGCGAGAACGACTCCCGGACAGCGGCAAGAGAGAGCGGCACGTTTCGCGTGGAGTTTCGCAGGGGTTTCCGACTTTCGCCACGACCATCGCCGTTGGCCGGGCCCGCGCGGAGGCCTCACGAAGGCATCGGGCCACCGACGCGGGGGCTCGCCAATCGCGCGGGGACGCCTTAGGTTGACCCGACCGCGCGACCCTCGCGCAGAACGCACGGGGCGAGGCGCCCGTCCCGGATGTTAGCCAAGGCGCTCGGTGTTTCGATGACGCAGCAAATCACTTCGGAAAATTTCGAATCGATCGTGGCCAAAGAGGGACTTGTCGTCCTCGACTTCTGGGCGAGCTGGTGCGGCCCCTGCCGCACCTTCGCTCCCGTGTTTGAAGCTGCGTCGGAGCGCCATCCGAACATCACCTGGGGCAAGATCAACACCGAGGAGCAAGAAGAGCTCGCCGGGGCGCTGGCCATCAAAGCCATCCCCACGTTGATGGTCTTCCGGGACGGTGTCCTCATCTTTCGAGAGTCGGGCGCGGTGCCGGGACCTGTCCTCGACGAGATCGTCGAGAAGGTCTCCGCCCTCGACATGAACGAGGTCCGCCGACAAATCGCTGAGCACGAAGCGGCTCACGCGCGCGGCGAATGCAGCCACGACCACGGCCACGAGCACTGAAGCGCGTCGTTCAAAAAGTGACGTGAAGAGAGAGGCCCGGCGTTGGGAGCACGTCCTTCGCCGTGGCCCAGGTGCCGCGCTCGGCGTGACCGACCTTGGCGAGCGCCAGCGCTGGTGGCGCCGAGAGCCCGGTTACTCCGGGAACGAGCTCCACACGCGCGCGGTCCGGCCGCGTCGCCAAGATGGTTCCCACGATGCTGCTCGCGACCACGATCCCGGTGCCGATGAAGAGCGGCGCAAAGTCGAACTTCTTTGTGCAAGTGCCCTTGGAGCAGTCTTCTGACGGGTTGAGTAGGGGCAGGAACATGAGCGTGAGGCCCGCCCCCAGGCCGGCGATCAAGACGACGATACCGGCGGTTCGTAGCCCCGCGCGCGAGCTGTATTCGCCGTTCAGTTGGCTGGGCCCGCTAGGCACAACGACGCGCCGCGCGATGATGGGTTTGCCGTCTCCGCTCGAGAGCGCAAGCTCGTAGGTGCCGGGAGCAAGCTGGGCCGTGCAAGGCGCCGTGCACAGAGACTTGAACGAGTGCTCCTCCGAGATGCCTGAAATTCGGTAGCCCGTAACGACGCCGTAGGAGCTCCCGGTGACCACGTGCAGCGTCAAGTCGGAGGTGCCTCGAAAGGCGAGCGTGGCGCCGCCTTCTGGGGCGCTGGCGGGCGCGGCCGCCGCCTTGTCAGCGCCGGCGTACTCGACCTCAGAGAACGCGAAGCGCTTCTTCTCGCCAGCGAGGACCACGATCTCCACGTGGTCGCCGGGGACCAGCTCGCTGATGGTTCCCTTGTAGATGGCGCCGCTCTTGAGGCGCACGACGTCGGGCGCGCCTTGCGCGGAGGCCGTGGTCGAGGCGAAGAGCGAAAGGGCGAGCGCTGCCGCGGAGAGGACCGTCTTCATCGTGGCGAGCCTACCTCGACTCGTAACCCTTGTGACCCTCTCCAAACGCGCGAAGCCCTCGCTCCCGAGGGAACGAGGGCCCGCGGGAACGAGGGCTCGCCAGCGCTAGCTTCGGCGGTCAGTCGTCACGGACCTTGATGGTCCACTGGTTGAAGTGGGCGCCGCCCTCCTTGCAAGCGGGGCAATTGTAGATCTCGTCGGCGGAGGCCGTGGAGACGGCTCCCTTGTCGACCATCGTCATGCTCACGAAGGCCTTCTTCTTGGGAATGACGCGGGAGATCTCGACGCTGTCGCCGGTCTTGCGCCAGCCTTCCGCACCTTGCTCAACGACGGGGCACTTCATCTTCGTGTCGCTCGTGATCTTGCAGACGCCGTTCGGACCGACCAGGTCGAAGGTGAACGTGGTGTCCCACTGCTCGCCGTTGGCCTCGGCTTCGTGGCGCTTCACTTCGCGCGAGTCTTTGGTCTCGAGGAGAACGCCGCGCTTGGGCGCGCAGGTGGCGCGGGCGCCGGCCGCTTCTCGGTAGAGCTTGGTGCAGGCCTTGTCGTAGTCCTTCACGTTGAGCGCCTTCCACTCATCCTTGAGGCCCCCCGCGCTCTCAGCGGCGCCGTTCATCTCGGGCGTGTGGAAGACGAACATGAGGTCCTTCGACTCCTTCGTCGAAGCGCGGACCGAGACTTGCGTCCCCTGGCCCATGCTGCGCTCGCCGATCTCACGGCGGTTCTCGTCGATGCCGTTCGAGAAGGGGCTCGCGTCGAAGCGCCGGTGCGTGCGCTCGCGCCCGTTGGCGACGGCGTAGTGATCGTAGGTGCTGGTGTCGGCGCCGCCTTCTTTCCATTCGCGGAGCTTGCCACCGAAGCCGGCGCAGGCGCTCTTGCGGCTGCCATCGGCGGCCGTGAGGATGTCGCAGTTGACGACGGTGCCGACGTAGATCATGTCGACGTCGCCCTTGGCCGGGAGCATCGGCAACATGCGCGGGTCGGCGGCCCATTGGCGGTGGTCGGCCTCGTCGAGCCAAATGCGCGGGCCGACGAACTTGTTCTTCACCGTCGCGACTTCGAGATCGCGCAGGACCTGCATCGGCGCCTTGTCGGCGGTGGCGATGCGTTCGCTCTCGACCTCGGCCTTGATCTCAGCGTTGCGACCGAGCCAGGCGGCCGTGTCGCTCGCTTTGAGAGCGTACGCGTCGGCCCAAGCCTTGAGGCGCGCTGCCGTGACGACCGGCTTGTCGGTCGCCAAGTGGGCGCGCCGCTTCTCGGCGTTCTCCGCGTCGCTGAACTGGAGCTCTGCGAAGCCGTTCAGGATGGCGCCCTGGAGCCCCTCGCTGGAGATGATGGCTTTGCGCGAGGGCTTACCGGCTTCTGCCACCGGCGGCAGCGCGGCGTAGATGTTGTCGACGAACGACGTCGCGAGCTCCGTCGGCGTGTACGGCTCGTAGATCAGCCGCTCGGTGGCCGGTGCCGCTAGGCCTTGCGTCTCGGCGGGCGCCAGGATGTTCGCCTTGAGCACGTTGCCTTCGACGTGGCCCGTCTCCTCGCGCGAGTAGCCGGCGGCGCGAAGCATGTTGGCCTTGAGCGGGTAGTTCACGCCCAGGTTCAAGTTGGTGTACGCGAGGCCCGAGCAGTAGACCTCGGGGATGTCTTCGCCCTTGAGCGCCTTCTCTTTGAAGGTGCGGAGGTCGGCGACGGTCTGCAGGCGAAGGTCGAAGAAGTCGGCGAAGGGCGAGCGGTCGTCGGTGATGAAGCCCCAGTTGCGGGCGTTGAGGCCGTAGGCCTTCGACGTCTCCGCCGACATACCCTTGGGGCGATAGCGGAAGATGTGGAAGGGCGTCTGCCGGTCGGGGCTGTGGTTGAACTGCGGCCCGTAGTTGTTCGGGTTGTCGATGTGGTGCCGGGCGATGACCTTGCCCTGCGCGTCCTTGTACTCGTAGTACATGGCCACGTGGCTCGTGCGCCGATCCATGAGCGACTTCTGGTCTGACTGCTCCGGGTGGAAGTAGACCATCACGTCGCCGTTTTGCATCCACTCGGCGATGTGCTTCTGGTCGAGCGGGTCGGTCTCCTTGAGCATCGGGATGATGTTCAAGCGAAGGCCCTTGACGCTGGTGTTGGCCTCGGCCCCTTCAAGCCTGACGACCGGCGTCTCTTCCGTCGGTGCGACGAGCGAGTGGTCATCCTTGTAGCGGAACGCTTGGTCCCACACGATGAGGCCCTGTTGCTCCATCGCAGCGCACGCGGCCGCGGGCTGGCCTTGCGCGTCCACCTTGCAGAGGCCGGCTTCGTGGGGCGCGAGGCCGAAGAAGTACTTCGACGTGCAGCTCTGCCCACCGCAGTAGGAGGCCTTCACCTTCTTCATATCGACGATCCAGTCGCCGGGCTTGCTGATGGTGACGGTGCTGAGCGCGCCCTCGTCGTCCTCTTCGGTTGCCTCCTCCGTCGACGAGCACGCGGGTGCGAGCGTCGCGAGAAGTCCCATCGCCCAAAGAACCGAACTGTTGCGGAGCCAGCTCATGATCATCCCCTATTCAAGGTCGTCTGTAGCGACGACACCCACCCTGGAGCACGTTCCGGGCCACGCCTTCTGCGGGGAAAATCGCTGAGAAACGTTGGCGGAAGGTGGATCGACGGCGACTGGGGGCTGGTCGGTGTAGGTGACACCCGAAGGCCACACTGGTCATTTCAGGAGCTTGCGGGCGCGGGCTGACCCATGAGGAAAGCGCGTCCACGGGCACGGGCACGTTCACGTTTACGGGGAGCCACCCAGAGGGGCTCTCCGCGGGTGGTTCAGTCCTCGCGCAGGGGCCGCCCTTGTGCGTCGGGGACCTTGCCTTCGAGCATGCGAATGCCGTCGACGATGGGCCACAAGACGCCAGCTCCGCACGTCCCCCAGGTCACGAGGATCTGGAGGAACCCAAGCTTGGTGTACCCGAGGTAGAAGCGTCCGGCGCCAAGACCACCCAGGAGAATCTGGAGGAGGCCCGCGGTCCGACGACCCTTGTCGGACACCACCAGGCCCGTCGACGCCTGGATGACGTGTGGGGCCAGGTCGGGGGCCAGGTCGAGCGGGCCCGCGCGCGGACGCGTCGCGTCCTCCGCAGGAAGGCCTCGCCCGTCGTCCCCCGCCATGTTCGCGCTTGAGCCTCGCCCGCTACTTGCGCTCCGGCGGCGAGACGATGATCTCGACACGACGGTTTTGCGCTCGGCCTTCCGGCGTCTTGTTGTCGGAGATGGGGCGGTCGGGGCCGATGCCCGCGGCCTTGACGCGCTCGGGCTGGATGCCGCGCGACACGAAGTGAGCTCGCACCGACTCGGCGCGCTTCAGGCCCAGGTCCATGTTGTAGCCGCGTGCGCCTTGCGCGTCGGTGTGCCCCTCGACGACGACGTCGCGATCGGGCGCCGCCTTCAGCGTCGTGACGACGTTGTCGAGGGCGCTGATGGCGCCCGGCAAGAGGACCGATTGATTCGACGGGAAGAGCACCGCACCGGAGATGGTGATGACGGTTCCGCGGCTCTCTTCCTTGATGGCCGCCAACTTCGCGAGTTGCTCCAGGGCTTCCTTGTTGCGGCGCTCGAGGTCGACGCGCTGCTGCTGCTCCATGGCCAGCTTGTTCTTGGTCTCTTCGAGCGCCTTCTTGGTGGCGTGGAGCTCCGTCTGCGTCGCTTGACCGACTTCCTTTTGCGCGAGCGACTTCTGTTGGTCGGCGCCGAGCGCACCGGCACGCGCCTCGGCGATCTGCGCCTTGCGGAGCGCTACGTAGGCCTTGTCGCGAACGTCGGGCTCGTCGCCGCGGTCGTCGAAGGCGCGCTCGGCGTCGTCGAGCGACTTCTTGGCGACGTGCACCTGCGCCGGCGCGAGCTTGCCGGCGACGCCGCTCTCGGCGCGCTGGTAAGCGGCACGGGCTTCGACGAGCTCCTTCGGCG
Organism: Myxococcales bacterium; assembly: GCA_016703425.1. Taxonomy (NCBI): domain Bacteria; kingdom Pseudomonadati; phylum Myxococcota; class Myxococcia; order Myxococcales; species Myxococcales bacterium. The sequence goes on from JADJCA010000030.1 coordinate 102,663, forward strand.
GCTGCGCCGAGCCACAGCCGAGAGAGAGCGGCGCTGAAGATAGAAGGGCAAGAGAGAAGAAGGCCGGAGCCCAGGGCCCGTGGAGCATGCGTTTCATTTCCCGTCACCCTTGAGTCGTTGTTTGGCGGTCTTCGCCTCGTCGAGCGCTTGCTGCGCCTGGTTCTTGAAGTTCGCCTCGCGAGCCAAGGCCTCGGCGAGCTCGGCGTCGGCCTCCGCGCGCATGAGCACGAGCTCGGCCCGCTGGTTGTTGCCGTCAGCGATCATCTGTTTGGCCTGCTCGACCTGCTCTTGCGCGAGCTTGAGGTGGAGCGACGCCTGCGGGACGGCCGTGGCGTTGACCTCTTGGGCCACGCGAACGGCGGCCTGCGACGATACGAGGCGCTCGGTGGGGGCGGGGTAGGAGCCGCACGCAAGAAAGCCGAGTGCGGCGGCCGCGATCGCGAAACGTTGTCTCATGAGGGATCTCCGAAAGTCCGCCAACGCGGACGTCGCAGTTTACCCATTTCCGAAGGCCACGTGCGCGACTTCCTGCCGGTAGCGACGGGACCGCCAAAGTATCCGCGAAGGCGCTAACCTCCGTTGCGTGCGGCCGGAAGACGAACTTGCGCTCCTCATGAGGCCTGCCGGCGGTGGTGTCTACCTGGTGTCCACGGGCCGACGAGAGCAAGTGGCGTTGCAGCAAGCGGTCTACGGCGCTGCCACCGAGACCGCCGTCGACGCGGCTTGGCGCGCCGACCTCGAACGCATCAAGGATGCGCGCGTGGCGCTCTTGGCGGTGCCCAGCGATGTCGGGGCCGGTTTCTTGCGCGGTGCCAACATGGGGCCTGCCGCTCTCCGCGACGCCATGCTCGCCGCGCACCCCAACCTTCGCGAGCGCTCGCGGGCAGCGCGCGTCGTCGACGTCGGCGACGTCTTCGTCGTGCCGCAGCTCTTGCACGACGAGATGCTCTCGCAGGCGCAGCTCGAGCGCTCGCGCGTGGCGCTCTACCCGGGCGTCGCGGAGGGGGCCCGCGCGCTTCTGCCGGTGGCACCGCTGTCGATGGCCGAGCGGGTCATCGACCTGCTCTTCACGCTCAACGCGGGCCTTCGCCTGATGGTCTTCGGTGGCGATCACTCGGTGGCGTGGCCCGTCGCATCGGCACTGGCGCGCCGCGACCGACGAGGCCTCGCCATCGTGCAATTCGACGCGCACACCGACCTGCTCGAGGAACGGCTGGGCGTGCCCTACTGTTTCGCCACGTGGTCGCGCCACGCGGCGCGGCTGCTCGAGCGCCCCGACCGGATGGTTCAGGTGGGCATTCGCGCCACGAGGCACGAGCGGAGCCATTGGGAACGCGAAACGGGCGTTGTGCAGGTGTGGGCCGACGAGTGCCGTCGCGATGGCGCCTTGGCGGCGCAGCGCATCGTCGAAGCGCTGGCGGCGTCGGGCGCGACGCGCGTGTACATCTCCAACGACATCGACGGCACCGACGAAGCCTTCGCCGACGCGACGGGGACCCCGGAGCCCGACGGCCTCGCTCCCGAGTTTGTGGTGGACGTCATTCGCAAAATTGGTGAGCGCTTCGAGGTCGTTGCCGGTGACGTGATGGAGGTTGCACCGCCGCTGGAGCGGACGCCCGGCGGCCGAGCGCGCACCCTTGCGACGGCGATGCGCTACATCGACGCGACCCTCGAGGGGCTCCTGCGTGCGCCGTAACGGAAACGGACCGCCGCGCATCAGCCGGGTTTGCAGTCGTCGAGCCGGTCGATGCGGCGGAGCGACGGAAAGAGCACCGACCAAAGCGCAACGACGCCGCAGGTGATGAAGCCACCAACGGCGGCGGCACGCTCGAGCCCGAGCCAGCTCGCCGTGAGGCCCGACTCGAACTCACCGAGCTCGTTGGAGGCGCCGACGAAGATCATGTTCACGGCGCTCACCCGTCCCCGCATCTCCGGGGGCGTGGCGAGCTGCAGCACCGTCGAACGCACAACGACGCTGATCATGTCCGCCGCGCCCGTGACAGCGAGCGCCGCGACGGAGAGCCAGAGGCTGCGCGAAAGCGCGAAGACCACGGTCGCAGCGCCGAAGACCATGACCGAGAGGAGCATCTTGATGCCGGCACGACGGCCCAAGGGGAAGACCGCGAGCGACGCGGCCATGAGCGCCGCCCCGACCGACGGCGCGCTCCGGAGGAGCCCGAGGCCAAGAGGCGACGCAAAGAGCACGTCGCGTGCGAAGGCTGGCAAGAGGGCGACGGCGCCGCCGCAAAGCACGGCGAAGAGGTCGAGCGAGATCGTCCCGAGGATCATCTTGTTTCGAAGGACGTACGAGACGCCGGCGAAGATCGTCTTGGCGTCGATGGCGCGACGGTCCAGGCCCTCGGGTTTGACCCGCAGGAGCGCCGTGAGGAGGAAGGTGATCACGGTCAGGCTCGCCGTGGAGACGTAGACGAGCGCGGCACCGCGCGCGGCGTAAACGATGCCGCCGAGCGCTGGACCGACGATCGCGGCCAACTGCCAGATGGCGGAGCTCCATGCGACGGCGCTCGGCAGCGTCTTTGCGGGCACCATGAAGGGTAGAAACGACTGCGCGGCGGGGCCGATGAACGCCCGCACGCAGCCGAACAGGAAGAGCACCGCGTAGATCGGTTCGAGGCTCCGCATGCCGCTCTGGGCCATCAGCGCCAAGGTCACCGCGGAGGCGCCGATGAGGACGTGGCACGTCATGAGGATCTTCTTCCGATCGAAGCGGTCCGCGACGCTGCCGGCCACGAGCGACAAGAGAAAGAGCGGTAGGAACTGCGCGAGACCGACGTAGCCGAGGTCGAGCGGCCGCCGGGTGATGTCGTAGACGTGCCACCCAACGGCGACGCTCTGCATCTGGATGCCGATGGTCAGGAGCGCACGCGAGCCCTGGAAGAGGGAGAAGTCGCGAAAGCGAAACGCTGCGAAGGCGGGCTCCTTGGCGCGGTCGCTTTCTGGGCGGCGGGGCTCCGAGTCTTGGCTCAAGAGGGGAGCCGCTTCTTACGCCCTTTGTGCCCTTGTCGCCACGTCCGACTTGGGGCGCACTTCACCCCGCGAATGCGCTCCAAAGCTGGACAAGCCTTGCCTAGCCCTTCGCGATGAACTGGACCTCGAGCTCGATATCGACCTTTTCGCCGACAAGGATGCCACCGGCCTCGAGCGCTTGATTCCACGTGAGTCCGAAGTCGACCCGGTCGATGGTGGTCTTGCCGGTGAAGGCCACGCGATCGTTGCCCCACGGATCTTTCGCCTTGCCGAGCAGTTCGACGTCCATGGCGACCTCTTTCGTCGTGCCGCGAATCGTCAGGTTGCCCCGAACGACATAGCGACCGTCGTTGCGCTGCTCGACGCGCGTGCTCTCGAAGGTCATCTTCGGGTGTTTCTCCGAATCGAAGAAGTCCGCCGACCGAAGGTGCGCGTCGCGCTTGTCTTCGCGCGTGTCGATGGAGCCGGTCTCGATGCTCGCCGTGACGGCCGAGAAGCCGCCGTCGTCTTTGAGCTCCGCCGAGAAGGCGCCGAAGCGACCACGGACCTTCGAGATCATGAGGTGACGAACGGAGAAGCCGATGGTCGAGTGTGAGGGATCAACTTGCCAAGTGCGCATGGGGGACCTTCCTTCAATGCTGAGCACTCAAGCAGGCGCCGTGCCGCGACGCTTCAAGGGCACATCGGCGGGCCCCGACCACGTGAGCGTGAACGTGAACGTGCCCGCTCCCGGGGGGCAAAGTGAACGAGGAATACCGGGAGGCGGCGCGCCGGGACGCGTTCCGCAGGGCACCGACTACCTTGACGATTGGAGCGTCTGGCACCAAACGTACGAGTTCGCGGTCTCTCGAATTGAGCGACCCGCCACTCGAAAGGATAGTCGCATGCGCCTCGACGACCTCGACCTCCGCGAGCTGCTCGCCTTCGCTCCCGAGGGCGGGGTCTTGCGTTTCGGCGGACGGCGCGCGCTGCTCTTCGACGCGCTCGCGGTAGGTCTCCTGAACAAGGAACTCTTTGACACCGTGGGGGCGACCGTTGCTCGCGGCATCATGACCCGCTTCGGCTACGTCGACGGCTGGCGCAGCGCCGACGCGATGCGGACCGCCTTTCCGTGGGACAGCGAGCGCGAGTGGCAGCTCGCCGGCGGCCGCCTCCACATGCTTCAGGGTCACGTCGTCTTCGAACGCGACGCGAGCCGCGAGTCACCGGAGGCGGAGCCGTCGCCTTTCGCCGAGGGCGTCTGGCGCGAGTCCTACGAAGCGGAGCAGCACCTCCTGCACTTCGGCCGCTCCGACGAGCCGGCATGTTTCTCCCTCGTTGGCTTTGCCAGCGGTTGGCTCAGCAGGGTCCACGGCCAAGAGATCCTCTGCATCGAAGACGAGTGCCTCGCCAAGGGCGACGCGCGTTGCCACTTCGTTGGCAAGACGCGCGAGGCGTGGGGCGAGGAGGTCACGCGACACATCCCGTTCTATTCGCGCGAGTGCATGGAGGCGACGGCCAAGCACCTGTGCGACGCGCTCAAGGCCACGGAGCTCGCGCTCAAGCGGGAGCGCCGCGCCTTGGCTCGCGCGTCCGGCGGCGAAGAAGAGGTGTCCGGTCTCATTGTTCGCAGCGACGCGATGCGCAAGGTCGTCGAGCTCGCGAGGCGCGTCGCGAAGGTCGACACGACGGTCCTCGTCACGGGCGAAAGCGGCGTCGGCAAGGAGCGCGTCGCGCGCCTCATTCACGACGAGTCGCCGCGAGCCGGGCAAGCCTTCTTGGCTATCAATTGCGGCGCGGTGACAGAGACGCTCCTCGAGAGCGAGCTCTTCGGGCACGTGCGCGGCGCGTTCACCGGCGCCACCCACGATCGCATCGGGCTCTTCGAGGCGGCTCATGGCGGCACTCTTCTGCTCGACGAGATCGGCGAGATCTCGCCGGGCATGCAGGTGAAGCTCCTGCGGGCCTTGCAGGAGCGGGAGGTTCGTCGCGTCGGCGACACGAAGACCAAGAACGTCGACGTGCGCGTCCTCGCGGCCACCAACAAGAACCTCGGTGCCGAGGTGGCGGCGGGGCGCTTTCGCGAAGACCTCTACTACCGGCTGCGCGTCATCGAGCTGGCGATTCCACCGCTAAGGGCGCGCGCCGACGACATCCTCCCTTTGGCGCGCGCCATTCTTGCGCGTACGTCGCGACGACTCGATCGCAAGCTCGTGGGATTTTCGCCGAAGGCTGCCGAGCGGCTCCTCGGCCACCGTTGGCCAGGCAACGTGCGCGAGCTCGAAAACGTCATCGAGCGCGCCGTCGTCCTCTGCGATAGCCCGACCGTCGACGTGGAGCAGTTGCCGCCGGAGCTCTTGGGCCAGCCCGCGCCCGCGGTCGCTACGCCCGGCGCCACGGTGCCGCTCGACGAGGTGGAGCGGCGTTACATCCTCGCGGTGCTCGATGGGAACGCGGGCAATCGAACGAAGACGGCGGCGGAGCTGGGCATCGGGCAGGCCACGCTCTACCGCAAGCTCAAGGAGTACGGCGTCACCGAGGGTCGCGTGGACGCCTCCCGCTCCTGAGCGTCCGACCCGTGGCCGACATGTAGGTGGGGCCCGTTCGCGGGCGCGTCGTGAGCAGGGGCGATCGGGTCGTTCATGGTTTGGCGGACCTCGAACTTTCCGTTGCAGGGGATCGGCGTCGCCGGCCGGTGACGCTCGCCGCCGCTGGCGGAACGGTGCAAGTCCCGGTCACCACGAGCGTTCCTCACAGGTTGGAGCCGCCCGCCGCCACGTGGGCGCAACGTCGGGGCCTGGTCCCCGGCTTGCACCATGGGGGTCATGCTCCGCTCGCTCCTCCTGGTCTCCCTCGCCGGCGCGCTCCTTTGGGGTTGTTCGGACCACGCTGGCGACCTGGACGCCGCTCGCAACAAGCAGGCGCCCAAGCGGCCCGACGGAGGCGTCGAGGCGCCCGAGGTTACGCCCGGTGTCACGCCTGGCTCGACGCAGACGCCCCCGCCCGGTTCGGTGACGCCCGGCGGCGCTTGCGCTCCGCAGGCCGTGGCGCAACTCAGCGTGCCGCCGTGGCGGCCGCCGCGCGCCCTTCACGCGCAGCAATGCTCGGGCGCCGAGGCGACCAACCTCGTCAATTGCTACATTGGCCAGCAGCAGCAGGCGTGCGATGCGCAGGTCACGCTGCCTTGCCATCGGTGCGTCGTGTCGGACCCCACGCTGGACCAGACCTTTGGCCCCATCATCTTCGATCCGGCCCGGCCTCAAGACGTCGAGATCAACGTGGAGGGGTGCGTCGCGGCGCTCGCGGGCGATCCGTCGGCGGCGGGCTGCGGCCCCAAGCTTCAAGCCGCCAACGCGTGCCGCCAGCAGGCATGCCGCGCGTGCGAGGGACAGGCGGCGTACTCGCAATGCCTCTCCGCTGCGGCCACCGGCCCCTGCGCGCAGTACGAAACGCAAGCGCGGGCGTGCTCGGGGAATTTTCTCGCCAGCTGCCAACAAGGGCAAAACGCTGTGCAGGTTGCGCTGGCCTTGACCCAGCAGTTTTGCATGTGACCGCTCGTGCCGCCGCCGAAGGGGGCCGAGCGACCTTCATTTCCAGCTAGCGTCGGGGCGCCTTTCGATCAGAATGGTCCCTGCATGGTTCGCTTGTGCCTCGCGACGCTCGGGGTAGCGTCGGTCACTCTGGCGCTCGCTTGCTCCGTCGGCTTGCCCGATAACGCCGATGTTCCGGGGCGCCCCACGACCCCCACGAGCGCGACGGCTGATAGCTCCACGGCGCTTCCGCCGTCGGGCGATAGCGGCACTGGCGCAGTTCCGGGCACCGATGCCGCCACGCCGTTGCCGCCCGTTTGCCCGCCCAAGGTTGTCGGTTCGGTGCCGCCCGATTGGCATCCACCGCCGGCGATTCACAGGAACGCGTGTTCCGCCTCGCAAGCGACGACCTTGACCGAGTGTCTCTTCTCCACCGCCGTCCCGGTGGCAACCTGCGATCAGTTCTTCAACGCGGCCGGCAACGGCAACTGCATCTCGTGCGCCATCACGAGCTCCATCGCTCCCAACCACGGCGCCATCGTCGACGACGGAACGGGCTACTACGCCAACATATCCGGCTGCGTCGCGGCCTTGAGCGGTGACAGCAGCCAAGCGGGCTGCGGTGCCAAGACGGAAGTCTTCTACGACTGCCTCTACGCGGCCTGCCAGCACTGCATGAACCCCTTCGACTACGCCGCCTGTACCGACGCGGCGGCCCGTGGCACGTGCGCCGCCTACGCCGGCCCCGCCGACTGCAACAAGCCGTACCTCGACGCGTGCACGTCAGCGACCTCCCCGCTCGACGAAGCCTTCAAGTTGGTGAAGCTGTTCTGTCAGCCCTAGTGGGCGCCGCTGTGAGCGACGGTGCTGCGCACCGTTGCGCTGCTGCGCAGCGCGGGCTCGCGGCGCTTGGTCGAGGGAGCACCCCGTCGGGTATCGCGAGGCGCGTCGTTCCCGCTCCCTCGAGCTCCCACGAGGAATCGAGAAAGTGCGAGGGTGCCGTCGTGACGTCGCTCACAGTGGCGCCTTAACCAGAGAGCTGATCTGGGCAAAGTCGGCGTCGTCAACGGCGCCCTCGAAGGCGCAGCGAACGAGGCCGCGCGAGTCGACGAGCGCGTGCGCCGGAAGGCTTGTGCCGCGGGCGAGCCGAAGGCCGTCCAAGAAGGTGTCGCGCGTCGCGCCAGGCTTGAGCCAGAGCGCGCCCTTAAGCCCGAGCGCCGGCTGGTCTCCAAAGAAGCGCTCGAGTTGCCGCTCGTCGTCATCCAAGGAAATGAAGCGCACGCGCAGCGACGCGCCGAGCTTCTGCTCCCAGCCGCGCAGGCGCGGGATCTCCTCCTTGCAGGGGCCGCACCACGCCGCGAAGAAGTTGATCCACGTAAAGCGGCCGCCGGTCTCGAGCCTCGTATCGGGAGGCGTCGCTCCAGCGGCGGCGCGCGCGTCGAAGGCTACCTTGGGGAGCGCGCGGCCGGGCTTCGACCACTCGGCTTCGCAGAGCTTCCGTGGCGGCTTGGGCGGCGCCTTGGCCGGTGCGTGGGCGTTCGCGACGGCGCTGCTCGCGACGGGCGGCGCAGGCTTGCTCGTAGGCGAGGCGAAGACGACCTCCGCGCGGCCTTGCGGCGGCGAGGGCGCCTTCCCGTCGTCGCAAGCGAGGGCGCCCGCGCAGAGAACAAGAGCGGTCGCGGCGGTCCGCCGCGCCGATCGCACGGCGCGTCGCCGCGACTCTACAAGCGGCAATCGACCCATGAGACGAAGGCACTCCGGTTGATGGTGTCAGGGCCACACTTTGGCGCCTTTGCGCCCGCGCTTGCGCGGGAGCTGGGCCAGTCGCAGAACTCGGTGCCGAGCTGCGCGAACTCCTCGCCGAGCCAAAGGAGGCCGACCTGCTTGTCGAGCTCCGGGTCCTTCGTCTGCTCTTGCAGGTAGAAGTGGACCGAGTTGGCTCGCTTGTGGGAGAGGGCGCGGTTCTTGTCGGGGGGGCCTGACTGCGACGCGCGCGCGACGACGAAGAAGTAGCGGGCGCCGCGACGATCGAGCCATCGCTCCTCGAGGAGCTTCTTCCCTGCGGCGTCGAGATCGGCCGAACCCTCATCGAAGAGGACGACGGCGCCCCGCTCCTTGAGCGGCGAGAAGAGCGCGTTGAAGTCGCTGTCGGTGATGCTCGCGAAGGTCTTTACGTCGGCCGGTTGGCATCCGCGGCGCGCCTCGCCGCCCACAAGACCGCAAGCGTTGAGGACGCGCTGGAGCACCTGCTTGAAGGCCGGCGTGCAGTACTTCTCCTCCGACTCGTCGGCGATGGCGACGGAGCCTGCCGTAAGTGTCTGCGGCTTGCCGATGCGGTTCTCGGCGGCGCGGACCGTGGCGCGCACGAAGACGAGAGCCCCGAGGGTCAGAAGCGCCGTCGCTCCCACGCCGACGATGGCGGCGGCGCGTGGATGAGCGGGAGGGCGCCGCGTCGCGAAGCGCGACGGATCCGGCATCAGGTCGGTCGGCGGGCTCGGGCCCTGGTCCGAGCTCATCGAAGGACCTCCGGGGCGAGCTGCGTCAGCGTGTACCTTAGGCCCAAGTCCGTGTCCTCCTCGCAGATGCGCGTGTCGCCGAGGAACATCTGCGGCGTAGAGATGGGGATACGGTTTTTTGATGCAAAATGCAGGTGTTGGTTCAGCTTGACGGCCGTGCGCTTGTCGTCGACGCAGGCCACGAGTTCGGGGCCGAAGCGCGCCTCGACCTTCTTCTTGACGCTCGCGACGCCGGCGCGCCCGGCTTCGCGCAGCTCATCCTGATTCTGAAACGCCCACTCGAGCATGGCGCGTCCGTCGCCGGTGGCTTGCGCGCTGCACAGAATCGCGCGCGACAAGAGGCAAGCACCCGGGTGAAGCGAGCGATCGAGCATCCAGTTGCACTCGGTGTCGAGCGGGAAGAGCGCGAGCGTCACGTCGAGCTGCTCGAGGGCGCCCTCAATCTTGAGCCGGTCGTGAAAGCTTTTGCACGTGGGGCAGAGCGGATCTTCGAACAAGAGGACGGGGCGCGTCGCCCGTTCCGTCTTGAGCTTCAGGAGCGCGCCGTGGGACTCGGTCTTGGTCGTGAGCGTGCCGCAGGTCGTGAGCTTGGCCTTGTAGTCGGGGAGCGAGGCCGCATAGAGCATGGCGGGCGAGAGCGAACACAGCCCCAGCGTCGCGAGCCAGGCGAAGGGCAGGCCGACCGATTCTCTCGGGCCGAGCTGGCTCAAGTCGAGTCGCTGCGAGCCGTCGGTGGGGGCCGGCGGGAGCTTTGCGCGACGAAACATCGTGAGGGAGAGCACCGAGGCCACCGCGAGGACCGTCGACGCGACGTAGACGCCGACGCAAAGCTTGCAGAAGGTACCGAGCTTCGTCGCGGAGATGACGGCCATGAAGAGCGATGCGACAAGCGGCAGAAGTCCCGTGGTGCCCAGAAAGAGCCAGGCGAAGCGTTTCGCTCGTTCGCGGGCGAGGCTTAGGTAAAGGCCGAAGCCAGCGAAGAACGAGAAGGTCCCGACGGCGAACAGCGAGATGGGGATTCCGCCCCAATAGGCCGAGCGGAAGAGGGCCGAGTAGGGGCTGAAGAGCGCAGCCTTGCAGGCGTTGTCCGCGTCTTCCGAGATGGGTGCGCCGGGGACAAAGCTGCAGTGGACGGCGTGCACCTGGCGATCGAGGTGAACCGCGTAGTCGTACGTGGAGTAGAGCGCGAAGACGAGCCCGAGGAGGGCCGCGGCCGTCGCCACAGGACCGACAGCCCGAGCGAAGCGTGCGTGTGAGGGGCCTTGGGAAGACGTCATCGGCGTTGGTGGAGGCGGAGGCCAAACGCACCGCTACGAGAGGGTGCCCCGAATCGGAAGCGCCCGTCAAACGCGTTGGGCCAACGCTACCCGGCCCCCCAGCGAGGCGCGAACCGACCGAAGAGCGGCGCAAACCTCGCCTTGGTGCGTGCAGCGCTTGAGATACCCTGCCGTTGGCCCTACCCGCGACACCTCATGCCCATCTGGCGAATCGTCACCTTCCTATCGGTCGTCCTCGGGCTGACCTTCGGCCTCCACTACTTCCTGTGGGCGCGGCTTGTGCGCGACACGGGGATGTCGGCGCCCTACGGCCGCGCCCTGACCGCGCTGATTGCGCTGCTCGGCGTGTCATTGCCCCTCGGCTTCGTCTTGATGCGTGGCCCTCGCTCCGTCTCGGGTCCCGTCTCGTGGATCACCTTCACGTGGATGGGCCTCGTCTTCCTCTTGTTCGTCTCGCTGCTCTTGGGCGACGTCGTGCAGTTCGCCCTCAAGGTGTTTCGCCAGGGCGCTATCGACGGAGGCCGGCGAGAAGTGCTGGCGCGAACGGTCGGCGGCGCCGCGGCCGCGCTGGCCTTCGTCGCCGGAAGCGTGGGCGTCGCCAACGCGCTCGCCGAGGTCCGGGAGCGCCGCGTCGCCGTGCGACTCAAGAAGCTGCCGGCTCATCTGTCGGGGTATCGCGTCGTGCAGCTCACCGACGTTCACGTCGGACCGACCATCGGCCGAGCCTTCGTCGAAGAGCTCGTCCGCCGCGTGAACGCGCTCAACCCCGACCTGGTGGCCATCACCGGCGACCTCGTCGACGGCTCCGTCGCTGAGCTGGCCCACCACGTGGAACCGTTGTCGCGGCTCCGCGCTAAGGACGGGGTCTTCTTCGTGACCGGCAACCACGAATACTACTCGGGCGCCGACGAATGGATCGCCCACCTCGGGTCGATCGGCATTCGCGTGCTGCGTAACGAACGTGTCGCGATCCGTGGTGCGGAGGGGTTTGACCTCGCCGGCGTCGACGACGTCCACGCGAGCCAGTTCGGCGGCGATCACGGCATGGACGTGAGGCGCGCGCTCGCCGGTCGTGATGAAGCGCGTGCCTGCGTCCTCTTGGCGCACCAGCCGAAGGCCATCGAAGCGGCGGCCCAACTAGGTGCCTGCCTCCAGCTCTCGGGACACACCCACGCGGGGCAGATCTTTCCCTTCACGTACCTCGTGAAGCTCGACCAGCCGTACGTCCGGGGCCTTCATCGCCACGCCGCCACCACGCAGATCTACGTGAGCGAAGGCACCGGCTATTGGGGACCGCCGATGCGCCTCGGGACGTGGGCCGAGATCACCTGCCTCGAGCTCTCGCGCGACGCGTGATGAGCGGCCTCGCTCGCGGCGGCTCGCGGCCCGAAGAGGTAGACGAGCGCGGAGCCGACGAGGAACGCGCCGCCGACGACTAGCGCCACGTCCGCGACCTGCATGCGATCGCGCACCGCGTCGGTGTCGGCCTTCGTACAGGCGCCGGCGCACTCGCGCTCGAGCCGCCGGTAGTCGGCCGACGCCCCGAGGCCCAGGGCTACGAAGCCGCCCAGCGAGAGAACACCGACGCCGCCCAAGGTGGCCGCGGCGATCTTCGTCCCGGTGCTCGCTTGGCCGTCGTGCGCCGCAGGGCGCAGCGCCTGCGGCAGCACTCGCGGTGGTGGAGGAGAGGCCGGCGCAACTGTCTTGGCGAGGCGCACTTCAACGACGCGCCCCTTGATGCGCTCTTCGACGACGATGGCTCGCTCGACGTCGTCGAAGCCCTCGGCCCGGATACGGACTCGGTGCGGTCCGGGGTCGAGGGTGGTGGCCCGCCCGTCGAGCGGCGCGAAGGGACCGTCGTCGAGGCTCGCCGTGGCGCCCACCACGTCGCCCGTGGCTGCCGTGACGCGGACGACGATGCTTGGCGTGAGGGCGTCGAGCTCCTTGGCGCCGGCGTCACAATCGGCTCGAAGGACGGCGGGGCACTCGGCCGCCACGCAGACCCTCATGAGCTCGCTGGCCGAGCGGAGGCGCCCTTGCCGTTGCTCGATCTGGGCGCGTTCGAAGGCCGTGGCGCATCGCTCCTTCGCGTCGCCGCCCTTGTCGGCCGCGGCGACGGAGGTCGCGAGCGACATCGCGACGAAGAGAGCTGGCGCGGCGAACCTCACAAGCATTCCCTCTTGTAGCGCTTTACGCCGTCGACGAACTCGTAGGGTGGCACGCAATTCGGGCTCGGGGCGACGCGCTCCGGCTTTCGCGCGGCGGCCTTACCGGCGTCGACCGTCAGGGTGGCGGAGGGCACGGGCTCGGTACGGACGGGCGCCGTCTCTTGCGACGAGCCGCGGGGCGCCACGGCCTCCGCTGACGAAGACGGCAGCTCTCGCGGCGCCAACGGCGCGCCTGCCGCGGTCGCTCTCGCGGGTCCAGGCCCATCACCGCGCGCGATGAGGGAGACGGCAAACGCGCCCACGGCGAGGCTCGAGATCGCGCCGAGCAGAGCCCAAGCGGCACGGCGCCGTGTGGCGACAGGGGCGGGCGTCGAGAGTCGTTCGGTGTCGGCGAACTGGCCGCGATCGGTCGCAAGGCCGGGCAGCGGGCTTGCCTCGCTAGGCGTAGGCGGGAGCGACGGCCTTTGCATCACGGTAGGCGTGGCCGACTGGCGCAGGAACGCCTCAATGCGATCGAGCTTCGAGCCCGACAGCGAGAGCACCCAATCGGCCACCTTGGCGCGGCTCGCGCGGGGCATGGGGGCGAGCCGATCGAGCGCGGCACGCGCCGTGGCGGGGCGCTGCGTGGGCGCGACAGCGACGAGGTCGCGGACCAGCTCGTCGAGCCCTTCCGGAAGGTCGTCGCGGAACGTAGCGAGGCTCGGTGCGGCGGTTTTTTGCGTGTAGGCGCGCACCTGCTCGTGCATGCCCTCGTACAAGCGTCGCCCGGCGAGCGTCTCCCATAGAACGACGCCCATGGCCCAAAGGTCGGTCGCCGCACTGACTCGGTCGCCACCGAGTTGCTCCGGGGAGAGGTACCCCGGCTTGCCGACCATCGCGCCGCTTTCCGTGGCTTGAAGGCGGTCCTTGACCTTCGCGATGCCGAAGTCGGTCAAGTAGGCGGAGCCGCGCGCGCTCACCAGGATGTTGTGCGGTGAGATGTCCCGGTGGACGAGATTGAGCGCGTTGCCCTGGTGATCGGTGGCCGCATGCGCCGCGTCGAGCCCCTCAAGCGCGTCGTGGACGATGGCGAGTGCGATGTCGAGAGCGACCGGTTCGCTCCGCCGCTCGGTCTCCCGGAGCAGGCTCGAGAGTGCGTCACCGTGCACGTATTCGAGCACCAAGTAAACCCAGCGACCGCCGCCGCCGCTGTCATCGACGTGCTCCGAGACGGCGTCCAAGACGGGGACGATGTTCGGGTGAACAAGGAGCGCCGCCACCCGCGCTTCCGTCAGGAACCGGTCCACCGTGTCGACGTCGTGGGCGAGGTGCGGGTGCAGTACCTTGATGGCGCACGTTCGAGAGAATCCGTGCTCCGCTGACACATGTGCAAGATACACGCTGCCCATGCCGCCCGCGGCGAGGGGGCAGACGATGCGGTACTTGCCCAGGACGTCGGGCGGTTCGCGGTGCGGCAGCATGTGCCCTCGGGCAGTGTATCCTGACGGCTCCTCATGAGGAGGTTTCCGCCCAAACGTGCCGGCGCCACCGTTGGCCGCGCACTCCCGCCGCTCGCGTTCTTGGCGGCCGCCGCGGCGCCGCTGCTCGGCGCCTGCTTGTGGGTCTACGATCCCGGCTCGCTTGTGGGCGTCGCTGACGCCGCCGCCCCGCGCGACGCGGAGGCTGGCCCGTCGACCTTCTGTTACTTGGAGAGGCCGACGCCTGACTTTTGCGACGACTTCGAAGGCCAGGGCAACGAGACCCCCGACGGAGGTGCGCCGGCGCTGCCGCGCTGGAACGGCGGCGGCCTCGCCAACAAGCTCGTGGACTCGCCCGAGAACCGCATCGCCGTCCTCGTGGATGAGGTGGGGCGCAGCCGCGCGCTCGCCGTTGACGTCGTCGCCAACGACGAGAACGCATCGCTCGCGTTTGTGTCCCACGAGGTGAAGCCGCCCGACGAACGCGTCCCGCGCGGCGCCAAGCTGAAGGCGCGGTTTCGCGTGAAGGATGTTCGCTACGCGGACGTCGACGCGGCGGCCGCCGACAAGTACCTCTACGCGCTCGGCTTCGGCGACGCCCAGCAAAGCGAGGGCGTCGCCCTCATGATCAACGAGGAGCTCCCCAAGCTTCGAGTGACGCTCCAGCAGCGCCTCGTGACGACGAGCAAGGGGCGCATCGAGCTCGTGCGCCTCCAGGACACGGACCGCGCCGGCCTTGCGAGCGACCTTCAACCCATCGAGCTGATCGTTGCGCCGACGTCAGTGCTCACGGCGCTGGGCGAGACTTGTGCGCTCGTCGACTTCGATGACAAGCCCGTCGATCCGGCGGCGTTGGCCCAGCCGCGCGATGCGTTGCGGCTGTTCGTGCGCTTCCCCGGGCTCGTGCGTTGCGTCGCGCTGCAGAACGAGTTCGCGCTTGGCGCTTGGCTCAAGCGCGTGCAGGTCGTCGTTGGTGCTGCGGTGGGCGGGCCCGGCAGCGCGGCGGCGCGCTTCGACGACGTTGCCGTGACGCTTCTCTACTAACCCGCGCGTCGAGAGCGCGGGCCGTCGTCCCGTGCACCCAGACCGGCTACAAACGCGCCGCCGCGGGCGCAAGGCGGGCGGCGCACACGGGGCACTCCAAGTGCCGAGGCGTCACGAGCTTCCGGCATGACCAGCACAGCGCGCCCACAAAGTGAGTGGCGCTGTCGGCCGAAACGGGGCGCCGCTGTGAGCTCTCCATAGAGTCGGGCTCGAGCGGCGGCACGATGACGAAGCGGGGACGGGCCATCCTCGGAACTACGCCGGCGCGATGCCGCTGGTTCCATTCCCCCGCACCGCAATTTGCGCAACCATTGGCGCGGCGTTGGAAGAGTCGTTGGGTTCAGTAGCCGCAGGTCTCGCCCTTGGTCTTGTCCTTTAGGTATCCGCGGAGCGGCGCGAAGTACTCGAGCAGCGCGGCGGAGCTGGCCGTCTGGCCCGCGCCCACGGCGGCCATGGCCTCGGGCCACGGCTTGCTTTGGCCCATCTCCAACATGGCGCGGAGCTTCGCGCCGGCCGCCGCGTTGCCCGCGAACGAGCACGTGTGCAGCGGGCCCTTGTGGCCCGCCGCTTCGCAGAGCGCCTTGTAGAACTGGAATTGGTAGATGTGCGAGAGGAAGTAGCGAACGTAAGGCGTGCTCGCGGGCACGTGATACTTCGCGCCGGGATCGAAGAGCGCTGCGTCATCGCGGCTCGCGCCGGCCGGCGGCGCGACGCCCTGGATGCTCTTGCGTAGCTCCCACCAGGCGGCGTTGTACTTCTCCTTGGGGACCTTGCCGGAGAAGACATCCCAACGCCACTTGTCGATGAGCAGGCCGAACGGCAAGAAGGCGACCTTCGACAGTGCGAGCTTCATTTGTACGTTCAGGAGCGCGTGGTCGTTTTTGGGGACTTGGTCGAGGAGACCGAGCGACTTGAGGTAGTCGGGCGTCATGCTGAGCGCGATGGTGTCGCCGATGGCCTCGTGGAAGCCGTCGTTGGCGCCCGCTTGAAAGAGCGGCGATTGTTTCTCGTACGCTTGGTAATAGAAGATGTGTCCGAGCTCGTGGTGGATGGTCACCAGATCGTCGTCCGTCGGCTCGACGCACATCTTGATGCGAAGATCGTCGACCTGGTTGATGTCCCACGCGCTCGCGTGACAGACGACCTCGCGGTCGCGCGGCCGCGCGAACAGCGAGCGCTCCCAGAACGTCTTTGGGAGCTCGCGGAAGCCGAGGCCCGTGAAGAACTTCTCGCCGAGCTTCACCATCTCTTTCGGCGCGAGCTTCTTGGCCTTGATGCGGGGCGTCGCGTCGAGCTTCGGTTCGGCCGGGTAGGGCGCCAGGATGTCCATCAGGCCCTGCCACTCTTGCGCCCACATGTTGCCGAGCAGGTGCGCCGGAATCGCGCCCTTCTCGGGCACCGCGTCCTTGCCGTATTTCGTTCGCAGACGCGCTCGCGCCAGGCAATGGAGGTCGTCGTAGAGCGGCTTCACTTCCTTCCAGAGACGCGCCACGTCGGTCTCGAAGGCGTCAGGCGTCATGTCGTAGCCGGACTTCCAGAGGTCGCCCATGTCGCGGAAGCCGATGCCGCGGGCGCCCTTGTTGCCGAGCTCAACGTAGCGGGCGAACTTGTCTTTGATGGCGGGCGCGGTCGCGTGCCATCCCTCCCACGCTTCACGCGCCACCGCTTCGTCGCGCGTGCTCGTCATGATGCGCGAGAGATCTTCAAGCGTGAGACACTCGCCGGGCTTGGGGGCCTTGAGCTTGCTCTTGGCCGGCGGGCAGTATTTCCCTTTGCCGTAAGCGCCGGCCATCTCGGTTTGAACACGGGCGAGCTCCTCGCGGTCCGCGGCGTTGTCAGGGGCCGGTACGCCCTGCGCGATGCGCAAGAGGTCGAGCTTGCGCCGTGTTTCGACGGGGAGGCGATCGCGCACCGATTGAAAGCGGTTGGCCGCCAGGATTTGCGTCGTGATGAAGCCGGCGCTCGCTTCCTCCGCCGCCGCGCTGAGGCTCTCCGTGTCGTCGGTGATGAAGTTCATCTGGACCCACGCGGCGCGGTCGCGGGCGACATAGAGCTTGCGAAGCGCGGCTTCCGTGTCGCGCACGAAGGTCTCCGCGTCGCTCGCGGAGGCCGCCGTTTGGCCTGCGGCGTGGCCGCCGTGCCTGCCGCGCATCCCGGCGTGAGGCGCGTGCCCATCGCCATGCCGCCTACCATGCCCATGGCCCGCCGACGCAGCGACGGGGGCCGCGGGCTCGGGCTCGGCCGCGCCGCAGGAAACCGCGCCCATGGGAAGGAGCGCCGGAAGCAGCCCTCGCCGGAGGACGGGAAGGAGACGATGAAGCCGGGAAGCGCTCTGGACCATGCCGATCTCCGTGCTAGGGTTCCCGCGCTCATCGCATGAAAAGTCGCGAAAAGAAAGCGCTCCTTGGCATCTCGGCCGTTCACTCGAGGGGGTCTCTTGGAGCGGCGCTTTCGGCCGTCGGCGTCATCGGAGGGCTCGTCAGCGGGCTCCTCGGCGCGGCATGCAGCGTCGACGTCGCGGCCGCGCCGACGACGGCGGAGCGAGGCGGCAACCCGTCGACCAACACCCCCGCGACCGCGTCCGACGACGGCGGCACATCGGCACCGCTCAAGCCGAGCGGGTGCCCCACGCCCGAGGTCGTCGCGCCGGCGGACGTTCCCGCGGGGTTCCTGGCTCCGCAGAAGGTCACGTTGGTTCGCGTCGTCGACGGCGATACCGCGCACTTCATGTTTCCCGGCGTGGCCGCCGAAGTCATCGTGCGTTTCCTCTACGTGAACACGGAAGAGACGCACGACACACGCGCCACGCAGTTCGGCGTCAACACGTCGTCTAAGGTCGAGGAGTACCTGAAGGGCGCCCAAGAGATCATGGTTGCGCCGGAAGAGGACAAGAAGAAGAAGGGCTCGGCCCACCTCGACACGTACGGGCGAACGCTCGCCCTTGTCTTCGCCGACGGGGAGCTCTTCCAGGAGCGGCTCGTGCGCGAAGGGTGGACGCCCTACTACACGCAGTTCGGCTGCGCCCTCGATCCGATTCATCGCGCCCTCGTTTGGTCGGAGGCGGAGGCGAAGGCCAACGAGCGTGGCGTCTGGGCGCCGGGTCACCCGGTCGACTACAGCGCCGTGCTCAAAGAGTGGATGGGCTCGAGCACCTGCCGGCCGAACCCGTACAAGCAGCCGTACTGCGCGAAGTAGTGTTGCTCGAAGTTGGGACGTGATGCGCCCGCGCCTAGCGGCGCGAACCCGCCAGCGCCGCGCGGAAGCGCCGGTCGTGCCAGAGGAGCATCTCGACGGCGCCCGCCTCGCGGAGCCACGGCTGATCGTGCCATCCCGGTAGCGTCAGGAGGTCGCACGGCACGTTGCGTCTTGTGAGCTCCGCCGCAAGGCGCTCGTTGCCCTTGCGAAACACGTCATCCGTGCTCGTCTCGACGTGAAGCGCCTTGGGGCCCGCCTCGAAGACCGCCATGGCGAGTCGCTCTGCGTAACGTGGCGCCGTAGGCTCGCTGATGGCCGATTGCACGCCGCCCCACGCGCCGAACGACTTGGGCGCGCGAAGGAACACCTCGAGGCTCAAGTACCCGCCGAGGGAGCAGCCATCGATGGCGACGAGGTCGGGCCCCTCGTAGAGGGCGACCTCTTGCCGCGCTCGCGGGAGCATGACGCCCAATAGCCACTTGGCGTAGGCGTCGATCTCGCGCGGCGTCGTGATCTTCGGCGTGAAGGGGCAGGCGATGGCGAAGCCGTAGAAGGGCGCCCTCATCAAGTCGCCGTTCACCGCCGCGAGCCGCTCGTCGGAGAAGTCCTTACGAAGAGCGAACGTCCGGGCCACTGGCGGTCGCCGCAACCGGTCGAAGGCGCCGCCGAGGCCATAGCGATCGACCCACGCGCGGACGCCGAGCGTCTCGTCGATGGTCTCGCCGAGGCCATGCAGCAAGATCAACAGCGGGAGCTTGGTCCCTCGCGGCACATAGCGTGGAACGAGCAGCAAGAAGCGTCGCGCGAGCGAGCGGTCGCCGTCGACGCGCAAGTCGCGAAGCTCAAGATCGTCGGGAATTGGGCCCGGCTCGGGCGCGCCCGCCGCAAGCGAACGGCGCGCAGCGAGCGCGTGCGCAAGGCCCGCGAGGCCCGCCAATGTGGCTCGTCGCCCAATCACTGGGTGAGAGCATACAAGAATGGGACGCCGCGACGCGTGGAGCCGGGCCGCGACGTGGGCCGCGCGACGACTACTTCTTCTTGGGCGTCGCCGAAGCGGAGCCGGTGCGGTCGAGGCCGCGGCAGGCGGTGGCGTCTTTCGCCGCGCACGCCTTCTTCCAGTCGGCGATGACCTTCTGGGCGAGCTTGTCCTTCTTCTCCGTCGCCGTCTTCTTGAGCGCGTTGCACGTCCACATCTGGAAGTCTTCGGCAACGCAGCCGCGGGCGAGCAGTTCGACGGCCTTGGTGGTGATCCTGCGGCACGCCTTCGCCCTTTTCGTGGAGCTTCGAGAGATCCTCGCAGGCTTGACCGAGGCCCTGGTCGCACGCGACGCCGTAGAGCGCGACGGCCTTGTTCGCGTCGGCGGGAATGCCTTCGCCAACGGAAAACGCCTTGCCGAGCTCGTGGCACGCGCGACGGTCTTTTTTCGTGCACGCCTTGTCGAACATGCGCGCCGCTCTCGCGAAGTCCGGCGAAGAGCCGTCGCGAAGCGCGTAGCCGGCCTCGCGACAGGCATCCATGTCGGTCGTGCGCTCGCACGCCGAGACGCAGCCGGCGCCCTTGCAGGCTGCGGCGATCTCGTTCGTCGGCGAAACCGCTGCGCTGGTGACCGTCGTCTCGGTCGGCGTGGGCTTCTGCGCGGTCGTTGGCTTGGCCGAGCCCCAGCGCTGGGGCGCGCCGGCGCAGGCCACGAGGAAAAGGGCGGAAAGACCGAGAAAGGCGGATGTCTTCATGCTGGCGGGCGCAGGTATACGCGACGCAGGGCGACGCGCCAGCGCCGGAGCAACGATTTATTCAGCTACACTCGACGCCCATGAGCATGAGCGCCACGCCGGAAGTCCGTCCTCCCGAAAAGAGCGCCGAGAGCCGACCCTCGCGAGGGGATCGGTCCACGACCGACGAACTCGGCCAGACGTTGACGCGCCTCAAAGAAGCGCAGCTTCGCGACGGGCCGCCCTCGCTCAAGGAGCGTCGTCGTCGACTCGAGAAGCTGGAGCGCGCCGTCGTCGCGCATCAGGAGGTCATCGCCACGGCGATGCGAGAAGACTTCGGCAACAAGGCGCGCCTCGAGGCGTTGATGAGCGAGGTCTATCTCGTCGTGAGCGGGGCGCGCCATGCGCGCGAGCACGTGCGCGAGTGGATGGCGACGGAGACGCGCGACATGCCGCTGCCGCTCTTGCCGGCGCACGGCGAAGTCATCCCGCAGCCGGTCGGTGTCGTCGGCATCGTGTCACCGTGGAACTACCCCATCAACTTGGCGCTGCTTCCGCTCGTAAGAGCTATCGCCGCTGGCAATCGCGCCATGCTCAAGCCCAGCGAGCTGGTCCCCAAGACGAGCGCGGTCTTGGCCGACATCGTTCGCACGGCCTTTGATCCCGACGTGGTGACGGTCATCCAGGGCGACGCGCTCGTCGGCGAAGCGTTCACGCGCTTGCCCTTCGACCACCTCGTGTTCACCGGGTCGACGCGCGTTGGGCGCCTGGTCATGAAGGCCGCCAGCGACAACCTCGTGCCGGTCACGCTCGAGCTAGGCGGGAAGTCGCCGGTGCTCCTGGGGCCCGACGCGAACATCCGCGAGGTCGCCGAGCGCGTCATGGCCGGCAAGGTGTGGAACGCGGGTCAGACCTGCGTGGCGCCCGACTACCTCCTCGCCACGAGCGATGTCGTGGAGTCGTTCGTGACCGAGGCCCGCCGCGCCATCAAAGAGATGCTCCCGCGGATGGTCGACAACCCGGACTACACCTCGATCGTGAGCGACAAGCACTACGCGCGGCTGCTCGCGCTCATCGCCGAGGCCCGCGAGAAGGGGGCGCGAATCGAGGAGCTGAACAGCGCCGGCGAGGTTTTTCCGGCGGAGTCACGAAAGCTTGCGCCAACGCTCATCGTCGGCGGCCCCGCCGACTCGATGACCGTGATGCAGGAGGAGATCTTCGGTCCCATCCTGCCCATTGTGACCGTGAAGTCGCTCGACGAGGCCATCGCCTTCGTGAACGCGCGCCCCCGGCCGCTCGCCCTCTACTACTTCGGTCACAAGGCCGAGACGATCGACTACGTGCTCGCTCGAACGAGCTCCGGTGGCGTCAGCGTCAACGACACGATGCTGCACGGCGCCGCCGACGAGCTGCCGTTTGGTGGCATCGGCGCGAGCGGCATGGGCGCGTACCACGGCAAACACGGCTTCGACGCCTTCACCAAGCTAAGGCCAGTCTTCTACCAAAGCCGCGTGAACGCGCGGAAGCTGCTCGCGCCGCCCTTTGGAAAGATGCTAGCGACGGCGATGCGCGTCCTCATCGGCAAGTAGAGCGACGCGTCACGTAGGCCCGCGAAGCGGCGCCGGACGTCGTGAAGCCCACCGCTCGCCGCCGAAAAGGCGGGGCGCGCGGCGGGCCACGAACGTGCGGAGAGCGCGTCGGACGCTCGCGTGGTTCAAGCGGTGCCGACGGGATCCTTGGTGGGGCCGTCGCCCTTCACGCTGATCCTGCGAGGCTGCTCGGCGGCCCGCTTGGGGAGACGGACCGTGAGGACTCCGTCCTTCAAGTCCGCCGCGATGGCACCGCCATCGACGGTCTCGGGCAATACGAACGAGCGGGCGAACTGCCCGTGGCGTCGCTCAAAGCGATAGAAGCCGTCCTTCTGAACCTTCTGTTCGCTCTTCCGCTCACCGCGAATCGTCAGCACGTTCTTCTCGAGCTCCACGTGGACGTCTTCGGTCTTGATGCCGGGCAGCTCGGCCCTGAGCCAGATCGCCTCCTTGTCCTCGACGATGTCGACGGCCGGCCGAAAGGCGAGCGCGCTTGCGGGGCGCTCATCGGTGGCGAAGTTCTTGAACATGTCGTCTTGCATGCGAGAGAGTTCGGAGAATGGATCCCAACGAGAGAGCATGGCGTAACTCCTGTTTGATGTGGACGTGTTCGGCCGCACCCCGTTGGCTGAGGTGAGGCTCGGGCTGAACGCGCAGCTCGCGCCGCGGCGTTCGATCGGTTGAGCGGCCACCGCAGCCGAAGGCACCGCGTGTGTCGCGAATCGTGCGGCCGCCGAAGGAGAGGCAGCGCCTTCTTCCTTCGTGCCCGCCGACAGCCGAGAACGTAATCAGCTCGAAATGGCGCGCAAGAGGCGCCCAAGAAAAAATCGAAGCGGCGCGCTCCAGAAGCAGGAGGCCTGCGAGTGCGCCCTAACCGCTGCGCCGGCGCCGACGGAGAGCGACCACCGCGAGAGTCACGAGCGCGAATGAGCTCGAATCGCTCGTGGCGCCGTTCGCGGCGGCGCAGCCGCCATCGGCTTGTGGACGGGCCGTGGTCTTCTTGGCCGCCGTGCCCGAGGTGCCGCCGCGCGCCGTCGGGCCCTCGCCCGTTGTCGCGGGCAAGGGGGCCGTCGGCGCCGTCGGCGCGGTGGGGCTCGCGGAAGGCGACGCGCCCGGCGGTGCGTTCGGCGACGGCGTCGTGGGCGAAGGCGTGGGCGTCGTCGGTGCGGGGCTCGGGGTGGAAGGTGGCGGCTCCGGCGGCGTGCCCGTTCCGGAAGGGGTTGGCGTCGGCGTCGGGCTAGGCGTGGCAGGCGTGGGGGTGGGCGTCGGGTCAGCCCCAGGTGGATTCGTCGGCTCGTCCGGCTTGGCCGGCGGCAGCGGTGTGGTGGGCGTCGGAGTCGGAGTGAGCGCGTCGGGATCTCCCACCGCAACGACGACCTCGGGGAAGTCCTTCGAGAACAGCAACGTGTCCTTGTCGAGGGTCGTGTGGAGGATCGGCACCTTGATGTCGGACTCGCCCCAGAGCGCGAGCGACGGCTTGGCACGAAGCTCCCAGCCGGTCTTGCCCTCGGCCGTCGACGCGAGGCGCGTGTCGAAGGTCGACCGTGCGTCGAGGCGAAGGCGAACGCCGACGCCGTTGTCGAAGGCGACGACGAGCACAGGTTGAAGCGAGCACACGCCTTTCAAGTGTTGCGAGCCGCCCTTCCACTGAAAGGTCGGGGCCTCGAAGGCAAAGTCGCTCGTGTCGAGCTCAAACTTCTTCTTGGGGTCACGCGCAAAGCGTCGCTTCTCGACGCCCTCGCTGTTGTAGATGGCGCGCGCCGCGAGCTTGCCGCCGGCCGAGGCCTTCATCGCGCCGTGCAGATCGCCGTCGATCTCCTCGAAGGAGCAGCCGACCATGACGTCGATTTGTGTCGTCAGAGGAATGTCGCTGCGCGCCTTGCCTTCTTCATCCTTGATGGGGATGTTCGTCTTGCCGAGGCCCGTTGCGAGCGCGAGGGCGCGCCCGCCGCCGAGCTTGGACTCGATCTCCTTCGAGATCTCGCGCATCACGTCCTTCCGCTCCGTGTTGCTCCACGTCACGTCGAGGTCAACTTCGAGGGAGCTCTCTACGGTGCTGCTCAGCGAGACCTCGGCGTCGAGGACCTTCGGCACGTCGGTCCCGAGGAGCGCGCTCCAGAAGCGACGCTTCGTGATGTTGAGCCTTCCCTCGATGACAGGCCTGTCCATGGAGAGCGTCGCCGTCGGCGTGAGGACGGCCTTGACGTTGATGCCCTTCCTTTCGAGTTCGATGGGGACGCTGGTCGTGAGCGGACCCTTGAAGAGGTCTTTCGTCGGGAGCTCGTACCTGAAGGCGTGCTCCTGGCCGTCGCTCGCAAAGAGCTCGTCGGCGGTCTCGTCGCTCTCGCCCGCAGGCGCAGAGCAGCCTCCTGCGAGGGGGCCTAAAGCGACACCGAGAAGCACAGTGCCCAGGCCCAAACGTGTCATTGGCGCATGGTGGTTCAAGACGCATACCAGGCCTCGACAGGCTCGCGGCGCGGCTTTCGGCGGTGGCGGGAGCCTGAACTCGGCGCCGGGCGTCCGCTTCGGCGGGCCATCGATCCACCCGCAAAGCGTCTGGCGTTGCCTTTGCGTTCGTCTACGAGACGCCCGCGGCGGCTCGATCGAGCACCTCGTCGACGGCGGCGAACAGCTCGCGGTTTCCATCCTGACGGTACCGCGCCAGGTTCTCCTCGTGCCGCGGCACGTTCGAGAGAAATCGCGCCAGCGCCGCGTCGTCGATAGCGCCAAAGACGCCCTGACCGAAGCCCTCCTTTTCGAGGTAGCGCGCGTTCAAAACTTGCTCGAATTGCTTCTCGAGGGGGACGGCGAGGAGCGGCTTTCGCAAGTACACGCACTCGCTCATGAGCGTGAAGCCTCCGCCCGCTACGACGCCGCGGGCCGACGCGAGGTCGTCGATGAACGTGGTCTCGCTGAAGGGTCGATAGAGCAGGTGCCCCGCTGCCAGGTCTTCCTTGAGGTCGCGTCGCATCCCGTAGACGCGGCACGGCACGCCGGCGCGTTCGAGCACGTGCGCGAGCTGATCGTGACCTTCGGCCGTTTGATAGACGAGCAGGTGGTCGCCCCGCGTCGGCGCCTTGGCCAAGATCTCCGGACGGACGATGGGCGGCACGAGCCTCGTGGGCTCCTTGCGCACCGGCGGACGAAAGAAGGTGGTGATGAGGTAGTCGTCGCAGAAGGGGAGCTTGCCCTTGACGAAGGCGCGCGCGAGCTGGAAGTCGGTCGCGTCGCGAGCGCTGGAACCGATGATGTCGGGACCGTGGAGGCATCGATTGATGATCTGCATGTTGTCGATGCTGATCACGGGGATGCGGTGCGTCTTTGCGTAGAGGTACGTCCACGATTCGAAGTCGCTGATGGCGACCTCGGGGCGAAACTCGCTGATGAGCTGGAAGTACGCGGCGATGTTCTGCGGCAACCCCACGGCGCCGGAGAGCACGTTCGACCAAACGGTCTTGCCGAGGCGCACGCGGTTCTCCTCGTAGATCATGTGGAGGCCGTGGATGCGGTTCACGCCGTCGAAGCGCTTCGCCAAGTAGTCGACGGCTCGCCCCGAAGCCATGATGGCGACCTCATGGCCCTCAGCCAAGAGGTGCTCCAAGACCACGCGAGAACGCATCGCATGGCCCATGCCTTCGCCCACCACGCCGTAGAGAATTTTCACGGCCCCACGATAAGCCTTTCGCGGGGCGCCCGCACGCTGGCGGTGCGCGCCCGGTTTCGCTAGAACGAGCCTGTGCCATCCCTGCGGGTCTATTCGGAGATGGCCACCCACGACGACGCTACGGCGCCCTCGGCGCTCGCGCTCCTTCGGGGGCGCGAGGTCGAGCTCGTTCTCGCGGTCCGGCCGTGGCACGTGGCGGGCCTCGGTGAGGTCGTGCGGCGCGTCGCCGGCGAAGGCGTGGCGCTCTCGCTGTGGCCCATGTTGAGCGACGAAGACGGACGCTTTCTCCATGCCGGCAACGTCGCGCGGATGCGGGCGCTGGTGACGAGGGTGCTCGCGGCGGCGATGCCCTCCGCGTCTGCGCTCAAGCCGGAACCGCGGCTCGACGTGATGCTCGACCTTGAGCCGCCCGTGGATACGCTCCGCGCGCTCGCGCATTGGCGCCTCGGGCCCGCGGCGTTGGCGGCCGCTGCGGCGTTTGCGGCATCGGAGCGCAACGACCGCGCAGCGCGGGCTCTCGTGACCGACATTCAACGAGCCGGGGCCACAGTCTCCGTTGCGGTCATGCCGCACGTGGTCCTGCCGGGCGGACGCGCCCTCTCGCGCCTCGCGGCGGTCCCGACGCTCGCGGGCACCGACTCCGTCGACCTGATGCTGTACCGAACGCTCGCGCAAGGCTACGCGCGCGGCCTCGTCTCGCGGCAGCGCGCGCTTCGGTGGCTGGGACACCCTCTCAAGCCGCGCTGTCAACGAGGGCATGCGCATCGCGCTCGGTTGCGTCGGCACGGGCGCCTTGGGCGACGAGGCGACGTATTCGAGTCCGGCAGACCTGGCCGACGACGTTCGCGTCGCGAGGGGACGGGGCGCCACCGCCTTCGCGCTCTTTGAGTGGAGCGCCATCTTGCGCCGTGGCCCCGCTGAGGCGTGGCTCGATGCCGTGCTCGCGACGTAGCTGTGGGCCGATCGGGTAGCGGGATTGCCTCGGCTACTTCGGCGACGTCGTCGGCGCGCACGTCGAGACGCCGGCTCCAACGATGTGGAAGCCGATGGACCTCATGTAGGCGGTGTTCACGCTCTTGTCGGATGGGCGGTACCGCGTGACGTTCGTCGTCTGCGTCGGGGCCGTGCTGGTGGCTGTGTAGATGTAGAAGTCGCCGCCCCAGAAGGAGAACGCGAACATCGGCGCGAGGGGCTCTTCGACCTTGGGCAAGTTGAATCGACCCGTGAAGGCCAACGATGTCTTGTTCATCTCGGCCACCGCCAAGGGCGTGTCGATGAGCAAGGCGAAGAGCTTGCCGTCGCCGGTGCCCGTCAGCTCGAGGTCGAACGGGTTTGGCATGTCGTTGATGGGCGTGATCGTCTCCTTGGCGACGTCGACGCGCGACACGCCGGGAGCTCCAGGCGTCTTGCCTTCAGAGACGACGAAAAGCGTCTCTTGGTCTTTGGAGCCGGCGTTGAGCGAAAAGCCCATCCCGCCCATGCCCGCTTGAACCTTCGATGGCGTGCAAGCCCCCGTCTTCGTGTTCACCTTGTAGAGGCGGTCGAGCTCGATCTGGTTGGGGTCGCGCATGTTGACCCACGCGACCGCGCTTCGATCGACGGCCATGGATACGGGGACCAGCGAGATTCCCTCCGGCGACTTGCACTTCAGGGGAGCAAGCTTCGTAAAGATCTTGTCGGCCGGCGCGAAGGAATAGATGTCGCCTTCGAGCGAGAGGACGTAGACGAGCTTGGCTTCTTCGCTGCAGCCATCGGCGCTGCCACCGTCGTCAGCGTTGTTGGTGATGAAGCCGCCGTCGCCGAGCGCCTCCTGCGTGGGCGTCCCGCTCCCGCCATCTCCCGAGCCGATGCCGCGCGAACCGTCGCCGCCGCAGGAGGCTACGGCGAGGAGAGACGCCGTGAGGGCGGCGGATACGAACAGCGGGACGCGAGCGGGAACGAGCATGGGGCCTCCGGAAGGAAGAGCGTCGAGAGCCCCGAAGCTTAGCTGCCCGAAGCGACGGGGTCAGTTCCGGCGGCGTCTCGGGCGCGTCCGTGGCCAGCGTGGACGGAAAGTTCTAGCGTTCTGGCGGAGGAAGTTTCACGGCGCCCGGTTGCGCCGGAGCCGGCCCCTCGAGTGCAGGGTATCGGCGTGACACGCGGTGCAGGTACGCGATGGCGATGGCCGCGACGCCCATGTCGTCGAGCCACCCAATGAAGGGGATCACGTCAGCGATGACGTCCGCCGGAAAGACGATGTAGGCCAGCGAGAGAACGACGAAGCCCTTGCCCGCCAACGACGCTTCGCGGTCGCGGAAGAAGCGCCAGATCCCGGGAAGGAATCCCACCGTGGCCGCGGCGCCCGCGGCCGTCATGGCAGGTCGAAGTTTGGCCATGTCGCTCAGTCTAAGTCGCGCCGGGGGCCACGCAACCAGTGACGTTCGCGCAAAAAGACCGGCGCGGCTCAGCGCGACTCGTACACCTTCACCGCCGGAAGCTCGACGCACGTGAGAAACCCACCTTTGCCGGCGCCGGTGTCGATGGCGAGCACCGAATCGCCGGCCCACATGTCGAGCGGGTCTTCCGGCGTAAACGACGAGAGCTCCGGCGGTAGGTAGTCCGTCGAGGTGTGCCCGACGACGACGCGCTTGCCGCGGTAGTCGCGGAAGAACTCGATGGTGCGGACCCAGAGGAGCACGGCCTTGTTCGCCACGGTGCGCGGGTGCTGAAACGCGCCGTCGGCCTCTTGCGGAAGGCCCGCGTGAACGTAGATCGCGTGCTCGTCTTCGTACCAATAGGGCAGGCTGGTCATCCACTCGAGGTGGTCGTCGGGGAAGAACGCGCCGGTGAGCAGGGCCGCGTGTTCGGTGCGCGTGGGCTGATCGCCTTCGAAGAAGAGCGCGCCGGTGTAGCTGCGCAGCGTCGCGAGGCAGCCGTTGGGCGGGGGCAACACGAACTCCGGCCAGCCTCCCATGGTCACGCGCAGCCACGCATCTTCGTGGTTGCCGCGGAGCGTCACGATGCGGGCGGCGGTCTTCCCCGGCAGTTCGTCCTTGATGAAGTGGATGACTTGCGCCGAGTTGGGCCCGCGGTCGAGGTAGTCACCGACGAAGAGCAGCGTGTCTTCGTAGGTGAGCGAAGGGAGCTTGGCCATGACGGCGCGAAGGGCGGCGAGGTCGCCGTGGATGTCGCCGAAAGCGAAGGTGCGTGCGGTCACTTGGGGCCAGTCTTCTTCTTGTTGGGTTTCTTGGGCTTGGGTTCCGGACGCTTCTCCGCGCTCGGCTTCGGTGCAGGATCGTCGGCCGCGACGATTGTCGCAACAGGCTTCGTCTCGGGTTCCGGAGCGGACGCTGCGGCTGGCGCCGAGGGCGTCGCCGACGGAACGACGAGGGCCGTCGGAGCTGCGGGCGGCGCCGCGGGTTCTGGGGCCACCGACGGGGTCGCCGCTGCAGGGGCTACCGGTCCGCTGCCTCGCATCAGCGAAAACGTGACGCCCGCGCCCAGCGCGACCAGGGCGACCGCGCCCGCGATGGCGGTGCGTCGCCGGCGCCGCGATGAGCCTTCCGCAGAGTAGGCGGCGCGGGCTACCGGTCGCCAGGTTCGGCCCGGCGGCGTGACGGCAACCTTGGTGTCGGCCTCCGAGTCGACCGCTTCGCGCGCCTTGGGAGGCATGGGTCGACTCGGCTTCCCGTCAGGCACGAGCGGCGGCACGGGCGGCGGAGAGAGCGCCGCCGGTGGCAGGCTCGCTCCGCTCTTGCCAAGAATCGCATCGATGGCCTCGACGAGCTCTGCCGACGTGGAGAATCGGCCCGCCGGATCTTTCGCCAACAGGCGCTTCAGGACCGCCGCGATGCGCGGATCGAGCGTCCTCGCGACGTCATCAGGAAGTTCGGGGACGTCTTGGAGGATGTGCTGCCGCATGAGCGTCACGGCGCCGCCCTTGAAAGGTCGTGTCCCCGTCAACATCTCGAAGAGCACGACGCCCAGTGAGTAGAGGTCTGCGCGACCGTCGACCGACTGGCCCATCGCCTGCTCCGGCGCCATGTAATCCGGCGTGCCGAAGATGGTGCCGATGCGCGTGATCGGCTGGAGTGTTGCGTTGCGTTTGCCGGTGACACTGCCGACATCGATCTTCGCGATGCCGAAGTCGAAGAGCTTCACCGCCTCCCGCGCCGTGCCGCGCGCGACGAGCATGACGTTCTCCGGCTTGATGTCGCGGTGCACGACGCCCGACGCGTGGGCCACGACCAGGGCGCTGGCGATTTCGCGCACCACGTGCAGCGCGCGGGCCGCATCAACCTTGCCGCCGGCGATGACGTCGCGGAGGTTTTCTCCGTCGACGTACTCGAGCACGAGGTAGACGGAGCCGTCGGGGAGCTCGCCCGAGTCCGTCGCCGAGACGACGTTCGGATGATCGATGTGCGCCGCCGCGATGGCCTCGCGCTTGAAGCGCTCGACGACCTCCGGATACTCGGAGGCGTCTGGCCGCAGCACCTTGAGGGCGACGGCCTTGCGCATGTGCACGTGCTCGGCGCGATAAACGGCGCCCATGCCGCCCTCGCCCAGGAGCTTTTCGACGCGATACTGCGCGACCAACGTCCCCGGCTCGAGGTTCGCGGTCGGCGGCACTTCGCCATCTTCGGGGACGCTTTGCGTCACCGGCTGAGACTATCATGCACGCCGGCATGCGCCTCGGTGACATCGAAAACCTGCTGAACAACTTCGCGCCGCCTCTTGAAGCGGAGCCTTGGGACAACGTCGGGCTCTTGGTCGGCGATCGCGAGGCGGCCGTCGACGTCGTGCTTTTTACCGTCGACTACACGGACGCTGTGGCCGCAGAGGCTCGCGCGCTCGGAGCTGGGCTCGTCGTCGCTTACCACCCCCCGATCTTCTCGCCTCTGAAGCGGCTCGACGAGGCGAGCCCCGTCTTCCGCGCCATCCGCGAAGGCGTGGCCCTCTACAGTCCGCACACGGCGCTCGACGTCGTCGCGGGTGGGACCAACGATCTGCTCGCCGACGCGTTGCAGCTCACGGACCGCACACCGCTCCGTCCGAGGACGTCGCGAAGTGGAGACGGTACGGTCGTCGGTCTTGGCCGCATAGGGCGCCTGCCCGAGGCGATTTCGCGTCCCGCCGCGCTGCTCGCGCTCAAACGCGCGCTCGGCGTGGAGCATGCGCTCCTCGCGGGCCCCCACGACGGTGACGTCACACGAGTTGCCGTCGGCGCTGGCGCTTGCGGCGACCTGTACAAAGATGCCATCGCCGCCGGCGCCGAGCTCTACGTGACCGGCGAGATGCGCCATCACGACGCGTTGGCGTGCGCCGCCGCGGGCCTGACGGTCGTGTGCATGCTGCACTCCAACTCGGAGCGCGCCGCCGTTCGCGCCTACGCCGAGCGCGTCCTTGCTTCCGCCGCGGGCCTCCGCGCGCTCGTGAGCACGGTCGATCGCGACCCCTTTCGCTTCGCGTAGACCGGCTCCTGGCCGCTAGCCGCGTTCGACGTACGCCGCGAGGCGCGCGACACCTTCGGCGAAGGTCGCCGGTGGCGTGAGCAGGCTCAAGACGAAGACGGGCTCCATGGCGAAGTCGTAGAAGGCGCCGGGCTGCGCGAGGACGTCGGCGTCTTCGAGGAGGCCCAAGAGCCACTCCTCTTCGCTGCGGGTCTTCGGCAGACGCAAGGTCGCGCACCAACCGCCCTCCGCTCGCAGCAACGTCATGGAGGAGCCATCGAGCTCGCCCCTCAGGTGGGCGTAGTTGGCTCGCGTACGGGCTCGGATGGCGTCTCGTGTGACGACCCCCGCCGCGAGGAGCGCCGGCACGGCGACCTGCACCGGCGTGCTCGCCGACAGGTACGCGTCGCACACGATTTCGAGGCGCTCGGTGGTTTCACGCACGCTCGCGGCGGGCCCCGTGACGCACGTCCACGCGAGCTTCATTTGCGGGAGCCCGACGGACTTCGAGAGACCTCCCATCGTGAAGGTGAGGGCGCCTTCGCCTTCGCGCGCCGTCGTTGCCCGCGAGGCGTCTTCGTCGAAGGCGTACTCGGCGAAGACCTCGTCGCAGACCAGCGGCACGCCGAAGGACGCCAAGAGGGCGAGCTCGTCCTTCTTGAGGAACGAGCCCGTTGGGTTGTTGGGCGTCACCACGACGATGGCGCGGAGCGGCCGGGACGCGAAGGCCGCGCGAAGCGAGCCCATATCGATGTGCCACGCGCCGTCGTAGGCGAGCGCGTAGGGGACGAGCGTCACGCCTTCGAGGCGGGCCAAGTGCTCGAAGAGCGGGTAGCTCGGGGCGGCGATGGCGACAGCGTCGCCGGGATCGCAGAGGAGCTTGAACAAGATGGCGTAGCTCTCGCTCGTGCTCGCGGTGAGAAAGATCTGCTCCGGCGCGGGAGCCAGAGGGAGCGCCTGCGCAACGGCGCGCCTCGCGCTCAGGAGGCCAAAGGGCTCGGGCCGG
This sequence comes from Myxococcales bacterium, assembly GCA_016703425.1. Taxonomy (NCBI): domain Bacteria; kingdom Pseudomonadati; phylum Myxococcota; class Myxococcia; order Myxococcales; species Myxococcales bacterium. Next base: position 134,215 of record JADJCA010000030.1, read on the forward strand.
TAGGTGAGGGTGGCGTCCGAGGCGAGCGCATCGCGAATGATGGCGGATTCGTAGGGAAGGCCCGTCTCCGTGGGGTTGGACACCGTCAGGTCGATGAGCGGCCTATTTTTGCGGCGCCGCGCGAGCGCCTGACTCAGCGCATTTTGCTGCCGATCGAAGCCTGTTCGTCGCGAGAACATTTTTTCCGGATCCACGCAGAAGGGAGGGGAGGCCGCTCCATTTGTACCCGTACATCAGGCCAAGAAAGGGGCCACGACCCAAAATGTACTTCACCGAGACCCACGTCCAGATCATGTCCAAGGGCCTTCTCGAGCCGGGCGAGCAGCTCGTCTCCCGCTCCGTCGTCGTCGACGCGCCTTGGTACACCTTCGGCATGTTCCTCTTCCACAAGACCTACCTCGTGCTGGCCACGAACCAGCGTCTGGTGATGGTCGAGCACCGTCGCGACTTCTTCGGTCGCGGTCTGCGCGTCGAGAAGGTCCACACGGTTCCCTGGAACCAGGTCTCGGAGATGAAGGTGAAGGGCCTCTTCATCAAGAAGAAGCTCCGCATCGTCGCCCAGTCGAGCATGAAGTTCTTCAAGGGCAACATGAAGATCCCGGCGCCCTTCTTCGGGCTCCTCTCGCCCGTCGATGACAACGTCCAGAACGCGCGCCTCATGGAGCAACAGTCGGCGTCGATGCGTCAGCTCGGCGCGCCGCAGCAGGGCTACGGCTCGCTTCCGCCCGGCTCGATGGCGCCGCAGCTTCAGCAGGGCCAGCAACAAGCGCAGGGTTGGCCGCAACCGCAGCAGCCCTACGCGCAGCAGCAGCAGTACTACCCGCAAGCCTGAGCGACCTCGCCGGAGAACCTTCGGCCAGGCCGCGCGCCTCAGCGAGAACCCTTTCTCGCGGTCGGCCGGGTTTCCAAATGAAGAGCGGCGCGGAGCGAAGAGCTTCCGCGCCGTTTTTCGTTGGCGCCGTGAGGGGCAAGCCTCGTCTTCAGATCCTCGTCTTCGCCAGCGCGAGGACCGCCGTGAGCTCGTCTTTGGTTACGGGACCTACCGAGAGGCGCGACTTTCGCACGAGGGCCATGTCCTTCAGCTTGGCCGTGGCCTTGATCGTGGCCAGCGTCACGGGGGTCGCGAGAGACTTCACGGGAGCGAGATCGACGGCGCTCCACTCGCCATCTTTTGGATCGGGGTAGGCGGCCTTGACGATCTTGGCGACGCCGACGATCTCCTTGCCTTCACCGGAGTGGTAGAAGAGCGCGAGGTCGCCCACGCTCATGGCGCGCAGGTTGTTGCGGGCTTCAAAGTTGCGCACGCCGTCCCAGACGGTCTTCTTGTCGCGCAAGAACGTGTCCCACGAATAGACGGAGGGCTCGCTCTTCACGAGCCATGCGGCGGAGCTCATGGCCCCCCGCGTATCGCGACGCGTCTCGCGCGGCAAGGTTCCGCGCGGCACCCCGAGCGCAGAGCGGTCGTGCGCTACGGGTTGAAGTCCTGCTTCCCGTCGGGCTTGGCCGGCGGCGGTGCGGTCGTCGAAGGAGGCGGCGGTGGCGGCAAGTTCACGCCGTCGTTCTTAGGCTTCGCCTTCGGCTTGGGCTTGTCTTTGCCGTCCTTGGCGGGCCTGTCCTTGGCGTCGTCCTTGGCGGGCTGCGCCTCTTTGGGCGCTGGCGGCGCTGCGCCTTCGCCCTTCGTGACGTCGAAGGTTGGCGGCGTCTTTGGATCACACCCGGGACCAAAGCCTGCGGCGTCGAAGTCCGCTTCTGCCCGCCCGGTGCGCTCCGCGCCCTTGTCGCTCTTGAGCACGGCTTCCACGGTGACCTTGTGTTTGCCTGCCCGCGCTGGTGAGCAATAACCCAAGAGGTAGTAGCTCTTCGTCTGCGCTTCGACCTTCGTGGCGATGCTCTCGAAGGCCGTCACGACGGCCTCCCGATTCTCCGCCAGCGCCGTGCCGCTCTTGCCGACGTCGTCGAGCGTGCCCTTCTTGAGCTCGGCGCCGAGGCCGATGGCGAAGATCTCGTGGGGCGTCTCCTTCACGGCCTTCCGAAGCTCCTCGCGCGACGCGCGCGCCGCGCGGTCGGTACCGTCGGTGAAGACGACGAGCGTGCCGAACTTGAGGGGCGCCGTGTCTTTGGCGAGCGCCTGCTCAAGCTCCGCGAGGCCCTTGATGACGGCGCCGTTCAGGTTGGTGCTCGGGTCTTGCGGCTTGAACGTGCTGAGCGAGCGCACACCCGCCTTGGCGCCGCCGGGGTGTTGGAACGGTGCGATGGGATGGAGGCTTGCCGAGCCGTCGAAGGCGAAGACGGCGACCTTCTGTGCCGTCTCGACCTTGTCGACGAAGGCCGCCGCGGCTTCAACGACCGTCGCGGCGGCGCCCGACTCGGAGACGCTGCCGCTCATGTCGACGAGCAGGAGCGCGTAGTGCGCCGCGGCGACCTCGGGGTTTAGGACCACTTGCTTGCTCTCGTAGGGAGAGACGAGGGCCCCGTCTTCGTAGATGCGGAACGACTCGGCCGTGAGACCACCTACGGGCTCGCCCGCCGACGACTGCAGGCGGAAGTAGACCGCGACGTTGCTGGGCCGCTGCTGCGCGGCGCGGATGGTTCGAACTTGGAGGCCGCCGCCGCAGGCCGTGAGGCTGAGGAGCAACGCCGCGAGGAGCGAGCGAGAGAGCACGCCGCGATGATATCCCACGCACCCGGAAAACGCCTGCGTCACGGTGGAGGGCGCGTGAAAGCGGGCCGCGTGCGAATTCCCAGCGTGAACGCGCCGCGCCCCCGTGCGAGAGTTGGGGGCGATGAAGCCTGTCTCCTGCTCGCACTGCGGCGCGCCGCCGGCCACGGCCGTCACCCCCGATGCGCAAGGCATGTACACGTGCGCGTTTTGCGGAAAGCTCTCCTACGTCACGCCTCCCGTCGAAGGCGCGGGGCCGGCCATTCGCCACAATTGGGCGGACCATCTTGACGACGACGACCACGATCCTGACGACGAGGACGAGGACGACGACGACGACGAGCCGCCGCCGCCCCGCGCCGCCGAGACGGCCGCCGTCGCCGCGCACCGGATCTCCTGGATCGTCTGGCTCGTCGTGGTGCTCGGCGTGACGGGCGGAGCCGGCGTGGGCATCACTCGCTGCACGAAGGGCAGCTCGCTGCTCTCGTCGCTCGTTTGGGATGGCAAGGAGCCGCTGCAGTGCGGTGGCAACGATCGCATCTCCGTGACCGGCGTGACCGCGAACTTCAACGCGGGCGCCGCCATCATCGCCGGCGGCAACTGCCAGGTGCGCTGCGAAGGGTGCACCATCACCGCCGCCACCGCGGTCGAGGCCGGCGGCAACGCCCAGGTCACCATCGCGAATGGGGCCGTCACCGGCACGACGCTCCTGGCCGACGCGTCAGGCAACGCGCGCGTGACGTTCATGGGCGACGTGAAGGTGTCGGGCACCGTGAAGGAGTCGCGAAAGGGGCAGGTCTCGACGCCGACGCCCCCGCCGGCCGCGTCGACACCGGAGCCCGCGAAGGCCCAGCCCGCCGCGTCGTCGCCCGCGAAGGCCGCGCCGTCTTCGGCGCCGGCCAAGGCGAGGGCAAAGGGCAAGTAAAGGTCCAAAGAACGCGATACGCTCGCGCTAGGATGACGACGCGCCGACGAGACACCCGATACGTCGCGCGCTTCCCGGTGGAGCTCGTCTTCGGCAAGAAGCGCTTGTCGCTCTACACCGAGGACTTTAGCTACCGCGGGGTCTTCGTGCGCACCGACACGCCGCCGCCGCTGCGGCAGCTCGTCAAGGTGCGTCTCGTACTGCCCTTTGCGGGGCGAGCGCTCACGATGCACGGCATGACGGTGCACGTGGTCGACCACGAAAACGCTGGCGGTCGCGTGCCGGGCATCGGCATCCAGTTCTACGCGCTCGATCGCGACACGAAGGATTCGTGGGAAGCGACCGTTCGTCACGTCGAGCGCACCGCGCCGCTCGCCCCCGACCAAGCGCCGTTTGCGTTGCCCGAGCAAACCCCCGAGCTCATTCGGCGTCGCTTCCAGCGCCACACCGCCGTCCTCACCGTGCAGACCTCGTCGTCGGAGCTGCACGACCTCGTGACACGAGACATCTCCGTGGGCGGGACGTTCATCAAGACCAACGAGCCGCTCGGGCTCGGCTCGCCCGTCATGGTCTGCGTTCACCACCCCGAGAACGACTCGACCTTCATCCTCGATGGCGTCGTGCGGCATGTCGCGACCGACGGTGTCGGCGTCGAGTTTGTGGGCATCGATGGCGCTCGTCGAGAGGAGCTCCACGACTTCGTGCGCGGCGGCATCATCGTCGACGACGAGGAGCGCGTGATCCTCGAGAGCACGCGGATAAAGCCGTAGTCGAGGCGAGCAGACGGGAGCACGCTTGCGGCGCCGATGAGGCTACTGCCGCATCCAGGCCATCGCGGCGCCCGTTTCCGTCGGTGCGAGCGAGTGCCCTTGACCATGCAGCCAGAGCTTGGCGTTGTACCCGCGCGCCTGGAGCAGTCCCGTGAAGTCCTCCATGACGTGTTTGCCTTGGCCCCACGTGTTGTTCATGTCCGCTGGGTCGATGACCACGGCGACCGACGGCGAGCCCGCTGTGGCGGCCGGGATGGACGACGGATCTTGGGCGAGGCCGGAGGAGCCGAGCCCGATGGCCGTGAAGTGCTTAGCGGCGTTCGCGTCGTAGAGGAGGAACGCCGCGTAGGCCCCGCCTTGAGAGAAGCCGTAGGCGTAGCGCCTGCTCACATCGACGTTGTATTGGCTCTCAAGGGCCGCCTCCACGTCGAGCGCCGACCCGTCGCTGTTGTCGTCGGGCGCTGCGATCAAAAGGTCGCCGGGCAAGCCCTTCGCGAGCCAGACGTTCAAGAAATTGCGGCCCGTGTCGCCTTGGCCGTGAAGGAGCACGAGGAGCGGCAGCGGCGCCGCTTTGTTCGGCACGTGAAGCGCGACGTTCGTTCCCGCGAGCGTCACGTCGTGCTCGCCGGGGCCCTTGCCGCCGATGCCGCCGCTGCCGGGCCCGGGACCCGACGGCGGACCTTTCGCGTCGCTCGCCTTGCCGGCGTCGTTCGCGCCGTTGGCGCCGCCGGTTCGCGGCGTGGTGCCTGATGCGCCGGCGTCGTTTGCGCTCGCTGCGCCGGAGGCCCCGAGGCCCGCCCCTGGATCGGCGCCGCCACCGGCCCCGAGGGTCGCTCCATCCCCCGAGCCACTGCACGCGGTGAGAAACAAGACCGAGCCGCCGACGAGACCGAGGAGTCGCTTCGCCATGCCTTCACCCCAGCAAGTGCGATGCCTAGTGCGGCGCGCGAGCGTAAAAGCTGTCTCGACCGTTTGCGGAGCCCAAGCCGGGCGCGACGGCGCTACCGCGTGCGCGGGTAGACCATCACGAAGGCACCCGGCGTCGGGCGGTAGAGGATGGTGGCGTCGCTCTTTCCCAACGTCAGGTAGTGGCTCACCCAAGGGAGCCGCGACCAGGGCTCGGCGTCCTTTACGTAGTCGCCCACGATGAGGTCGAGCTCCACGTAGCGGCCCGCCGTGGCCTGCGACAAGGCGGGCCCGAAGGTGTAGCGCTCGCGTCCCGCCGCGGGGGCGAGGTCGTTGTGCATGGCGCCGCCGTAGGCGAGGACCAAGGAGCCCGGCGCGGCCGTGGCCGCCAAGGCGGCCAACTTCTCACGACTGAGCCGTGCGATCAGCTCAAGCATGGCTGGAACCGCGTCGGCGCCGGCGGCCGCGATGGGCGCATAGTCGGCGCACGACGGTTTGAGCGGCAAAGGACGGATGCCGAGCGCGTTGGCGCGCTCGCCGAGCGCGATCATCTCGTTCGGGTTCGACTTGGCCTGCGTCTCCGTCACAGGCTTCTGCTGCCGTCGAACCGTCTCCACCACCTTGCCGCAGGTTGGGCTCGCCAACCAAAGCTCGAGCACGAGGCTCTCGGACCGGCCCTTTAGCGTTGGGAGCAGCTCGTCGGCGAACCGTTTGGTCGAGGATGCGATCCCTTCCGTTCCTTGCTGTGCGTGGGCCTCGCCAACGGCCAGGACGAGCGGCTCATGGGTCATCACGAACTGAAACGCGCCGAGCGCCGTCGGAAACTTGAGGCAGCCGAGCGCCCCGCACGGCCCCGAACCGGGCGGATCAGGGCGAGCCATGTTCGACGGCTGGATCGCTGACGGCGCCTGCGCTGCAGCCGCCAGGCCGGGCTTCGGTTCGTCGGCCGGGGCTGGCGTCGGCGGTGGCGTCTTTCGGCCGCAACCGGCCGCGCCGAGCGCGAGCACCAACACGGCGGCAACGGGGCGGACCATCGCCATTGACTTAGCGCACATTGCTGGAGGACCCAATCTGCCGGTGGCGGGGGAGCCGCCCATGCGAGTCCTTTCGCACGGTTCGGCCGCCTCGCGGGGGTATTCCGGCGGCGAGGGCGAATTTCAGAGCCCGTGGGCGGAATACGCAGGGTGCTCACGGCTGTTGACCGCACGGCCCAAGACGGCCCTTCCCCAATTGCCATGCCCACCATGCTTGCCTCCGTCCACCAAAACGCTCTTCCGACGACCGCTTGCGGTCCTGTCGTGGTCCGGGAGCGCGACATGCGTCGCCTCTCGACTCTCCTCGAGACGAGCCTCAACTGTCGGTACCCGAAGGAGAGCGCTCGCCTCTCGGAGGTGCTGCGCGCAGCCATCGTCGTGGCTGACGACGCCATCGCCGTCGGTACCGTGACCATGGGCGCGCAGGTCTTCTGCGAGGACCAAGACGGAGTTCGCTCGTGGGACGAGCGACCGGCGAGCTTTGATGACGACGACGACGAGCGGCTCCCGACACGAGACGCCCCTCTGGAGAGCTCGCCGCGACTGGTCGGGCGCGATTCCAGTCACGGGCATCGCCGTGAGCTCACGCTTGTGTACCCGTGGGACGAAGATCGCTTCCACGGGCAGATCTCGATTCTCTCACCGCTCGGCGTGGCGCTCCTCGGTCTCCGCGCTGGAGAGACGGCAGCCTGGCGCGACGAGAGCGGCGCGTTTCGTCGCGTGCGCGTCCTCGACGTCACCCCCGCGCGTCGCGCTGCCTAGGCGCAACTGGCGGAATCGACGGTTTCGCTACGACCGACGGCGCCTCGCACCGAGTTGGCGCAACGGAAGGTCGAACTTCTGGCGCGGGGGAACGGTCCCCGGGCGACGCCCTCCTTCTTCTTTGCCGAAGCGCGAGCCGCGGACGTCGACGATGACCGGCTGCGTCGCGTGGAGCCGCTTGATCATCTCCGGCGAGAGGAAGCTCTTCCGGAGGTCAAGCTCGTAGATGCGGCGGATCGGCTCGCTCGCGAGCAGGGCCTCGGCGCCTTCGTCGGAAAGGGTGCCCAGCGAGAGATCGACGCGCTGGAGGCGCTCGACGAGGGGCGCCTTGGCGATGGACGCGGCGAGTAGGTCGGCCGTCTCGGCGTTCTTGAGCGCCAGCGTCGTGAGCCTTGGAAAGAGCCGTCCCTCGAAGAGCGGCTCCAAGAGATCCATCGTCACGCTCGCGCCTTGGTCTTCGCTGCCGAGCCAGAGCTCGAGGTGCTCAAGCGCGGGCAACTCGGCTTCGAGCACGGCGCGCACCACGTCACCGGAGAGGCCCGCAGACTCAATGACGAGGCGGCGCAGCTCGGCGTGCCGCGTGCCACCGAAGGCGAGGCCCGCGGAGCCGCGCACGTGGAGTTCCTCGAGGCCCGGGAACGCGGCCAAGAGGGGGGTCACGTCGCTCTGGGCGATCCAAGGGAGCTCTTGCTCACTGTCGAGGATGTCACCGAGGAACACGGCGCGGAGCTTCGGCAGGCGCGTGGCGCGGGCCTGCGCCAGCGCGTCGACGATCACCGATGCGTTGACGGCGCCCAAGAAATCCCATGCGCCGAAGACGATGCCACCGAGCTCGCCCGCCTCCGGTTGCCGCAAGAGCTCGGCCAAGAGATCGGCCATGCCAAGGCCGTCCACGTGCGCTTCCCAATCGAGGGCGAGTCGCGGCACGTGGGTGGCGAACGCGAAGGGCTCGGCGCCGTTGAAGGAGGCCACGGGCTTGCCCGCGAACTGGGGCACGTGTTCGGTGAACATGGGCCCCTGGTTTAGCCCAATCGCGGCTCCACGGACAGGGCTCGTCTTTCCCCGGCAGGGCTCGAAAGCCCGCCCTCGGGCCGGTCCGCGCCTATACTCTGCCCGTTCGTCCTCGAGATGGCGCCGCCATGAAGAAGTCTCGCATCCTCGTCTACGTGATCGCCGTCGGCCTCGCCGCCGGGGGAGCGTTCTATGGGTACAAGACCATCGACCGCGCCCGCGCGACGCCCGACGTGCAGTACCGAAGTCAGCCGGCGCAGAAGACCCGACTCGTCGGAAAGGTCACGGCGACGGGCACGCTTTCGGCGCTTGTCACCGTGCAGGTCGGCAGCCAAGTCTCGGGCCGCATCTCCGCGCTCTACGCCGACTTCAACACGCAGGTGAAGAAGGGCCAGGTCATCGCCAAGCTCGATCCCCAGCTGTTCCAGGCTTCTTCTGCGCAAGCTCAGGCCAACGCGCTGTCGGCCCGCGCGAACGAAGTGAAGGCGAAGGCGCAGGTGATTGAAGCGGAGCGCCAGTTCGAACGCCAGAAGGCGCTCCACGCGCAAGGCCTCACGACGAAGACCGAGCTCGACGCCGCCGAGACCAACTGGAACGTGGCCAAGGCCCAGGTCGACGTCGCCCGCGCCGCCAGCGAGCAGGCCCGCGCGTCGCTCAATCAAGCGAGCGTGAACCTCTCGTACACGACCATCGCGTCGCCCATCGACGGTGTCGTCATCTCGCGCGCCGTCGATGTCGGCCAAACGGTCGCCGCGTCGCTGCAAGCGCCGGTGCTCTTCACCATCGCCGAAGACCTCCGCAAGATGCAGGTCATCACGAAGGTCGCCGAGGGTGACGTCGGACGCCTCGCGCAGAACATGAACGCGTTTTTTACCGTCGACGCGTACCCCGGGCAGCGCTTCCGCGGCACGATCCAGCAGATCCGCAACGCGGCGACCACGGTGCAGAACGTGGTGACCTACGACGCGGTCATCGTCGTCGACAACGCCGATCTCAAACTCCGCCCCGGCATGACCGCCAACGTCACGGTCATCTACGCCGAGCGCGAGGACGTGCTCGCCGTGCCCAACGCGGCGCTGCGATTCCGTCCGCCGCCGTCGCTCATGCCGAGCGCCAGCGCCTCCAGCGCCGCCGCGGCGAGCGGTCGCCCTTCGCGGCGCCCCTCGGAAGACGGCACGCGCACCCTCTGGGTCTTGCGCGACGGCGCGCCCCAATCGACTACGGTGAAGACCGGTCTCACCGACGGCACGTCGACGGAGATCGTTGAGGGCGAGCTCAAGCCCGGCGACGCCGTGGTCGTGGAGGCCGCGAGCGCCGACGACAAGAAGGCCGCGCCGGCCGCACCGGGCGGGGCGGCTCCCGGTGGAGCCAATCCGTTCCGCAGGATGTTCTAGTGCTGCCTTTTACCTCCAAACGTTCCCACGACGGTCTGGCTTCCGAGCGACCGCTCAATTCGACGGAAGCGGTGGACTAGCGCATGCCGCTCATCGCCCTCGAGGCCATCACCAAGGTCTACGCGAGCGGTGACGCGGAGCTGCGCGCGCTCGACGGCGTGTCGCTCACGATCGACGCCGGCGAGTTCGTCGCCATCATGGGGTCGTCGGGTTCCGGCAAGTCGACGCTCATGAACATCTTGGGTTGCCTCGACCGGCCCACCAGCGGGCGCTACCTCCTGGCCGATCGCGACGTCTCCAAGCTCGACAAGAACGAGCTGGCCGAGGTGCGCAACCAGCTCCTCGGCTTTGTGTTCCAGAGCTTCAACTTGCTGGCGCGCACGAGCGCCGCCGAGAACGTCGAACTGCCGCTCGTCTACTCCGGCGTCACCGCCAAGGAGCGACGCGAGCGCGCAGCGGCGGCCCTCGAGAAGGTCGGCCTCGCGAACCGAAAGGGGCACCATCCCAATCAGCTCTCCGGTGGACAGCAGCAGCGCGTGGCCATCGCCCGCGCCCTCGTCTCGCAGCCGCGCCTGATCCTCGCCGACGAGCCCACGGGAAACCTCGACTCGAAGACGACCGTCGAGATCATGGCGCTGCTCCAATCGCTGGGGAAAAGTGGCATCACCATCGTCTTCGTAACCCACGAGCCCGACGTGGCGGCGTACGCGTCCCGCGTCATCGTCGTGCGCGACGGGCGCATTCAGAGCGACACCACGCAGGTGCCGTTGGAAGCCAAGGCGCGTCCCGCCGCGGCTGGCCCGGCGGAGGGAGAAAGCGTCGCATGAGCCCTCTTCAGACGCTGCGCGTGGCGGGGCGCGCGATCTTGCGCAACAAGCTCCGGTCGTTTCTCACCTGCCTCGGCATCATCATCGGCGTCGCGGCCGTGATCGCGATGATGGCCATCGGCGCCGGTGCCAAGGCGCGCGTGGAAGAGGCCTTCGCCGCCATGGGGACGAACCTCTTGATCGTGATGCCCGGCTCGTCGGGCGCCGGCGGCGTGCAGGGCGGCTTCGGCAGCCAGCCTACGCTCACGTGGGAGGACCTGGCGGCCATCCGCGGTGAGGTGTCGTCGGTCAAGGGAGCGGCTCCGTCGCTGCGAACGACGCTGTCGGTCGTCAGTGAGGAGCAGAACTGGACGACGAGCGTCACGGGGACTTCGCCCGACTACTTCGACATTCGCAAGTGGTCCGTCGCCCTCGGGACCGTGTTCTCACAGCCCGACGTCGACGGCGGGACCAAGGTGGTCGTGCTCGGGGGGACCGTCGCCGACAAACTCTTCGGACCTAGCTCGAATCCCGTCGGACAAACGGTGCGAATCCAGAACGCGCCCTTCTCGGTCGTCGGCGTCCTCGCCAAGAAGGGCCAGTCCCCATGGGGCAAGACTACGACGACACGGTGTTCATCCCCGTGAGCACCTACGTCGCGAAGATTCAGAAGGGTGTCGGCAAGTTCCTTCAGGGCACCATCTTCATCGAGGCCGTCAGCAGCGCCGCAACGCCGCGCGCCGAGCAGGACGTGCGCGAGCTCTTGCGCCAGCGCCATCGGCTCGCGCAGGGCGTCGACGACGATTTTTCGCTACGCAACCTCAGCGAGATCGCGGGCGCCCAACAAGAGGGCACGAAGACCATGACGACGCTCCTCGCGAGCGTCGCCGCCGTATCGCTCCTCGTTGGCGGCATCGGGATCATGAACATCATGCTCGTCAGCGTCACTGAGCGGACGCGCGAGATCGGGATCCGCATGGCCGTTGGAGCCAAGCCGCGGCAGATCCTCCTTCAGTTCTTGGTCGAGGCCCTGACGCTCGCCATCGCCGGAGGCATCTTGGGGGCCATGCTCGGCCTCGGTGTCGCCTCGTACCTCGCGTCGCGGTTCCAGTGGCCGATGCTCATCCAGCCCGAGGTCATCGTCGTGTCCTTCGGCTTCAGTGCCCTCGTCGGCGTAGGATTCGGCATCTATCCGGCTCGCAAGGCCGCAGCCCTCGACCCTATCGATGCACTTCGATACGAGTAGCGCGCGGTCGCGGGTTTCTGGCGGGCTCTCGCCGGGAATGCGTTCGAGAGTTGGTCCCTCGCCGTGGGGCCCGGTACCTTTGAAGCGTGGCCGATCCGCGTGAGCTAAGGACCCGGGTGGCGATGCAGGCGCTCGACTTCTCGGGCGCCTTCCGGTCGGTGGTGGGGCACCTCCGCTTACCACCCGGCGCCTACGTCCCCGACTTGATGGAACCCGAGGGCCTGTCGACCAGCGGCGGCAAGCAGGCGCTGCAGCGCATCCGCCTCGTCCCCTCGAACGACGGGTACCCGACGCTCGTCGTGGGCGGAGCCAACGTCAAGTCGGGTCGCGCCCAGCTTCGCTCGTACGACTACGTCGACGCAGCGCATCGGCAGCACTTCGGCAAGGCCGCGCCCCTCGACCGCAAGGCGTACAACGAGTTCCTCGAGTTGGTGAAGAACTACTTTGCCATCGCGAGGCTCGAGGTGACCGTCGAAGAGTCCCCAACGCCGGCGGCGGAGGAGCCGTCGGCGCCGCCGTCGCGTCTCGGGCTCGCCGTCGTGGGTCTGCTGGGGCTTCTCACGGCGGGCGCGGTGGTCTACTACGTCATGAGCCACTGAGCTGGCGCGGCGCTTCGGCCGCGCGAAACCTGTCTCCCCATGCGCGTTCCAGAGCCTCAAACGCCTCGCCGAGCCGGCTCCTTCGCCGTCGGTCGGGTGGTCGGTGGTGGCGGCATGGCGGCCGTGCACCTGGGGCGTGCCCTCGACGGCTCGGGCGAGGTCGTCGCGCTGAAGATCATCAAGGACGATCTCTCGCGCCTGCCTGGCTACTTGACGATGTTTCACGATGAAGCGGCCATCTTGGGACGCATGCAACATCCCAACATCGTTCGTACGCTCGAGTCCGGCGTCGCGGGTAGTCACCGGTACATCGCGATGGAGCTGCTCCTCGGGCGCACGCTCGCGGAGGTCTTCGACCGCGTGTGCCTCGCCGACTTCGCGCTGCCGCCGAAGCTCGTCGCGTGGATCGGTGCCCGCGTCGCGGCGGCGCTCCACTACGCGCACGTGCTCGAGGACGAACACGGCGTTCCGCTCCACGTCGTTCATCGCGACGCGAACCCGTCGAACATCGTCCTCACCTACGACGGAGAGGTGAAGCTCATCGACTTCGGGCTGGCGAAGGCGGCGCGGCGCAACACGAGCACCGAGGACGGCATCATCAAGGGCAAAGTGCCGTATCTGGCGCCGGAGCAGATCCTCGAGGAAGAGGTTGACGCGCGCACAGACATCTTCACCCTCGGCGCGACGTTGTGGGAGACGCTCGCGATGCGTCGCCTCTTCAAGCGGGACACCGATCTCGAGACCATTCACGCGATTCGGGAGGGGCACGTTCCGGCGCTCGCGGAGGTGGCGCCGCGCTGCGGCGTTGAGCTCGCCGAGGTGGTGACCAAGTGCCTCGCGCGGGAGCGGCGCGATCGCTACGCCTCGGCCGAAATGGTCGCCGCCGCGCTCGACGCCATCCACGACAAGGGCGGCGCTGACAACGCGTTCGTCCTTCGGCGACTCCTCGACCGGACGTTTCCCGGCGAGCGCGAGCAGCGCGTGCGGTGGCGTACCGACCCCATCGGCGTGCCGGGAGGATGATGACGCCGTGCGGTGCGCACGAAGCGCACGCGGCGGAGGCGCCCGGGGGACAGCGCCGCCCGCTCGCCCACGCCCTGGGGCGAAAGCGCGCCGGGCCGGCGCAGGCCCGTTGGCCGTTCCTGCGACACGTCGCGAAATCGTTCGGTTGATGATGGGCGTGGCGATGCCCCGAAGCTGGCCCGGAAGGTGCAGCCGACGCCATCATGGAATCGACCCGCCCCTTCATCCTCGGGACCCTGGCATTGCTGGCCGCTACGGCGGGCACCCTCTCGGGCTGCGGGGCGTCCGCACCCGCGACCGGCGACGAAGGCGACGAGAGCGCGCTCCTCGAGAAGCCTCAGCTCGACCTGACGGATGCCCAGCGTCGCGAGCTTGTCAGCAAGAAGGCGACGTGCCCCTTCGTCGGGACGGCGCTGGCGCTGAAGAAGCTGGTTGTCTACGGAACGGTCGAAAACCCATTCGCGAGCATCGCCACAGGACTCGGCAACGTGCTCGCCGTCGGCAACGCCGGCGGGGGAGACTTGGGCGAGGGGTTCAAGATCGTCGCGCGAGCGAATCATCACCTTAGCCCCGCCGGCGAGGAGGCGCCGAACGGCATGTTCAGCCTCTCGTTCCCGGCGTCGAAGGGGGCCCACGCGGCGCACAGCTTCGTGCTCATGGGCGATCCGAAGTCACCCTCCTCGGGCCGACTCAACGCCGACAACCTCGAGCGGCTCGTCGGCGAGAAATCCGCTGGCGGTCACGCGGAGCTCGCGCCGAACGGAACGCTTGTGGTGCGCCGCTCCGAGCTCGGGCGCTTTGTCGCGCGCAACGTGGCTTGCGACCCCAACGCGGTCACCGCGTCGACGAAGCCGTTCGCGCTGGCTACGATGCTCGGCAAAGACATCATCGACTTCAACCGCCGCGCCTTCGAGGTCGTGACCCTCAAGCTCGAAGAGCGCGACAACTCGGCAGCGGTCACCAAGCTGCTCGAAGACATGGTGCAGATCGCCGTGAGCAACAACTTGGTGGGGAGCGTCGGCGAGCTTGGCTTGCTGATGACCTTTCTCGGCCCGAGCCCGGACTCGGTCGTCATGAGCGACGGTGAGCCGGCGCTTGCCGTGCGCGACATCACGGGAATCTACGCCGGCGAGAAGAGGAACGGAAACTACGACCCGCTGACGCGGCGCTTTCCGCGCAACTGGGAGACGTCGCCGAAGACCATCGTGGATCTGCTCAAGCACTCGGTGCACGTCCTCAAGTCGGCCGCGACGGCGCACCTCTCGCGCGAATACAAAGACGCCGCGAACGGCGCGTTCCCCGCGTGCCCGCGCACCCTCTGACGTGACGCGGGCGCTCAGGCGACGAGCACGAGCTTGCCGACGGTCTTGCCGGACTCGAGGTCGCGATGGGCCTGGGCCACGTGCTCGAAGCGGTACGCGCGCGTGGGCAGGGGCTTGATACGCCCCTCTTTCGCCCAGACGAGCAGTTGGTCCATTCCCCGTTCGAGCAGGCTCGTCTCCTCGAAGAGGTAGGAGAGGTTAAAGGCGAGGACGCTCTTGTTGTCGTTGGTGAGCGACATCGGCGAGAAGCGGGGAATCTTCAAGTAGTCGATGGCGAGGCGGAGGAAATTTACGCGGCCCGTTCCTCGCGGCAGCATCGAGTGGAAGCCGTAGACGACGAGGCGCCCCGTCGGACGAAGGTTCTCGTAGCTGGCGGCGAGCGTCGCCGGTCCGTTCGCGTCGAGGATGATGTCGAAGCCCGCGGGGGCCGCGCGCCGCCCAACCTTGAAGGGGTCCTCCTTCGACTTGTCGACGATAACGTCGGCGCCGAGCCGCTCCACGTGGGCCACCTTGTCGCTGTGGCCGACGACGGCGATGGTTCGTGCGCCCCGAAGTCGGGCGATTTGCAGCGCCGCCATGCCCACGCCGCCGCCGGCGGAGTGCACCATCACCCAGTCTCCCTCGCGCACGTGCGCGAGCTCCGAGAGCGCGTAGTGGGCCGTGAGAAACACGACGGGAAAACCGCCGGCCTCTTCTTCCGAGAACCCGTCGGGGATTGGAAATACCTGACGCCGCGGCACCGAGACGGCGGTCGCGTAACCACCGAAGCGCGTGAGCGCGACCACGCGCGCTCCTGCACGAACGTCGGTGACGTCGGCGGCGACGCGCTCGACGATGCCGGCGAGCTCAAAGCCCGGCGTGATGGGATAGCCAACGTACTTCTTCGCCGACGCGTACAGGCCCATGCGGACGATGCTGTCGGCGTAGTTGACGCCCATCGACTGAGACCGCACGAGGATCTCGCCCGGCTGCGGCACCGGGTCAGCGGCGCTCTCGACGTAGAGCTGCTCGAAGCCCCCAGGGCGATGGATGACGATGCGGCGCATCAGTGAAGATCTCGCACGATACGCTCCTCGTTCCAGCCGCGCGCCAGGAGCGCCGCCGACACTGACGTCACCATGGCCGGCGGACCGCAGACGAACGCCAAGGCCTGTCGCCCGAGCGCGGCGAGCGCCTCGTCGAGGTGCGCTTGGACGTGGCCGCGGCGCGCGGCCGCGGCTGGTTCCCTCGGTCGCGAGAGCGACGCCATCCACTGAAAGTGGGGCATGCGATGCGCCAAGGTGTCGAGGTCGTCGCGCCACAAGAGCTCGGACTCCTCTCGCGCTCCGAAGAGCAACAGCAGCGGGACCGGCGGTGCGTTGACGGCGTCGGCGATCATCGCGCGGAGGGGACTTACGCCCGTGCCGGCACCAACAAACAGCGCGGCACTCTCGCGCCTCTCGCCGCTTCGCGTGAACGCTCCGACGGGACCCTCGACCAGCACCTCGGCGCCGACGGCGAGGTCGCGGAGCGCCGTGGCCGTGGAGCTGGCGCGCTCCGACGAGCGATCCTCTGCGACGGCGATTTCGAGCGTGCCGGGCCCGTGCTCGCCGGGCGCCGACGCGATGGAGTAGGGCGCCCGTCTTACGCTGCCCGCGGCGCCTCGCACTTCAACGAAGACCGCTTGTCCGGCCTCGTGAGTGAAGGGGCCGTCCAATGCAAGGATGACGCGGCGGACCGTCGGGGAGAGCGGTTCCGCCGACTGGACGTTCGCGCGGTAGCGAGCGCTGCGGGGCACGGCGCAGATCTACGACGGCGGAGCCGGCGGCCCAACCACAATCGAATGCCAGGGCGGCTCGTCGCGGAGGCCAAGGCTTGCCGGATGCCGGTCGACTGACGCGATCTCCGCGACTAGTCTCCGGGGGTCCGATGAAGATTGCCACCTGGAATGTGAACGGCATTCGCGCGCGTGAGAGTCAGTTGCTCGAGTGGATTGAGAAAGAGTCGCCTGACGTCTTTTGCCTCCAGGAGATCAAGGCCGACCTCACGCAGCTGCCGCTCGGACTCGGGGCCCTGTCGACCTATCAGAGCTACTTTCACGGGAGCGGTGGCTATTCGGGCGTGAGTCTTCACGTGAAACGCACCCTCGCGGCCGAGCTCGGCAGCGGCGGGAAGGTCTCTTTTGACCATCCTCCGTTCGACTTTGAGACGCGCGTCGTGGAGGCACGCCTCGGCGACCTCAGCATCCTCTCCGTCTATGTGCCCAACGGCGGCAAGGACTACGCAGCGAAGCTCCGCTTCCTCGAGGCCTTCGCCTCGTGGGTGAGCGAGGCGCACGCCGGCGGAAGGCGCGTGGTGGTTTGCGGCGACCTCAACGTCGCGCATCGTCCTATCGATGTGCACCCAAGCCAGCGCGATGAGAAAGCCGTCGGTCAGCGTCCCGATGAGCGAGCGCTCTTTGACCGACTGCTGGGCGCCGGCCTCGTCGATCTGACGCGGGTGAAGTTCCCAGAGGACCCGCGCTTCTTTACTTGGTGGCCTTACTGGAAGGCGGCGCGCCAGCGAAACCTCGGGTGGCGCATCGACTACGTGCTCGCGCCTGCGTCGATGGCTGCGCAGGTGAGCGATGTCCGATCGTTGCGGGAGTTCGGGACGAGCGACCACGCTCCCCTCGTCGTCGAACTCTCAGGGCTCTCGTGACGCCGACGTCGCGCGCCGGCCTCGTGCTCGCCGTCCTCGCGGTGGCGTCCTCTTTGTCTTTTGGGTGCGCTCCGCGCGCTCCGCTCGAAGGCCCGCCGCCTCCGCCGCTCGTCGAGCCGCCGAAGGACGCGGGACAGCTATCGCTCGCGGCCGACGCGGCGCCAGTCTCGCGCGGCGACGCGTGGGAAAGCGCGGCCGTTGACCGCGCCGTGAGCGATGCGCTGGCGGAGAAGAAGCTCCCCGGATGCGTCGTGCTCATCGGCACGCGAAACGAGACGCTCCTGCGTCGCGCCTACGGCTCTCGCAGCGTTGAGCCCGCGGTCGAGGCCATGGATGCGGAGACCATTTTTGACTTGGCGTCGCTCACGAAACCGGTCGCCACGTCGCTCGCCGTTCACATTCTCGCCGATCGCAAGGCTCTTTCGCTCGATGACAAAGTGTCGCGGCATCTCTCGGCCTTCGCTGTCCCGGGGAAGGACAAGATCACGGTGCGCCAGCTCCTGCTCCACACGTCGGGGCTTCCCGCTGTCGCGCCGCGGGCGACCTTCGCGCGCGGCGGCGCCGACATGCTGCACAAGATCGCTCAGCTCAGCGCGGCGCCGGCGGGCTCGAGGTTTCGCTACTCCGACGTCGGCTACGTCGTCTTGAGCGAATTGGTCGCGAAGGTGGCCGGGAGGCCGCTCGACGTCTTCGCGAGGGAAGCCATCTTCGAGCCGCTGGGCATGCGAAACACGGGGTTTCGACCCTCGAGCGGTGACGCCGCTCGCATCGCGCCAACCGAGCGCAAAGACGGCGTTCCGCTGCGCGGCGAGGTGCACGACCCGATCGCTGCGTCGCTCGGCGGGGTCGCCGGCAACGCGGGGCTGTTCTCGACCGTTGACGATCTCGGGCGCTTTGCGCGGATGCTCCTCGCGCGGGGCAACGTGGTCGCCTCCTCGGGCGCTGGCCCCGGCACCGTCGGGAGCGTCCCGCCCAGCAAGGTGTCGCCGGGGGGCCGAATTCTGTCCGAGACCGCGTTCCACGAGTGGACGGCTGTGCATGACGTGCCCGCCGGCCTTCGAACGCCCGGCTGGGACGTGCGCACGACGCTCTCGCTCAACCGCGCGGAGAACCTGTCGCCGCGGGCCTTCGGTCACGGCGGCTACACGGGGACGGGTCTTTGGGTCGACCCGACGCGCGACTTGTTTCTCGTGTTCCTGTCAAACCGCGTTCACCCGGACGGCAAAGGCAACGCGGCGGCGCTCGTCGCCAAGATTGGGGGAGTCGCCGTCGACGCTGTCGACGCCAGCCTCGGGCGCTCGCCGAGGAGCAAGCTGTGCGTTGGGCCGACGGAGCCGGGCATCGACGTGCTCATGGGTGAGGGGATGAAGCGCTTCGCCGGCAAGCGCGTGGCGCTGCTCACCAACGCCGGGGCGCGGACCCGCTCTGGCGAGACCACGCTCGCCGCCTTGAAGCGCGCACTCGGCGATCGCCTCACGTTGCTCTTCGTTCCCGAACACGGCTTTGGTGCGGATGGAGAGGGCAAGATCGCCGACGGCGTCGTTGAGGGCGTGCCCGCGAAGAGCCTCTTCGGGGCCCGCCTCTCGCCTGACGATGCGGCCTTCGGTCTCTTCGACGTCCTCATCGTCGACCTGCCGGACGTGGGCCTTCGCTTCTTTACCTACGCCGCCACGCTCCACCGCGTGATGCGTGCGGCGAGCGCGCGCGGCAAGGAGGTGCTCGTGCTCGACCGACCGAATCCCCTCGGTGCGCTCGACGTCGACGGTCCGACGGACGTACCCGCCGGCTCGTTCGTGCATCATCATCCCATTCCGCTCGTCCACCAGATGACCATCGGTGAGCTGTCGTGGCTGCTCCACGCGGAGGAGCACCTTGGAACGGCGCTCGACGTCGTGCCCATGCGGGGCTACCCACCGAGGAGCTGGTTCGTTGAATCGGGACTCGCGTGGTCAGCGCCGTCACCGAAGCTCCTGACGTTCGATGCCGCCCTGGCCTATGCGGCCACGGCGCTGATCGAGGGGACCAACGTGAGCGTTGGACGAGGCACCGAGGAGCCGTTCCAGGTCTTCGGCGCTCCGTGGTTCAAGCCCGAGCTCGTCTTGCGCGAGCTCGCGCAGGCGAAGCTGGCAGGTGTGCAGTTCGCCGCCGCGACCTTCACGCCCGCGGCGGCGGCGCGATTCGCGAACCAGCCGCTACCTGCGCTTCGGATGAGGGTGACCGAGCGCGCGTCGTATCGGCCCGTTCGCGTCGGACTCGCCATCGCGACCGCGCTGAGGAGCGTTCACCGCGGCGACTGGGACGTGACGAAGCTCGACGACATGGTCGGCTCCAAGGTCGCGACGGCCGTGATTGAGGGGAAGGCGCTGTCCGCGGTGGAGAGCGTGTACGCGAAGGATCTGGCAAGCTTCGCCCGTCGCCGCGCGAAGTACTTGGCGTACGGCGGCTGTGAGAACGACCCGCGCCCGGGGACGGGGATCGGCGCCAGCGCGAACGGCGCGCCACTTCGGCTCCAGGCGGCACCAGCGGCACCAGCGGCACCGGGCGGACTGGGAGGACTGGGGGGACCGCCGGCGTCATCGGGCGTGCGCAGCGGTGTCGCGAACGACGCCGTCGTCAGGGACGGCGGAGCGTAGCGAGGAGCCGTCGCGCAGGCCTTGGCGTGGCGGGACCTGGTGCCGGGCGAACCGCGGGGCAACGCTTGCGTGTCCGCGTCGTGAGTCACGAGAGGGAACGAGGAGCAGCCTCGCCGGGTCGGCTATGCGTCGTCGCGTGGGTGCAGCGACGGCGTCGCCGAGGCCGCTCCGCGCGTGCCCTCAGCCTCCAATTCAGCTGTGACGTGCACGCCAAGAAGCAAGAGAAACGAAGCGACCCAGAACCAAACCAAGATCACGATGAGGATCGCGAGCGGGCCGTAGATCAGGTTGTATTGCCCGAGGCGCGACACATAAGCCGAAAAGAGCGGCATCGCGAGCACCAAGAGCGCCGTGGCGGACAACGCGCCAAGCAGGGCCGGACGCCAATGAGGGCGAGGGGAGGGGACCCACAGGATCAGCGCGAAGATGCCCGTTGCGAAGAACGCGGCGCGCGTCACCGTGGTAACGGCGACGGTGACGAAGCCCGAGAGTCCCCAGCGCTGGAGCAAGACCTCGATGGCGATACCGGAGGCCGTGCCGAGGAGCAGGACCGCGCCAGCGGCCACGAGGAGCGCGATTTCGCGCAGCACGGCTAGGCCGGGATGGAGCGACGTGGGCGGCCGCGACAGAGCCTCGTTCAGTGCGAACGTGAGCGTCGAGAAGACTCGGCTACCCGTCCAAACAAGGACGAGCAGCGCCACGAGCCCAACGCGACCGCGCTGCTCGATCGCCTCCCGCACGTCGCGAGCCAACGTGTGGTTGACGGACGGCAACAGGCGACCGACTCCGTTGACGATCTGTTCAACGGCCCACCCCTCGTCGACGATCGTCGCTGTGATCGTGACGCCCAGGAGCGCCGCCGGGAAGACTGAGAGGAGCGAGTAGTACGCGAGCGCCGCTGCCCATTCGGCACCGTGCCGCGTGTAGAGCTTGCGCGCCGCGGTCCAGAGCAGCGCGGGGACATCGAGCAGGCGCGAGCGTGACACGCGCCTATGCCGCGTCGCTCCAGCCGTATGCCGCGACGCCGCGGCTTCGAAGCGAGCGACGCATCGTCTCTGCGCGGCTCGCGTCTCCCGACAGCGCGGCGGCGATGCCGGCACAGAACTCGTCGAGGGTCTTGCCGCCGCAGGCCTCCAGGTCGCCCCCTTCGTCGCGAACGATGAGCATCCACTCGCGCGCCGCAGCCTTGGTCTTGGCCTCGAGAGCAACGCTCGTAGCGTCGGGCCTCACGGCCAAGCCAGCGGCCACCAAGGCGTCGGTGCCGCCAAATTCGCTCGCCGCGACGCCGTGCCCCGACATCAACGCGAGCAGCGCAGTCGCGCCGGCGTGAGTTCCCGCGATGTCGACGATGGTCTCCACGAGGCGCGCGAACGCGTCCGTCGCGCGCGACTCCTCGATAAGGACGACGCTGGACTCCGGAGGCGGACTCCCCACCGCGCCGGACACGAACGCGGGGACGACCATGGTGTCTCGCGGCGCTGCCGCACCGGCGTCCGCGTTCGCCTTGGCATCGACCTCGGCGGTCACAACCAAAGGCGCATCCGCGTGACCTTCGGCGATGGGAGCTGCGCCACACTCGGGCATCGTCGGCGCGATGCGTTCGGGCGCGTCCGCGATGGCGATGAGGGTGTCGTCGCCGTCACCCAGGTTCCGCGAGTCCGTCGCCGTCGCGGCGCTTTCGAGCACGACCGGGGCCGGTGCGGGGTCCGCGCACCGCGGCGCCGCATCGAGGTCGCTCTCGCTCACGCCTTCCGTCAAGCTGATGCTCAGCGGAGGCAGGCGCGGAATTTCGAGGCTCGTGAAGGCGAGGTCGATGCTCTCTTCGGGGACGTCGCAGCCGTCCTCGCAGACCGCCGCGATGAGGCGAATCATCGAATCACGCGGGCTGTGCGGCGCATCGCCGACGATCTCAATTTCGGCCTCCGTCGCGAGCAGCTCGGGCAGATCGTCCACGACGGCGGCTTCGCCGTCGCCGAACGGATCTTCGACATCCGGAAAGAGCACCGGGTCGATGAAGCCCGCGTGAAGGTCGGGGTTCGCGTTCGGAAACTCGGCGGAAGCGTAGAGAGGTGCGCGCATGTAGGATAAGAGTCGTCCACCGCCGCGCGGAGCGCAAAAAACCGGCGATTGGTGCGGCAGGTACCCGTGCGGGCCAGCGGCGCGCGCGCTTATGCAAGCACCTATGACGTTCGCGGTTCGTAAGGATGCAACTGGCCCAATGAGTTGACCGCTCGCGTGGCCCGCGGGCTAGAAGGCTCCATGGGTAAAGTCGATGACATGCGCCGTCAGCGTGAAGAACAGGCGCTGCAGCGGGAGCGCCGCGCCGTCGCGCCGGCTCCGAAGGCAGCGGTCCCCGCGGCGAGCGTCGTCGACCCCGTCGTTCCGGTCGCCGCTCCCGTCGCCGCGGACGTCGCGCGCGACGCGAAGCCGCGCGTCGTAGCGAGCAAGCCCGTCAGCGCCGAGGAGGCCACGGAGGGAAAGTGTTCTGGCTGCGGCAAGCTGCGCCCACTGCAGCGTGGTCTTGTGGCGAACCATCAGAAGGGGTTCGGCAAGATGTGCCCCGGTGCACGCAAGGTGCCCGAGAGCTAACGCCAGCGAGCGCCCATGACGGCCTCGCCCGCGGCGATCTAGCGCGTGGCCGCGAGGACCACCGGGCTCGGGACGATGCTTCGCGTCTGGCTCGGTTGTCCGCAGTCGGGGCAACGCCTCCCGGCGCCGTCGAAGTTTACCGCGTCGCAGTCGGTGCACACCGCCAGATCGGCTTCATAGGGCCGCGCCGAGTGGAGGTAGTCGACGACGAACAGTGAGAGGACGCGCGCCTCGAGGCGCATGCGCGGCCGGTCGGCGGGAAGCCACACACCGTCTCGTTCCCCGCCCTCGAGGATGCTTCGCTCTCGAATGCACTCGGTCACGCAGGTGGTGTCGCCCCGTAGGAGATCCGCGAGCGCCGACGACACGGCCACGCGCACCAAATGGAGGAGCTCGTCGAGCGTCTCCTCGCGAATTGCGTTCTGTGCACTCTGCATACTAGGCGGGGGCATGCTCTCGGTCCCAACCTGGGCGCTGAGCTCACGATACGGACCGACGAGCCACGCGACGAGCTCGCGCTTGCCCCACCCGGCCCGCGTCCCCTCCAAGAAGGCGAGTCCCGCGGCGCGGCACGCCTCCGCGAATTGGCGCTCCGGGTGTGGGCCACTTTGCGTTTCGGTGGTTGCGTCGGCGTTGGGCACGAGGGCCTGCCCTGCAAGGGCAATGCGCAGGCACCGCGCGGCTCCTGGTCACACCAGCGCTCATCCCCCCGCGGTCTCTCTTCCCAGTGCTCTCGTGGGCTTCGATGGGCCCGCGTCGTGTGCGACTCCCGCGCTGATCGGCGAGCGTTCCAGCGAGGCCGAGGTCGGGGGCCCCCGCCGGCAGCCCCCAATCGAGGGGCCGAGCCATCGGACGGCGGCAGCCGCGGCGGACCCGCGCCGGTGCTTCGACGGCGTCGCAGGCCAACATCGCGCGAGGCGTCATCGGTGCGGGGTCACAGGTGCAGACCTGCTCGCAGCGCCAAGGAAGCGGCCAGCCCAACGCCGCCGCCTGCCACACCAAACTGCGGATCGTTGGTCGTCGCGAGCGCGGGTCGGCGCACGAACAAGACCTCACCCATGCCCGCACCGCCGATGGAGAACGACCGCGTGAGATAGTAGTCGAGGCCTAGATCGAGCCCCGCATTCCAACCCCGCACGCGCAAGTCTTCGCTCGGCGTCGGACTTGAAGCGTCGGAGAACGCCGACCGACTGAAGTTCCCAACAAAGCTGTAGCCGGCGTGCAGGCCGGCGAAGCCGTCCCACCTCCCAACGGGGATGTGAAGCGCGACCTCACCGTTCAGTTGCCACATGTCGAAGTTGGGCAACACCGTGTACCGAGCGCGGGGGCCGAGGGTGAGGATGACGAGCCGAAGTCCCAGCCCGAGATCCACGGCGGGCCCTGCGCCTCCGGCGTTCCCGAGTGCGAGATCGCTCGAGTTGAGCGTCGTCAGGCCCACGTAGGAGACGCCCCCGCCGCCGTTGGCGTAGAAGTAGCTCTTCGTCGAGCTCACGCGGCCGTCATCCTCGTCACGGCGGCCGCCGTCGTCGTCGTGCTCGTCGGCGCGCGCGTTGGCCGCGAACGCCGCGAGGAGGACGGCGCTGCATGCGAGTCGGCACGCAGCGCCCCCATGAAGCGGCTTTCCGACGGCTTCGCGTCGTGCGCCGTTCACTGCGCGCGCGCCGTGCATGTTTCCGTGACCAGGGCGCCGCCTTGGACGGCGACGCTCAGCTTGGCTGTCGCGTCACCCGCGACCTTCGCACCACCCACGGCGCAGGCGATCGAGTGCGCGTTGAGTTTCGACGAGGATTTGACGACGGCCTCGCCGGCGGCCTTCAGGCGAAGTGCCGCGTCGAGCACGAGCTTGCCCTGGGTTTGGGCCGCGGCGAGTACGACGGGGAAGTTCGCACGCACCGTGGCGGCGAGCTTCGCGACGTCAGCGTTGACGCTCGTGTTGCAGAGTAGTTCAACGGATGGCGGATCGCAGACGGCCTTGGCGGACACGCTGGAGCTGCATGCTGCGATGCATGACGCGTCGACGACGCACTTGGGAGGCGTGAACGACGTCTCGCACTTGGGTTCGGTATAGGCTCCCTCGCATTCGCCCCTGCAGCGGACGTTGGCGCCGCAGTTTAGGCCGCCCTCAACCTCGATCTTGCAGTCGCCAGTGCACTTGCCGCTGCAAGAGGCGCTGCACTTGCCGCGGCAATTCTTGTCGTTGTCCGTCTTCGTGCCGCTCGCGCTCGTGCAGGTGCCCTTGCACTCGCCGTTGCACGTGCCCTCGCACTTGCCCGTGCAGTTGGCCTCGAGTGAGACCGTGCCTCGACAGGAACCGCTCACCTTGCAAACGCTGCTGCAGGTGCAGCTCAAGGCCGCGGGCTCGCACCTCGTCTCGGTCGTGCCCGAGTCGCACTTGGCCTCCGCGTTGCACTGCGCGTCGCACTTGGTTTGAGCCGCAAAGTCGGGGTAGCACGCGCCCTTCGTGACCACGAGGGCGAAGTTGGCGTTCGCCGACGCGTCCATGATGCCCTGGATGCGGAGCGCCGCAACGTTGCAAGCTCCGGTGTTGTCGCCGTTCGCGATGGCGTCGTTGGAGTCGCCGTGTTTGCTCCAGCTGTCGCCTCCGCCGAGGTCTTTGGCGATATTGGCGCACGCCGCGAGGACCGTCGCCCGCGTGTTCGCGGCGGTGTCCTTGAACTCGCCAGAGACCTGCAGCAGCAGCCTCACGCTCACGTCGACGTTCGCGTCCGATGCGGCGCTCCCGACGTCACACGATGTGTTTGACGTGTCAGGCCCGGCCAGCGCCTCGATGCTACAGCCGGCGATGCTGCTGGCTGTGAGGATGAGTGACGGCCAAACGACGAGTGACGACATACGAACGGACATTGGAAAACCTCCGGCCCGTCAGCGCGAAGCGAGGGTCACCACGCACGCGACGGGAGTTGGGTCGCGCGCCGAAGGTTCTGCACGCCCGCCCCGCCGCGCCTCTCTGCACCTTTCGCGCCGCTGCGAGCTTCGACCCTTTGCGGCGCTTGGATGACGCCGACCGCGAAGCCGGTCCGCTTGCGAGCGTGTGCATCCTGCCCTCCACCTTGCATTCTGCAAAGGAGCAGCCCGACGGGTTCAATGTGTCACTCGGCTACGAAGCCGCCGACCTCTCGTCATAGGCGAGCTCGACGACCTCGAGGAAGAGCCGCACCACGACCGGACCAAGCAGCGCGCCCAAAGGCCCGATGGCGGCGATGCCTCCGAAGATCGAGACGTAGAGCAAGAGCGACGGCATCTCGAGCGAGCCAAGGCGCGCGTAGATTGGGCGAAGGACGTTGTCGACGGTGCTGATCACGGTCGCGCCCAGCACGACGAGGAGAACCGCGCGGACCGGGTGTCCCGATAGGAACAGACCAAGCGCGATGGGGAGCCAGACGAGCGCCGAACCCACGAAGGGAAGCATCGACGCGAGGCCGGTGATGGGACCGAGCACCCACCAGCGCGGCACGCCGAGCGCCAAGAAGAGGAGCGTCGCCACGAGGCCTTGTGTCGCGCTCGTGAGGCCGACGCCGATGAGGAGGCCGCGCCCCGTTTCGTGGAAGGCCGCAGCGATGCGATCGAGGTGTTCGCGCTTGAGCGGTGCGCGCCGCCTACACCACTCCCATAGCTTGGGACCGTCGAGCAGGAACACGACGGTGCTGCCAAAGTAGACAAAGACCGCCACGAGCCCCGACGCGGCGGCGCCCGCCACGCTCGAGAGCACGCGGAGGGCCTGCGAGCCGTATTGCTGCACGAGCGCGAGAAGTCCGGCGAGGTCCTTCGGCCAGGGGCCCGGCGGCGCGCCCGGCGCCGCTGCTCCAGTGCCAGCCGTGATCGCGTCGAGCGCGCTCTTCGGTGACAGCGGCTCCGTCGCTGCCTGCGCCAAGGCGCGTGCGATTTCCTGGAGGCCCGAGAGCGCCACGAGGACTGTGAGTCCGAGCGGCAGAACCAGGCCGAGAAACAGGACGAGCGAAATGACCGCCGCCGCTCGCCGCCTACCGTGAAGCCAGCGCTCGAGACGGACGAGTATTGGGCGCGCGAGCGAGGCCGTCCACGCAGCCAGAACGAGCGCGGGCCACAGCGGCCAGCAGAGGTACGTGGCTGCGGCTCCGAGTCCGAGAAGGAGCCAGGCAAGTGCCGAAGGGGCACGAGCCCGGCGTTCTTCCTCAGGCAATCCGGCGTCCCATGATGACGCGAACGAGCACCGACACGAGGGCCAACACAAGCAGCACGTGGATGAGTCCGCCAGCGGTGATGTGGAAGGCGAAGCCGAGGGCCCACATCAAGAGAAAGATCAGTGCGACCGCCCACAAGAGGTTAATCATGGCGCTTCTCCCTTTGCGTCGAGCCGATGCGGCTCGAGGTGTTCGCAGCAAGGTGTGTGCCGCGCTCTTGGGGTACAGCGGCGCGCTTGTTGCGTCACGCGGTGGGCCAAGCGCAGCGCTCGGCAGGGAGCGTTCATGCGGTACGGCCTCGCAGGATTTGTGTTCGCCTTCGCGGTGCTCACGCCATGGAGCGAAGCCCTGGCGGACGACGACGGTGGCGACACGGCGGCCATGGCCGCGAACCGAGGCTTCTTGCTCGGTCTCGCTCCAACGTTGCTCTTGCCGATGCGCTCCGGCGGACCCCTCGGCGGAGGCCTTGGGCTCGAAGGCCGCTACGGGCTTCGCGCGGGCCCGACAGTGCTCGCCCCGGGGGGCTTGCTCGCTGGCTACGGCATTTCGGGCCGATTCATCGGCCTGGCCATGCCCACGTTTCGAGTGACCCTCCCCGTGGGTCCGTTCGCACCCTTCGGCGTCTTCGGCATCGGCTTCGGCGGTATGTCCAATCCCGGCGAGTCCGGGCTCGCGTGGCTCGGTGGTGGCGGTCTGATGGTTCACTTCGGTCGCGTGTTCGCCATCGGCGCCGAGGCTACGTATCAAACCATCACGGGCACGGAGTTTCATTCGGTCGCGATCGGACCGGCGATCGCCTTCGGCGGATGAGCGCGCTACCGCGACGCTCTTCTCGTTTTGCAAAAGCGAGAGGCAAATCGCGAACGCCGCCGCGGGCTGTGGCGACGCGGCATCGACCGGCACCGGACCTCGCGATACCGGGGCGCGCTTTCGTCCTGTTCGTCCTGAAATGGTGCAGCGTTGCCTTCGCGACCAGCTACGCCCTCTACCTCGTTGCGCTGAATCTCGCCTTCGGCCTCGTTCATCAGGTCGGATTGCCGGAGGCCGTTGTCGTGAGCTACCGCTCAGCCCGGTCCTTTTGGCCCGGACAGGTCCGCGCCAACGACCTTCGTCTTGTCGGCACCGACAGTCACGTCGAGTGGCAGCTCGACATTGAGCGCGTTAGCTTTCGCTGGTCCCCGACGGCGCTCCTTCAGCGACGCTTTCACGCCTGGCAAGTGGAGGCGACCGGCGTGACCATGCGGATGCGGATGAAGCTCGACGCCGCCTTCGCCACGCCAGCGGTCCTCGCGCTCCTCCCGCCCATCGAGGGCATCGCCTCGGCGCCCATCAAGCCGGCCGTCCCCTCGGCGCCGATCCCCGATGACGAATACGATCTGTGGTCGGTCCGACTCGACGACGTCGACGCCCATGAGGTCCGCGAGGTTTGGCTCGACGCGTATCGCTTCACCGGCCAGGCGCACCTCATGGGCGGCTTCTCGCTCCGCCCGGTCCGTCTCGCCCACGTCGGGCCGGCGACCATCGAGGTGAAGCGGGGTGAGCTTCGCGTGGGGCGCGAGTTGGCGTTCGAGGGGCTCTCGGGCCGTGTGGATGGCCTCGTCGCGCCGTTCGACCCGCGCGAGGTTCATGGCGCCGAGGCCCTTCGGCTCGTCTCGGCGTCGTCCTGGCTGCGGGGCCGCGTTTCGAGCGTGCGCTTCGTTAACCACTTCGTTGACGGCCGACACTTCGACGGCGGCGCCGGCGACGGGGTGCTCGAAGCCTACGTGCAGAGCGGTGTCGTGGCGGAGCCGAGTCACGCGGAGCTCCGCCTCGTGCGTGCACGGCTCGCGGCCGGGGAGCAACGCGCGATCGGGTCCGTCGTCGCGGCGGTGGACGTCGAGCGCGAGCGTCTCCAGCTCAGGGCCGCCGTCGCCGACGCCGAGGTCACGACGACGAGAGGGACCGACGCGCAGGCGATCCTGATGCTTGCTCCCGTGCTCACCTTCACCGCAGCGTCGAACGAGCTGGATCTCGTTCGGCCCTTCGGTGACGCCTGGGGAACGGCCGACGTTCCGGGTGTGGACATTCCGGACCTCAGTGCGTGGCGCCCGCACGTGGACGAGAGCGGCCTCCTTCTCCTCGGCGGAAGCGTTCACGGGCGGGGGTCGTTTCGTGGGTCGTGGCCCAAGCGGAGCGGTGACGGGGCTCTCTCTCTCGAGGCCGAGCGGTTGACCGTGGGCGTGGCGACGCTCCGTGCGCGTGGCCGCGCCCGCGTCACGCTCGCTCTCGAGAAGCTCGACCTCGGAGCGCAGAACGCCGATCTATCCGGCTCCGAGGTCGAATTGCGCGAGGTCATTCTGTCGACTGACCCCAAGGCGGCTCCGTGGTGGGGTTCGGTCAAGCTCGGCGCCGCCCGACTCTCGTGGGTGCACCCAGAGCGCCTCCAGGCCGCGTTTGCCTTGCGAGCCAAGGACGGTCGGCCCGTCCTTCGCGAGCTGATGCCAGGCGTGCTCGCCGACCTCATCGGTCTAGACGGCCTGAGTGGTCGCGGAACGTTGGCTGCTGGCCCGTCCTTCGTCGACGTGACCGGAGCCCACGTTCAGGGCGGGGGCTGGCAGGTCGAGGGTCGGTTCCGCCAGCATGGCCGCTCGCGTCATGCGCTGGCGCTGGCCACCTCGCGTTTCATGAACGTCGGCTTGCGACTTGATGACGAGGCGAGCTCCGTGAAGCTGTTCGTCGGTGACGACTGGCTGCGTCGAATGGACCGTTGAGATGGGCGAGGCGGCCTCAGGCCCCGCGCTTGCACGCCTGAGTCCGAGTACGTACCTAGAGGAGGATCCCCATGAAGTTCTGGACGCTCGCATCGCTCACGCTTTCACTCTCCGCCATGACCCAGCTCGGCTGCGTTCGCGACGACAACCGGTTTCCCGTCGGACGGGCCGAGACGACGAGCGGAATCGTCTGCCCTTCTGGGCAGGAGCCGAGTCGGAACGGTCAGGATTGCGTGGACGTCACTCCCATGACCGAGTTCCCCTGAGCTCGAACATCCGGCGCGGCGGCTGCTACAGGGCGCCGCTGCGCCAGCATCGCTGCCGCTAAGGAAAGGGAAAGGGGGCGGCGCGCCCGGTGCCGGAAAAAGAGAAGGGCGCGCAGCAGAGAGCATGCGCGCCCGAGTCGAGCGAGAGGGCGAGAGGCGGGCGGAGGCGGCTCAGGGCCCCTTCGCTGCGTCTCTCGTCTTGTGGACCACCTTGCTGACGAGCTGCTTCGCGCGGTGCGCGACCTTCTGCACCACCTCTTCGGCTGAGTGCAGGACCTTCGTCGTCGCCTCGCTCACGGCGTGCGTCGCCTCCTCCGCCGTCTCCGCGATCCCGTGCTCCGCTCTCTCGGCGGCCAGTTCCAGGTCCGCGGCCGTGACGTTGGCCCTCTCGCCGACGCGTTCTTTTGCGCGCTTCGCTTTGGCGACGAGCCCCTTGGCCGAAGCGGCCGCGTCATCAATTTTGGAGTTCATGTTCTTTGTTCCCATGGTGTTCACCTTCCTGTTCGTGCAGTTCTGAGCGGGCGATGACCCGCACTACCGATCGAGGCTCATCTCGACGTCGATGGCGACGCTCGGGAGCGCGGTGGCGATCGGTAGGCCACCTCGTCCTCGCGCGCCGTGTGGGCGCGGAGGGCGTCCATGAGACCGTCCATGGCGCTGGCGCCCACGACCTGCGACGCCACGTCGAGCTTGAGCTCGCGAAGGAGCGCCCGCAGCTGCGCGTGTTCGCGCACCAGCACGCGCACCTCGTCGGGGATGGTTCGCGCAAGCTCAGGGAACAAGTCCTCCTCCTCCGTCGCGAAGTGCGCGAGGAGCCGGTGCTCGAAGGTCATCCAATGCTTGAAGACGTCGGGCCACAGTTCTTCGTCGACGCTCTGGCGTAGCCACGTGAAGTTTTGCTCGAGGCGTAGGTGATCACGTCGCAAGAGCCATCCAGGTCCCGACGCTCCCGACGGGCGTGAGAGACGCGACGAGGCCACTTCGCTGGCCCCCATGTCGCCACCGCTGACGCCGATGGTCGCGTCGAGGGCGCGTGTTCGCGCCGAGACGCGCGCTTCGCCGTCTTCGAGCACCTTTCCTGCGAGCAGCCCCGCGAGACCGCCGAGCGTGCCGCCGGCGAGCGCGCCGGTCGGTCCCGCACCGAGCGCGCCCATGGCCGCGCCCGTGGCGGTGCCGAGCAGGCTAACGGTCATGGGCAAGGCGTGACGCGACGCAAAACCGGGAATCAGCGCTGTCGTTCGCATAGGTTCTGTCCGCCGCGAGGCGCGGCTTCCTGCTCGAGCGCGGGACGACCCCGCGCTCTCACGTTCGCTCCAGCAAGGGGCCGGCCAACGGACGCGCCGCTTTCGTCGGCGCGTTCGTCGCCCGTTTGGCGACGATGCGCGGCATCGAGCGAGGCGGCACGCGAAGTCCTTCGCAAGTTGCGCGTGCGGTCACGGCAATGCGCGAAGATCCAACGCGGCGGGTCGCGCGCTGTGACGAGTCCCTCGACGGCGCCGCGGAGCGGAAGTGGCGCCTACTCGAAGCGGCCGTGTCGCCCCTCGCCGCCGGCGAAGCGCGCGGCGCCGGCGCCAGCTTCGGCGTGGAGCGCCGGCGTGCCGCCGCGCCCCTCGGCGCGAAGCGCGGCGTCGAGGTCGAGGTCCCATTGATGGATGGCGCTCATGCGATCGGCGCGCATGCAGATTGCAGGAAAACTCGCGATCTCGAGGGCCAAGGCCTCCGCGGCCTCGCGCGCCGTGCCATCGGGCACCACGCGGTTGGCGAGGCCGATGGCGAGGGCCTCGCGCGCCCCGACGGGGCGGCCGGTGAGGATCATGTCCATGGCACGGCCGTGGCCGACGACGCGCGGCAGCCGCACCGTCCCGCCGTCGATGAGCGGCACGCCCCAACGACGACAGAAGACGCCGAAGACAGCGCTCTCGGCGGCGACCCTGAGATCGCACAGCAAGGACAGTTCGAGCCCGCCAGCGACGGCGTGACCTTCCACGGCGGCGATGAGCGGCTTCGAGAAGGTGCGGCGCGTCGGGCCGAGGGGACCGGGGCCGTCGGGATCGAGGTCGTTGAGGTTGCCCTCCGAGACCGCCTTGAGGTCGGCCCCGGCGCAAAACGTGCCGCCCTCTCCGTAGAGGACGGCGACGCTCGCCCCTTCGTCGGCCTCGAACTCGTCCATCACCCGCGAGAGCGCGTGCGCGGTGGCGCGGTCGACGGCGTTCTTTCGCTCGGGCCGCGAGAGGACCACCGTGAAGACGGGCCCCTTCCGCTCGACGCGAAGGGTCACGGCTTCGGTCCCGGCCTCGCGCTCTGCGTCCCGTAACGCGAGAGCACCGAGGGCACGAGGTATTCGTCGAAGGCGCGGTCAAAGTCGTAGTTGGCCTTGAAGTCCCAGTCGCGAGCCGCCCGCGAGTCGTCGAGATCTTCCGGCCAAGAGTCGACGATCCGCGCGCGGGCGACGTCGGGCTCGTAGCTGATGTGCGCCCTCGGGAAGCTCTGCTTCACGCGCGCCGCGATCTGGCTCGCCGAAGCGCTGAAGCCGGCGATGTTGTACGCAGACTCCTTCAGGCGCTCGCGGTCGGCCTCCAGGAGCTGCATCAGCGCGTCGACGGCGTCGGGCATGATCATGAAGGGAATGCGCGCATCGGGGCCGACGAAGCATTTGTAGGCTTCGCCTCGTGCCGCCGAGTGGAGCATCTCGGGACCGAAGTCGCTGGTGCCGCCCGTCGGGACCGTCTCGGCGGAGATGAGGCCGGGGAAGCGCAGCGAGCGGAAGTCGAGGCGCGCCGCCGTCGAGAGGGCGCCCATCTGGCGGAAGAAGTTCGTGAAGTAGCGGCCCAGGTGCTCGCAGTAGAGCTTGTTGCAGCCGTACATCGTAATCGGCATGTTCCACTGCTCTTCTTGCACGCGGCCCACGCGCTTCTTCTCGTCGGTCGACGGAAGGCCGTAGACCGCGATGGAGCTCGGGAAGATGAACTTTACGGGCCGCCCGAGCCGTTGCGACTGAGCTTGCGACACGCGCAAGAGGTGGAGCGTACCTTCGACGTTGATCTGGTGCGCCAGCTCGGGATCGCGCTCGCCGCGCGTCGAGAGCAGCGCCGCCAGGTGGAAGACGACCTCGATCTCGTGGTGGGCTGCGACCTGGTCGAGGAGGTACCGATCGAGGATGTTGCCGGCGTAGGTTTCGACGCAGTAGTGGCGGTACGCCTCGGGCAACGGCGTGAGGTCGACCGTGACGACGCGGTAACGGTTGCCTTCACGGAGGCGGGGGAGGAGGGCGCGGCCAATCTCGCCATTGGCGCCGGTGACGAGAACGACGGGGGGATTGCTGCTCATGGGCGGCGGCGAGGGTAACCCCGGGCGGGCCAGTTGCGCTATACAGTCCGCCCATGTGGACGCGCGCAAAAGACATCTACCAAGCGAGCCTCGATGAAATCCGCGCCGGCGGCCTCACCAAATCGGAGCGAACGATCGTCGGGCCCCAGGGGGCCGAGATCGCCGTCGCCGACGGGGACAAGAAGAGCTCGGTCCTGAACTTCTGCGCCAACAACTACCTCGGACTGTCGTCGCATCCCGAGGTGCTAGCGGCGGCCCACCGGGCTCTCGAGACGCACGGCTACGGCATGAGCTCGGTGCGCTTCATTTGCGGGACGCAAGATCTCCACAAGCAGCTCGAGGCCGGCGTCTCGAAGTTCTTCGGCACCGACGACACGATCCTCTACAGCTCCTGCTTTGACGCCAACGGCGGCCTCTTCGAGACGCTGCTCGGGGAAGAGGACGCGATCATCTCGGACGCCCTCAACCACGCGTCGATCATCGACGGCATTCGTTTGTGCAAGGCCGAGCGTCACAGGTACCCGAACGGCGACATGGAGGCGCTCGAGGCGGCGCTTAAGGCGACACAAGGCAAGCGGCTCCGCCTCATCGCCACCGACGGCGTCTTCTCCATGGACGGCTACCTCGCGAAGCTCGACGTCGTCTGCGATCTCGCCGAGCGCTACGACGCGATGGTGATGGTCGACGACTCTCACGCGAGCGGCTTCATCGGCAAGACGGGACGCGGGACGCCGGAGCACTTCGGCGTTGCGTCGCGCGTCGACGTCATGACGTCGACCTTGGGGAAGGCGCTTGGCGGCGCCGCCGGCGGCTTTACCACGGGCAAGAAGGAGATCATCGAGCTCTTGCGCCAGCGCTCGCGGCCGTATCTCTTTTCCAATTCCATCCCGCCGGTCGTCGCTGGCGCGTCGCTCGCCGTTCTCGGCTTGCTCGGGAAGTCGACCGAGCTCCGTGATCGGGTGATGGCGAACGCGCTCCAGTTCCGCAAGGGCATGTCGGCAGCGGGCTTTGAGATCAAAGAGGGCATTCACCCCATCGTGCCGGTGATGCTCGGGGATGCCCGGCTCGCGCAGACGATGGCCGCGGAGCTGCTCGGCGAAGGCATCTACGTCATCGGGTTCTCGTTCCCCGTGGTGCCCAAGGGACAGGCGCGCATCCGCGTGCAGCTCTCGGCGGACCACACGCCGGCGCAGATCGACCGCGCCATCGCGGCGTTCGCGAGGGTCGGCAAGAAGCTCGGCGTGGTGAAGTAGGGGACTACGGGTTCGGAAAGAGCGTGCCCGTGGTCGTGCCCAAGAGTGCGGTGCCGAGAAGGTCCGCCGGAATCGGCAGCGGCTGACTGTTGATGTTCGGGTTGCCGTCGCCGTGCGGATTGCTAAGGACGACCATTAGCGTCCCGTCGGGCGCGACCAGCGTTCCAGCAACTACGTACGCGTGCCCCGGAAGCAAGCCGTAGGGCAACGGGCCCGTCTCGCCGCTCGTTTGGGTCACGACGATCTGGTTGCCGAGGCCGACGCTGAGCGCGTCTTGCGGCCCGCTCCAGGTGACGTTCGAGATGCCAAGCTGACCCATCGCGTCCCCCACGGTAATCCCGCGCATCGGCAGATCGCCGACGGCCGCCTGCATGTTGTAGACAACCGCCTTCTCAACGGCCATGGCCCTGGGGTCGCCGACACCGAAGATTTCGTCCGGATGCAGCCAGACGGTCTGCACCTGCGCCTGGCCGTCGGGGCCGACGGTGGTCACTTGCCAGAAGCCGTCGCCCAGGTCCTTCGTGATGCCCTCCAGGAAGGCGTTCCCTTCAGGCGTGGCCCCAAGCTGGCGCACGACCGAGACGATCGAGCAGTCGGGCGCTTGGCCTTGCTCGAGGGTGGCGTTGCCCTCGTTCTGCAGCTTGTAGACTTCGAGTTCGTATTGCTGCTGCGCCGTGAGGGGAGGCGCTTCGGGCGTCTGCGTCGTCGGGGCCGTAGGCGTGGGCGTTCCCACCGGATCGCTCGCTGGCGTCGGGCCCCCGTCGACGGGTGCGGGCAACGGGACCTCGGGGACGGCAGCGACGGCGGCGGGCTCGGGCGCTCCCACTTGCGCGCCCACGCCACGCGTCGTTGAGGTTGCGTCGGAGGCAGAAGGTCCTGTGGTGGGCTGCGCCGCAGGAACGAAGTAGCTGCCGCCTTCCGTTTCAACCCAGTAGCCCTGCTGAGCCGCGTCCGCGCCGACGCCCGTGGTCGGCGCTGGTTCAACACCGAGCGTGCCACTGATCGTGTCGGACGTGGCGGGCGGTGCCCCGCTGGCGCCGAGATCCTGGACGTTGCTCGCACCGCCAGCAGGCTCTGACGTGACGGGCTCCGCGTACGTTCCGCCGCCGTTGTCGACGTCGTAGACAGGGGCTGCCGGGGTGCCGAAGTCGGGCTGCCCGCCGCCTTCGGGCGCGGGGCCCACGTCTGGTCCCGCGATGGGGTTGTCCGCTCCACCCGGGTCCGCAGTCCAGAATCCGCCCGTCAAGTCGGCGCCCAAGTCTGGCGAGTCGTACCATCCTCCTTCCGTACTCGCGTCTTGCTGGGGCTCGCCCTCGCCGAAGTTCGCGCCTGGGATGCCGAAGCCTCCGGGAGCGACACCCTCCATAACGTCCGATCCGTTCGCCTCGCTGCGAGGCTCCCGCTCGGGGTTGAAAGGCTCCGGCTCGTTCGCAAGGTCTTGCGCCGCCGCGAGCGTCGCTGCCGGGTCGAACGAAAGTTGTCCCGGAGGTGGCTCGTTGTCGTCGACGGGGCTGGTCTCCGGGTCCGGTCCCCAGGTGTACGTTGAACCACCGTTGGCGTCG
The DNA here is from genome assembly GCA_016703425.1 of Myxococcales bacterium. Taxonomy (NCBI): domain Bacteria; kingdom Pseudomonadati; phylum Myxococcota; class Myxococcia; order Myxococcales; species Myxococcales bacterium. The sequence continues at coordinate 169,912 of JADJCA010000030.1, forward strand.
TACACCGGGCTGAGAAAGTCGCCGTCGTCGTTGCCGCCGCCGAGGTCCGGACCGCCGGACATCGGTGGAGCGGTGCCCGTATCGAGCACCGCAACGGGCAGCTCTTCGTGGGGGGAGTCGTCGGTAGGGAACGGACCCATCTCGCCAGCGTCTTCGCCAGCGTGCCCGAACGGGGGCTCCGCGGCGTCCGGTCGGAGCTCCGGCACCGCAATGGTCGCGGGGCCTGTTGTGCCGTCGACGGGGGTCGCGTCGGCGGGAACAAAATAGCTGCCGCCATCGCCGGAGTCGTACCAAGTGCCTAGCGGCGTAGCGTCGCCACCTCCATCGCCCGGGTCGGTGGTGGTGACGGTGGCCGCAGGGTCCGCGATGAAGGGGCCCATGGCGCTCGGGTCGTCGGTAGGCGCGGCACCGGTGTCCGTGATGACGGGGCCGACGGCGCTCGGGTCGGAGAAGCCCGCGGTGCCAGGATCCGCGATGAAGGGACCCATCGCGCCAGGGTCTGTGGTGAGGGGGCCGGAGAATGGATCGGCGGGGAACGGATTGGTCGCGAAAGGGTCCGTGGTGGAGGGACCCGTCGCGAAGGGATCAGTCGCGAAGGGATCAGTCGCGAAGGGATCCGTCGCGAAGGGATCGGTCGCGAAGGGATCGGTCGCGAAGGGATCGGTCGCAAAGGGATCGGTCGCGAAGGGATCCCAGCCCGAATCGAAGGAGTCGAAACCCCAGCCCGAGTCGAAGCCACCGAAGTCACCGAACCCACCACCCCAGTCGTCGCCGCCAGCGATGTCTGCGAGCGTTGCTTCGGCCCGAAGCTCCCGGAGCTCTGACGCGGCCGTCTTCTTCCGCTCCGAGGAGCGGTCAACGGTTGCCTGTCGTGCCTTCGAGACTCGCCTTGTCTTTGCCATCGCGGGTCAACACTGCAGCCCGCGCGCCAGCGGAACGGGCGGTGCCCATCGACCGTTGCATCGGCGCACTGTCCCTCCCAGCGGCAAGTCGGACCGACCTCCGACACGGCCCGCGCGGTGAGGACACACGGCGTTGCCGCGAACGGCGAGTCGCTGCCGCACGCGCGGTCTCCGATGAGCCGCGCCATCGCGAGCAACGTTCGCCCGCCGACGGGAAGGCGCTTGGCCGCGAAGCGACCCGCCCGCGACAGCGAGGATGCGCACCAAGGGCTCCGGCCCCCTGCAACGCATCGAGCGCCGGCTTCGCGTGGCACGCTCACCTTCGCGAGCCGGGCTGTCGCCAGCACGACTTCCGCAAATGGACCGAGGACCCCGGGACGGTGCCCCACGATGGACGACGGACCCTTGCCGCCCGGGTGCGCTCTCGCCAGCAAGTGGCCCGCCGAGTAGGCCCTGCGCTTATCAGGGGAGATCGGGCGGCGGTGGCGCCGGGATCTGGCCGATGAAGGAGTGATTGAGGTTGTCCGCCGCGGCCGCGCTGATCGGCGGGATGTTCATATTGGAGCCGCTATTGTTTTCGGACCACGTGTTGGCCGTGACCATGTTCGGCGCGCCCGTATCGGGGTTGGTCACCACGCCGAGGACGGGGTTGGCGTGCGTCGTCGTGGGCGACGTCGCGTAGTCGATGACGGCGACGAAGTTGCCGCCCGTCGCGGCCTGCAGCGCGACGGCTCCGCCGTCGACCATCTGTACGTTCTGCAAGCCGAGCTGCGTCATCACCTCGCTCGGCCACATGCCTTCGCCGGTGCCCATCCCCTCGCGAGCGCTCTGGACCATCCCGTTGGATTCGACGACGGCGGCATTCACGATCTGAAGTGTTTTGTCGCCTTGCGCGTAGAGGTTGTCGACGAAGGTCACCGGCACGTTCTGCGGTTGACCGTCGGCGCCCGTCAGCCGCACGTTGTACCGGTCGTCTCCCAGGTCGGTGACGAGGCTGTTGATATAGGCCTGCCCCTCGGGCGTGCTGTTGAGGGCGTTGACCACCGAGACGACGGCGCAGTTGCCCACGTGCAGCTGACTGATCTCGCCGGGGCTCGCGGCGTCGCGGTAGTTCTGCAGGAGATCCACAGTCTGATCGAACTGTTGCTGCGGAGTGAGCTCCGTCACCGTCACGCCAGTGACGTCGATCGGCGGGGGCTCGCCGAACTCGCCGCGCGGCGTGCTCATGCCGTCGATCAGTTCCTCGACGGAGGGGTCTGTGGTGGCTGCGGCGCCGGGGTCTGTGACGAAGGGACCCATGGCGCCAGTGTTCGTGGTGGACGCGGCGCCGGGGTCTGTGACGAAGGGGCCCATGGCGCCAGGGTCTGTGGTGGCCGCGGCGCCGGGGTCTGTGACGAAGGGGCCCATGGCGCCAGGGTCTGTGGTGGCCGCGGCGCCGGGGTTCAGGACGAAGGGGCCCATGGCGCCAGGGTCTGTGGTGGCCGCGGCGCCGGGGTCTGTGACGAAGGGGCCCATGGCGCCAGGGTCTGTGGTGGCCGCGGCGCCGGGGTCCGTGACGAAGGGACCCATGGCGCCGGGGTCTGTGGCGACCGTGGGCCACGGGTCCGTCGCAAAGGGATCGGTCGCAAAGGGATCGGTCGCAAAGGGATCGGTCGCGAAGGGATCGGTCGCGAAGGGATCGGTCGCGAAGGGATCGGTCGCGAAGGGATCGGTCGCGAAGGGATCGGTCGCGAAGGGATCGGTCGCGAAGGGATCGGTCGCGAAGGGATCAGTCGCGAAGGGATCGGTCGCGAAGGGATCGAGGCCGGTACCGAAGGAGTCGTACCCCCAGTCGAATCCGCCAAAGTCACCAAAGCCGTCGTCGCCGCCGGCGATGTCTGCCAGCGCCTCCTCGGCGTGAAGCTCTTGGAGCGCCGACGCGGACGCTGTTGCCCGCTCCGCGGCGCGGTTAGCGGTTGCGCTTGGTGCCTTCGAGACTCGCGTTGTAGTTGCCATTGCGGGTCAACACTGCAGCGCGCGCGCCAGCACCGTGGACGCTGCCGAGCGCTCCTTGCATCGGCTTGCCGTCCCTTTCTGGGGCAAGTCGGACCGACCACCGGCATCCGCTCGCGGCAAAGAGAATGTGGCGTTGCCACAAACGGCGAGCCGCTGCCCCTGCGCCCCTCAGTTGAGCCGCGTCATCGCGAGCAACGTTCGCCCGTCGACGGGCAGACCCTTGGCCACGAGGCGCGCGTGGAGTTCGGGATCGCTCGGGCCCTCGTAAATGCGGGCGAGGACGAACTGTTGATCGCGCGACAGGGTTGCGCCGGCGAGCGGTGCCGAGCCGGCCGGTCGGTCGTCGAAGACGAGCTCAAGGACGACGTCGAGGAGTGGCTTCGCAGAGCTGGGGTCGCGCGTCCCGCGGATGGCCGCGAGGAGCTTCTGCGCGAGCGCCGCGTCGCCGCGCTTCTCCAAGAGCGCGTGATTGACGTCGGCGGTCATGGGACGACCGGTCGCGTGTTCGTAGCGCTCCGCCAGCGACGCGGGCGCCACGAGCGCGCCGACCAGGACATCGAGGCGCGCCGAGGCGTCCCCCAGCGCGTCTTCGTGTCCTGGCGTGCCCAAGGCGGCGAGGATGCGCACCAAAGGATCCACGGCCCCCTGCAGCGCATCGAGCACCGGCCTCGCGTGGCGGTCGCCGATGTGGCCGAGCGCGAGGACCAGATGAGCAACGACCGCTTCGTCGCGTTGGTCCTCGAGGTGCCCCACGATGCGGAGCGCCATGTCGGATGGTCGACACGCCGACTGCGCAAGGCGTTCGAGGAGTCGCGCCGCCTCGGACCGCACCTCCGCGTCGTCGTGGCCGAGCAAGCGAAACACGCGGGGAAGGGAAGCTACGAGCGCCTCGTGGGTGCGGTGACCATACGCGGCTTCGGCGCCGACGGGATCGAAGTGCCTCATCAGCGCACCAGCCGCGCCGGTGGCCATCGCGGCGAAGCGCGCCACGGCATGCTCCGGCGGTCGCGGCGGTCCAGGTCGGGAGAGGAGCTGCGCCATGGCGCGTGACCAAACCGCCGCCGCGACCCTGGGCCCGGGCCGCGGTGCGAGCGGCGGCCGGTCCCAAGCGATGACGGCGATGCGCCGGAGCAACGCCAAGAGATCGCTCGCGTCGGGCGCGTTGGCGGCGGCGAGCCTTGCGACAAACGGAACCACGTAGCTCGTCACTTCGCAGACCGCGCCGTCGATGCCGTCGTAGAAGGGAAGGACGATGCCCCCGAGGGTCCGTAGCGCCTGGCGGCGCTCGTCGCGCGACGTGCCGCTGGCAAGCTCTGCGAGCAGCGCGGGAACGTTCGTGGCGGCGCCTCGCAGGTGCCAGAGGTGAGCCCAGTCGACACGCCCAACGTCGGAGAGGACAGACTGCGGCGTCTCGTCCGGAGCGAAGCGAGCCATGCCTCATCGTGGCACACTTGGTCGAAGCGAGCGACCGGTGAGGGCCGGCAGTGGCCTGCGATGCAAGCTCCGCTTCGAACCGCCCCGGTCGATCGAGTAACATCGGCGCCATGAGGTTCTCCGCGGGTCGGGCGCTAGGAGTCACGTGCATCGTTCTCACGCTGTCGGGGGCCGCGGCCTGTCGTCGCCGCCCGGCTCCCGCCGTAGCAGAAGCCGCGCCGCCGCTGGCTGCGCTTCCGCCTACTGCCGGCGGCCCCACGGCGCCCGTGAGCCCGTCACCGATCGCGCCCCTCTCTCCCAACGCGCGCACCGAAGACGAACGCAACACCGTCGCGATCTTTCGCGAGGCGGCGCCGTCGACGGTCTTCGTCACGCAGAAGCAACGCGTGGCGACCGATCCCTTCGGTTTCGACACCGAGGAGGTCACGGCGGGCTCCGGCAGCGGCTTCATCTGGGACGCGCAGGGGCACATCGTGACCAACTTCCACGTCGTCCAAGGCGGCCGCGGCACGTCGCTCACGGTGACCTTCTTCAACCAGCGCGAGGTGCCCGCGAAGGTCGTCGGCGTCGAGCCTCGCAAAGACATCGCGGTGCTCAAGGTGACGGCACCGGCCGACATGCTCAAGCCGCTGCGTGTGCCGCAGACGTTTGGCCTCGAGGTCGGCCAGAAGACCGTCGCCATCGGCAATCCCTTTGGCCTCGATCACACGCTCACGACGGGTGTCATCAGCGCCCTCGGGCGTCAGGTGCAAGGCATCGGCGGCGTGGCCATTCGCGACATGGTCCAGACTGACGCCGCCATCAACCCGGGCAACTCCGGCGGTCCTCTCTTGGACTCGGGCGGGCAGCTCATCGGGATGAACACGGTCATCTTCTCCAAGAGCGGCGCGTCGGCGGGCATCGGTTTCGCCGTCCCCGTCAGCACCATCGCGCGCGTCGTCCCGCAGCTCATCGCGCGAGGAAAAGCCGACTCCATTGGCCTGGGCCTCAACATCCTTCAGCGCGGCGTCGCGAACGTGCGCGGCGTCGTGGTCCTAGGCGTCCCCGCTGGGAGCCCAGCGGAGCGAGCAGGCTTTCGTCCGGCGAGGCGCCTCGCCAACGGCGACATCGACGCCGACATCATCGTCGGCATCGACGGCAAGAAGATCGACAACTACGACGATCTCTACAGCGCGCTCGACGCGCACAAGGCGGGCGACAAGGTCGACGTCGCGGTGCGCCGCGGCGAGCAGGTCGTCACGTTGAAGGCCGAAGCGATCCTTCTGAACGAGCGCTGAGCGGGCTCAAGAAAGGTCGCCGACGGTCGCGCGAAAGAGCGAGCCGCTTCCTTGTAGCGAATACGGGCCGTCGTCGTGTGCGACGAAGGCCGCGTCGCCTTGTTGCAGCGTGAGGTCTCGGCGGTTTTCGCCCACGCCTCCCGATGCCGGGGCGAGCGTCATCGTGCCGCTCTCGGCGAGCAGGATCTCGGGCCCACGGGGCTCTCGGCGCAAGGTGCCATCGACGGTCAGGCGCGAGAGGTGAAAGTCCGCCGCCGGCGTCGACCAAGCGACCTCGCTGTCGCCGCTCACCGTCGCACGAAGCGGCAAGACCTTCGCCGCGTCGAAGTCCACGACCCGAAGCAGCTCATCGACGTCAACGTGTTTTGGCGTCAAGCCGCCGCGAAGCACGTTGTCAGAGCTCGCCATGATCTCGACACCGAAGCCGCGGAGGTAGGCGTGGAGGTTTCCCGCGGGCAGGTAGAGTCCTTCGCCGGCTTCGAGCGCCACGTAGTTGAGGAGCAACGCTGTGATGCAGCCGGCGTCCGCCGGGTAAAGGCGTGAAAGCTCGAGCGTCCACTCCAGCGTGCGTTGAAAGGCGCTCCCCGCGGCGATGGCGCGCTCCGCAGCAGCACGCGCCTCCGCGACCAGCGACGCCGCTCCCTCTTGCCGAAGCAGCCGCTCGAAGACGGCCTTGTTGCCCGATGTCCGGAGGTCACGGGCGAGCGCGACGAGGCCGAGCTCATCGAACAGCGCCGCACTTTCCTCGGCGTCACGGAAGCCGCACAGAGCCTCGAAGGGACCGAGCGCGACGAGGAGCTCCGGCTTGTGGTTCGCGTCCTTGTAGTTGCGGGTGGCCAGCGGGACCTGACGAGCTTCCTCGTCGGCGAAGCCGCGCTCCGCCTGAGCCTTGCTCGGGTGCGCCTGGATGGAGAGGGGCGTGTCAGCCGCCAGCAGCTTGAGGAGGAACGGCAGCTCTCCAAAGCGCGCCGCGACGGCCGGGCCGAGCGTCGGCGTTGGCGCTTCGGCGATGACGTCGCGCAGCGAGCGCCCCGTGGGGCCCAATCGCGATGGCGCTGCCGGGTGCGCGCCGAGCCACAGTTCGGCCTCTGGCCTTCCCGAGGGCGCGCTCCCCAAGAAGGTCGCGATGGCGCCCAACTGTCCCCACGCGTAGGCCTGAATCGAGCCTTCGAGTCGATTCATCGGCCCGGCCTCCTCTGCGCGTTCGTCACGCGAGCTCGCCCAAGACCTTGGCGAGGGCGCGCGTCTCGACGATGTTGTCCTCGATGGAGCAATACGTCCAACCGCCATAGCGGCCGACGGGGTAAACGCCGCCGGCCGCGAAGATCTGGCCCAGCCGCGCGGTCTCCTTCATCGAAGCGGCAGTGATGTGGACGTAGGCCGGATCCATCAGCACGTGGTGCTCGGCGACGACCTCGTGGTCGTCGATGAGCCGCTCCCGCTTGAGTCCGGCCAGGACTTCGGCGCGCGCGCCGGCGACATCCACGGGGCCGTCTTTGGGACAACCGATCTCGACGTAGAGGCTCATGCGCTCGGTGTCGAAGATGTTGTCGTAGAAACCAACCCGATAGAAGGCGAGGGACTTGTCGGGGAAGTACATCCAGTGGACGTCCTTGGGCCCCTTCTTGTTGAAGCCCAAGTTGAAGACGAGCACGCGGTTGTACGTGAAGGCGCTTCGATCGAAGGCCACGCTCGTCATGGCGGCCAGCCGGTCGAGGGGCGCCGAGCTGACGAGCGTTCGGTAGCGGAGCTCGCGCTTGGTCGTTCGGGCGACGCGGTGCCTGAGGTCGATGGCCACGAGGGCTTCGCCATAGGCGAGCGCCGTCTCGGGCACGTCCGACAAGATGGCCCTTACGTATTCGATGGCGCCACCGCGCGGGTAGGTGAAGGTCGAGTTGTAGCTGGCGTTGTCCGACGCCTTCATGTTGCGGACGATGTCCGCGATGTCCGCGTGCGGGAAGAATCGACCCATGGCGTCGACGTCGAGGGTCGCAAGGTCGCAGGCGTAGAGCTTCTCGTTGTAGGGAATCAGGAAGCGCTCGGCGATGCCGCGGCCGTAGCGGCGGTAGAGCATGTCCTTGAAGCTTGCGGCGGATGCCGTTCGCGAGCCCGGGGCCGCGGCGGCCGCGCCCTCGTCACGAAAGTAGAGGTCGTGGAGGCACGCGATGAAGTCCTGCCGCGGCAGTTGGTGGATGTTCTTCTGGAAGGGGAAGTCGACGTCGTGGTCCTGAAACCGCACGAGCGACTTCTTCTGGACCGTCCGAATTTCTTGCCCCGGCATCCGCTCACGGAGCCACGCCTCGATCTCGGGGTGTTTGAAGTGGAAGAAGTGCCCCGAGTAGTCCCAGACGAACCCGTCTTTGACCACGGTCTTGCAGTAGCCGCCGGGCTCCCTGTCGGCCTCGACGACGAGGAGTGACGGCTCCGCCTTCCCGCGGCGTTGGGCTTCTTGGCGGATGGCGCTGGCGAAGCTCAGACCGCTGATGCCGGCGCCAATCACGAGGTGGTCTACGGTTTCCATGGTGCCTTTCCCGACGCTCAGGGGTGACGGAGGATACCCGCCGCAGGCCTTGCGCGCCTATGCGAATGCTCTGCAGGGAAAGGAGCACCGCTCGGCGAGGCGTCGCGCGTTCCAACGAAAATCTCGCACCTCCAGCGCGGATCGGCGCGGGTATGGCTCGTGCTTCAGCGCCGCCACATGAGCAAGCCCATCCCGCCGATCTCCAAGTACATGACGACCTCGCCCCATACCGTCGGGCTCGAGCAGACGATGGCTCAGGCGCACAAGATGATGCGCGAGCATCGCATTCGCCATCTGCCGGTGCTGCACGGGGGCAAGCTCGCGGGCATCCTCTCCGATGGCGACCTTCACCTCATCGAGACCCTGCGCGACGTCGACCCCGACAAAGTGCTCGTGGAGGACGCCATGACGCAGACGCCGTACTTTGTCTCGCCGGAGACTCCCCTTGATGAGGTCGTCGCCGAGATGGCGGAGCACAAGTACGGCTGCGCCGTGATCATGCAGAACCAGTCGGTGGTCGGCATCTTCACCACCGTCGACGCCTGTCGGGCCTTCGCGGAAATGCTCCACACGCGGCTCGCTAAGTAGCGAGACGTAGCCTGGCGCTACGACGGCAAGGCGATGGGGGCGCCGATGAAGACGATGCGCGCGAGGTGCGCGTGCGCCCCACCGTCGCGTGTCTCGTAGCGTGCCGGCTCAACGGATTCGACGAAAAAAGGCCGCGTGAAGGTGGCGCGGAGTTCGGCCTCCGTGACCCGGCGCGGCCCGCCCCACTCGGGCTCCAGCTCGCTGAAGCACAAGAGGTAGAGCGTTGCGCCGGTGGCCATGACTTCGGCCAGTTCGTTCGCGTAGTCGGCGCGCGCGTCGTTGCTGAGCGTATGAAAGAACCCGCTGTCGATGACGGCGTCGAAGGTTCCGCCGAGGCTGCTGACGTTGAGCGCGTCGTGCACCGCAAACTGAGCCGAGAGGCCGCGCGCCGCGCCCTTGCGCATCGCTGCGGCGATGGCCGCGCGGGCCGCGTCGACACCGACCACGGAGCAACCTCGCGACGCCAAGAGCAGCGTGTTTTCGCCGGTGCCGCAGCCGACGTCGAGGACGCGCCCGCGAATCGCCGAGGCGACTGACGCAATGGCGCCCTGCGGGCGATCGATCTCCCAGGGCGGCGTGCCTTCGTACATCCGATCGAAAGGGTTCATGAGGCGGCCATTGTGCCACGGGATCGCGCCGGTGAGCGGCGGGAGAGGCCGGCCGAGAGGTCGACGGTGGCCGCCCATGACGGTATGGTGCTCCACCCGATGTGGCGCTCCTTCCCCCGGCGGTATCGGTGGCCGCTCGACTCCGCGCGCGGCCGGGTTGAGGTGGGGCTCGCTTGCCTCGCGCTCGGCGGATGCGCTCAGCTTCTCGGCTACGGCGATGAGGTGACCCTCGCGAAGCCCGTCGCCGATGCGGGCCTTCGGCCTGACGCCCCCGGAGACGCGGGCCCGGGCGTCCCAGCGGACGCGGAGGAAGTTCGGCCCTTCTGCGAACGTTTCGCGAGCCCGCCGGAGTTTTGCTCAAGCTTCGACGGCCCGAACTACCTGGCCGGGTGGGAGGTCGGCCCTTCGGAGAATGGCGCCCTCGAGCGCGAGACGGCGCAGCCCCTCTCCGCCCCCGCGTCGCTGCGCGTCGTGGTGCCCGGCACCGGCGTCCCGAACTTGGGTCCCGCCGTTGCGTTCCCCGCGGTCGCGGCTCAGCGCATCGGGATCTCGACCGAGTTCGCCATTCGCGTAGACGCGGCGCCGGGCCCCGGCAGCGTTGCCGTGGCGGCGCTCCCCTACTTCACGGCGGTCTCGGGCGCACCGCCGTCCTACCTCTTGCAGTTCACCCTGGAGGTGCAGCCCGGCGGCGGCGTTGCGTTCGGACTGACGGAGGTCGACACCGCGACCTCCGCGACGCTGGTGCACCCGATCCCCGGCGCCGCCACCATCGGTGTGTGGTCGCGGGTGAAGGTCGACCTCCAGCTGGCCTCGGCGGCGGCGTCCGCGTCGAACACGTTGCGCGTCTCGGTCAACGACCAAGAGCGCGTGTCGGGCTCCCTCAGTCTCGCGCCCGGCAGCGGCGTTCCCAACGTCGGGGTCGGGATCAGCTACACCAACGCGCCGACGGCGGCGTGGACGTTAACCTACGACGACGTGGCCGTCGATCATCGTTGAGCGCGTCGCCAACTCAGAACGACGCCGCGACCGACAACGTTCGTCCGCTGAGGCCCACGTTCACGCCGCGCGGCGTCTTCGGCGACGTCAGGAGCAAGGTCACGCCCACGCCCGCGACGACGGCGCCGCCGAGCGTTGCGAACGTGGAAATGAGCGCCGCCGAGCGACCGTCGCGATCGGCGTTGACGGCGGCCTCGGAGCAGCCAGCAGCGCATTCGGCGTCGCGCTCGCTCTTTAGCGACAGGGCTCGTCCGCCGAAGGCGAGGCCGACGCCTGCCGCGACGACGCCCACGCCTGTGACGACGACGTCTACTGCGACGACGCTCTTCGTCTCTGGCGCCACCGACAAGTTGCGCGACACCGGCGGCCGGCCGTCGAGCCGGAGCTCCACGACGACTTGCCCCGCGACGACCCGGAGCTCGCCGAGCGACCCGGCGGCTCCTTCTTCGCGACCGTTGACGAACACCATGGCGCCGGGCTCGTTGGACCTCACGGTGATCCACGCGAGCTTGGCGCCGATGACGCGCAGGGCTCGCTCGAGCGCCTCCTTGTTTTGGCGGACCCACGGATCCTCGGGAGCCTCGAGCGCGGCTTTGAGATCGCGCTCCGACTCGACCCAGAGGGCCAGCGCCTGTTCGGCGAGCGCGAGCTGCGCCCGCGCGCGCGGCGTTGGCGACAGGGCGAAGGCCTTCCGAAACGCGTCGAGCGCCTCCGCGTCGCGGCCCGCGCGCCGCAATTCCACGCCGCCGCGCAAGAGCGCATCGGCCTCGGCGGAGTCGGCGGCCCACGCGGTGGAGCCCGTGAGGGTGAGCGCGATGGCCGTGGCGCGGACGAGGCGAGCGCCGGGCCTAGTCGAGGATCGGTACGCCATTGCGATCGACCTGTCCTTTCTTGGGCCCAGCCTTGGGCGCCGATGCAGGCCGCGCGACAGGCCGCAAGCGCCGCGCCGGCTGCGGCGGGCCCTCGGTCGAGGTCGAGGTCGAGGTCGAGGTCGAGGTCGAGGTGACTAGGGTCCTCGCGGACCCGTCGACATGACCGGACTCCGTCCCTTCGGGACTCCGTCCAGTCATGTTCGAGGTCGGGGTTGGCGAGGTCGAGGCGGCGGCGGACTGCTCCGGCGCGCGGAACCGTGACGACAACCAAGCCGCGCTGGCGGTCACGCTCACCACCAGCACAAGCATGCCGACGGTCCGTTTTCGTGTGTGCGCCGCGCGTTCAGTGTCGCTCGGCTCCCTGGCCGCTCGCGCCGCTTCCGTGGCGGTGGCCGTCATGGTCGCGTCGGGCGCATCGAGCACTGAGACCGGCGTCGCGGTGGGCGCGGCAGTCGTGGCGATGGCGCGGGGGACGTACGTGCTCCGCGTCAGCTCGGCACTGGCCTTGCCCGCCGTTGACGCGAACGGTTCGAGCGCGTCGGCGAGCGCGCTCACGTTGGGCATGCGCTCGTCGCGACGCTTCTCGAGGCATCGGAAGATCACGTCTTCGAGCGCGGCCGGCACCCCCGGCGTTCGATCGCGAAGCGGCCTCGGCGGATCGACGACGATGGACGCGCAGAGCGCCGCGACGGTCTCGCCCGCAAAGGGCTTGTCGCCACCGAGGAGCATGTAGAGGACGATGCCCAACGACCAAATGTCGGCCCGTTCGTCGACGTTACGGGCATCACGAATTTGTTCCGGCGAGACGTACGCCGGCGAGCCGATGAGCGCGTCGGTGGCGGTAAGCTCGTGAGCGCTTTGGGAGCGCGACTCGACTTTGGAGACGCCGAAATCGAGGATCTTGATGACCGGCATCCCGCCCGCGCGGTGAACGAGGAAGAGGTTCTGCGGCTTGAGATCCCGGTGCACGATGCCTGCCGCGTGGGCCGCCGCGAGTCCCGCGCAAACCTGCAAGATCAAGTCGACGGCGCGCTGCACCGGCAGCGCGCCCCGCTCGCGGAGCAGGGCCCGAAGGTCTTGGCCCTCCAGGTACTCGAGCACGATGTAGGGCGTCTGCGACGGAAGGAAGCCGAAGTCGAAGACCTGGACGACGTGCTCACTCCGAATCGCCATGGTCGACTGAGCCTCGCGCGTGAAGCGCGAACGAAGGTCGTCCCGTTCGATGGACTCGTGGAGGAACTTCAGCGCGACAGCGTGCCCCAAGAGCAGGTGCCGCGCGCGGAAGACGCGGCCCATGGCGCCCGAGCCGATGAGCGCTTCGAGGCGGTACTTGTCCGCGACGACATCTCCCTCGCGCGGCTCGTTGGACACGGCCCGGATGATACACGCCGGGCAACGGGCCTGAAAATGCCAGTGCGGGCTCCTGCGACCGGCGGGGGGCCTGCCTAGCCTCGCCGGAACGTGGAGAGGTCGAGCTCGTACTGGTCGAGCCAGCGACGAATCTGGAACGGCGCTTTTCCGAGGACCCGCGCCACCGCCGCCACGTTGCCGCCGTGCTCCGTGAGCAACCGCACCAGCTCGGCGCGCGGATCCGTCGGCTCGCCTTGCGGGCCCCGAGCGGGCAGCGGCGGGGCGGCCTTGGCCGACGGAAATACGAATCGAAGGTCCTCGGCTTCAAGCGCTGAGCCGCGCCGCGTGACGAGCGCGGCGGCGAGGCACGAGCGGAGCTCGCGCACGTTGAGCGGCCACCCGTGGTCGAAGAGTCGATAGGCGGCGTCGACGGAGAGCGACAGCGAGGGCAGGGCGGCCACGGCCTCCGCGCCGTGTTCACGGCCGAGCGCCGGCAAGAGCGAGCCCAAGAGCAGTCCCAGATCGCACATGCGCTCGCGAAGCGGCACGAGGTTGTGCACGAAGCCCGAGAGGCGCGCCAAGAGGTCCTCGCGAAAGGCTCCTCGTTGCACGAGCTGATCAAGCGACCGATGGGTCGCGGCCACGATGCGCACGTCGACGGGCACCTGCCTCGTGGTTCCGACGGGCGTCACCACCGCCTCTTCGAGAGCGCGAAGGAACGCGGCTTGCGAGGCGAGCGGCAGGTCGCCGAGCTCGTCCAAGAAGAGCGTGCCGCCGTCGGCGGCTCGAAAGAAGCCGAGCTCGTCGCGCGTCGCGCCTGAGAAGGCGCCCTTCGCGTGGCCGAAGAGGTGGCTCTCGACGAGCCCCTGCGGAATGGCGCCGCAGTTGACCGGTACGAAGGCGCCGCTTCGGCCCGAGAGCTCGTGGACCGCCGCCGCTGCCACTTCCTTTCCTGTCCCCGACTCGCCGAGGAGAATGACGGGCAGCCCCGCCGCGGCCACGCGTGCGAGGACTCGGTGACTCGCCGCGAGCTCAGGGCTCAGCGTCGCGAGGCGCGGCGCCGTCTGTGGATCGAGGTCGAGGTCCAGCGGTTCGTCCCGATCGATGGGCGCGTCGTCGCGGAACAGAAAGAACGAGTGGCCACACTCAATGAGATCGCCGTCTTCGAGGGTCGCCTTCGTCTTGGGCTCCTTGTTGACGAAGGTCCCGTTGCGCGACCCCTCGTCCACGAGCGTCCACGTCTTGAGCGCACGCTTGATGCGCGCGTGCGACCGCGACACGTGCGCACCGGGGATGCGAATCGTGAGGATGCGGCCGTCGGGGCCTTGTTCGCGTACGGCGCTTCGGCCCGCGCCGCCGCTCGCTCGCGTGATGACGACCTCGTCGACGCCCTTCAGCGAGTACCGCGCCGCGCCGCCGAGCGGCGCGTCGCACGACATGACGAGAAAGAGGTGCGGCGCCGTCGCTCCGCCGCTGCCACCGGCGCCTCGCCCGTCCTTCCTATGCGCCGAGGTCGCCGTGGCCTCCGCATCGGAACGCGTCATGACCTCGAACGATAGCGGAGCCGCGCGCCCGTGCGCAAACGCTGCGTAGCCGGGCTGCCGTCGCCGACGTCGGGCGCGCTACGGGCCACACTTGCCCGAGGCGACGGCCGCCTTCGTTTGCCAAAGCGTGCGCTTCGACGTCTTTTGAATGCTCGCGGCGTGGGTGGTCACCACCTCCGTGGCCCAGCCAGCCTTGAGCGTGGACGCGTGGAGCCCGTCGGCGACCATGTCGAACGCCGAGCTCGTCCCGTTGCTGCAGTCGCCGTTGAAGTTGTCCCAGGACCACGGGAAGTAGCCGACGCCGCTCGCGGCGGCGCGCGTAATGAGGTGCTGGTACGGCACGGCCTGGCCGCAGGCGCCGGGACTCACGTTTCCGAATTCGCCGAAGATGAGCGGGAGCTTCTGCGCCGCCGCGGTGGCGAGGGCCTGGTCGATGCGAGCCGTCTCACCGGCCCCGGAGTCGTAGACGTGCCACGAGAAGACCAGGTTGTGGAGCGGGTCGGCGGCGATGAGCCCCGGCGCCACGCGAAGGAGCTGCTCCACGTTGCGCCCGTAGCCCGCCGCGTCGATGACGAAGGGTGACCGAACACCGGCCGCGCGGAGCTTCTGAACGAGCTGCGTGTACGTCGCCGTGAACGTCGCATCGCTCACCGTCTGGCCCGCTTCGTTGGCGAGGTTGACCAAGAGGCGCGACTCGAACTGCTTGAGCACGCCGACGGTGGAGGCGTCGGTCCAGAAGGCCTCGATCTGCGGCATCTTCGAGAAGTCGCCGGTCGCGTCGTGCAGCTCCCACATGGGAACGAGCTCGGAATCGATGGCGCGCTGAATCGTCTGCACCGCCTCCGTCGCGGGCTCCGAGGTGAGCCACATGAAGCGGACCGCGTTGGCGCCGGTCTTGGCGATCTCCGGAAAGGAGTCGCCTTTGCGATCGGCGAAGACGGCCATCTTGTTGATGCCGCGAAGAACAACCTCTTCGCCGCACGGATCTGTGAGCTTGGCGCCGCTCGTCGCGTAGGCCGGCGCCGGTGTCTTCGCGCCGCTAGGAGTTGGCGACGGCGTAGGCGACGTCGGCGATGAACCCGCCGCAGGTGGCGCCGCGCCCAAGCCCCCATCGGTAGAATCGGGCCCCGAGACGCCACCGCCGCGCGCGCCGGGCGCTCCGGTGCTCATCGGATCGCGGGCGCCCGGGTCTGTGCCGAGCCCTTCGCCGGACACTTCGCACGCGGTCGTCGCGAGCACCGCGAGCATCGCCATTGTCGAACGTTTCATGAACGGCTCCTTCTCATGGACTGGCTCATGGGTCTGGCGTCGCCGGCGCTCGGAGCCGAGCGCATGGCTCGTTGGTCATTGCCATCGCCATCGCCGCCAGCGCCAAGCGGGATTCGTGCCGAGGGCGTTGGTTGCTGAGCGCGCACACCCGGGGCCGGTCAATTGGCGTCAACGCCACGGACCCGCGTTCACGAGGCGAGTCGCGGACCGGTTTCGCGTTTCGAAACTGTGCCGGCACACTCGCCTCGTCCGTTCCACCGCCACTGGACGAATCCTCCGAGGAGCCGATCCCGCGCGGATAAAACGCCCTGCTGCGTGGCCGCCCGAAGCGCGACGGCCCCGGCACTCGCCTTGCTCCTCCACCGCCCATGCGCGTTGGCGGCCTCGTGGTTGTTGTCCCTCTAGCAGGCGCGCTTGCGCTTGCCGGTGGTTGTTCAGAAGAAGAGTTGGGTGGCTCGCGCCGCTTCGGCGGCGAGGGGGCGATGGGCGCCGACGCGTCCGCCGACGGCAGCGGGCCTTTGGGCCCTCTCGGCGACGTCGCGTTGCCGCGCCTCTCGCGGGCCGAGTACGAAGCGACGCTCGCGGACGTTCTTCGTGAGGTCGCCCCGAAGGCTGCGACGGACATCGTCGCCGTGTTGCAGCCGACGCTCGCCACGCTGCTGCCGGACCAGGCCGTCGCGCCGCCGAAGGAGAAGCGTGGCGGCTTCACGCGCCTCGATCAGTCGGTGCAGCAAGCCTACGTGGAAGCGCCCTTCTACGTGGCCGTCGCCCTTGGCAAGGAGTTGACGAAGAGCCCGGCGCGGATCGGTGAGACGTTCGGCGCGTGCGCCGCCGCCGGCACCGCGGTCGACCGCGTCTGCGCGGAGGCCTTCGTGAAGCGCTTCGGGGAGCTCGTGCATCGACGGCCCATCAGCAACGAAGACGTGGCCTTCTACCTGACGGGGCTGCCGGCCACGGGCAACGTCACGGCGTCAGCGCTCGCGGAGCTCATCGCCGTCATGGCAAGCTCGCCGCAGTTCCTCTACCACGTAGAGAATGGGCACGTAGAGAGCGGGCAGAGCGGCGCCTCGGACGCGCCGGCGGCCGGGGCGCCAGGCGGAGAGGTCGCGCCCACCAACCTTGATGCGTGGGAGCTCGCGTCGCGTCTCTCGTATCACTTCACGGGCACGATGCCTGACGCGGCGCTCCGCGAGGTCGCGCGCAAGGGCGACCTTCTCAAGGACGACGGCTACGCGCGGGAGGTCGAGCGCCTCATGGCGGATCCGCGCGCCGAGCCGGTCTTCGACCTCTTTCATCGAGAGTGGTTCTGGCCCCTCACCGATCTGCCGCCGCTCGACGCGCGGGTCGGCGATCCGGTTTTTGACGCGTTCTCCGGCGCGAATCGACCCACGCCAGGGCTGCGTGAGCGCATGGTGAAGGAGGTCCTCGACGCCGCCAGGTGGGTCGTAGGCCATCAAGGCGGCGTCGCCGATCTGATCAACGACAAACACAACTTCGCGCGCGACGCGGATCTGGCGGCGCTCTACGGAGTGCCCGCGTGGAATGGACAAGGCGAGCCGCCGCTGCTCCCCGCCGACCGCGCCGGCCTCCTGACGCGCGCCGCGTTCCTCGCGACGGGCACCGCCAACACGCGGCCCATCATGAAGGGAGTCTTCATCCGGTCCACGCTCCTTTGCGACGACATCCCACCGCCGCCGAACAACGCGGCCAACACCCCGCTGAACCTGGCGCCAAACATGACGACGCGAGAGATCGTCGAGCAGGTCACCGAGCAAAGGGGCTCCGCCTGCGTGGGCTGCCATCAGGCGTACATCAACCCGCTGGGCTTCGCGTCGGAGAACTTCGACGCGCTCGGGCGGGGCCGCGCGGCCCAGCAACTCTTTGATGGCGCGGGCAAGGTCGTCGGTTCGAAGCCCGTGAACACGAGCACCGTGCCGAGCATCAACGCCGGCGATCCACAGGTGTCCAGCGGCATCGGCGACGTAACACGGCTCGCGCTGGCCAGCGGGCGCGTGGAGAGCTGCCTCTCGCGCCAGTACTTCCGGTTCACGTTTCGTCGCTTCGAAGGCCCCGCCGACGGACCGCTCATCGACGAGCTGACGAAGCTTTTGCGCGGCGGCGCGCCGCTCGCCCAGGTGTTCAAAGCCATCGCCCTAAGGCCGGAATTCAAACAGAGGACGTTTCGATGAGCCTTTCCCGACGACAGGTTCTGCGCGGCATCGCGGGCTTCACCTTGGCGCTGCCGTTTCTCGAGTCCATCGCCGCTCCGCGGCGTGCTGGCGCCGCCCCCACACCAGGGGCCAAGCGGTTCATCCAGTTCTGCTCGCAGCACGGCGGCATCTGGGGCTCCAACATGTACCCGGGCGACGCGACGCTCGTCGACACGTTGGCGTACGGCGGTCGGAACGTGAAGCGCGGGACGCTCGCGGCGCAGGCATCCGGTGGCGACGCCGTGCTCAGCCGGGTGCTGCGCGCGCCATCGTCGGTGCTCACGCCGGCGCTCGTGAGCAAGATGAACGTGCTGCGCGGCCTCGACGTTCCCTTCTACCTGGGGCACCACACCGGCGGGCACCTCGGCAACTTCGCGCGCAACGACGGCAACGGCGACGACGGCCGGCAGGTGCAGGCTCGCCCGACGCCGACCATTGACCAGATCATGGCGTACTCGTCGAGCTTCTACCCGAACCTCGCGACGGTGAAGGAGCGCTCCTTGGCCCTCGGGTCGCGCGTCTCCTACGGCTGGTCGAACCCGCAGACGCGGTCCGGCACGATCCAAGAGATCGTTGGCAACAAGGACGCGCGCGCTCTCTTTAGGCGCATCTTCGTTCCCAACGACGACCCCGCGGCAACGGCGCTGCCGCCCGTCGTCGACCGCGTCCTCGAAGACTACAAGCGGCTGCGCAGCTCGAACCGGCGCCTCTCGAGCGGCGATCGTCAGCGCCTCGACGACCACATGCAGCGTCTCTCCGAGCTCGAGCGCCGCCTCAAGGTTCGCGTGAGCTGCAACGTTCAGTCGGTGACGACCGACACGGAGCCGTATTTTGGTCGCGCGAACTACGACATCGATCCGGCGGCGCACGGGGAAGTCTATCGGGCGCTCAATGATGTCATCGTCGCGGCGGTGCTCTGCGACACGAGCCGCATCGCGACCATCAACATCGACGAGACCTTCTCCTCGTACGCCGGCGACTGGCACCAAGACATCGCGCACCACGCGGCGGATCCCGGCGGCACCGCTCAGGAGACGATCGCGTCGGCTCACCAGAGAATGTTCGCGAACACGTTCGCCGATCTTTGCGCCAAGCTGGACGTCGACGCGGGCAACGGCCGGACGTACCTCGACGACTCCCTCGTCGTCTGGACGCAAGAGTCGGGCGAATACACCCACGACGCGCAAGGGGTCCCCGTCATTACCGCCGGCAGCGCCGGCGGGTTCTTGAAGACCGGCAACTACTGCGACTACCGCAACAAGGCGATCGTCCTCAGCGACGGCCAGCAGGGCAACACGGCGAAGACGTATTGCGGTCTCTTGTGGCACCAGTGGCTCGGCACCGCGCTTCAAGCGATGGGCGTTCCGCGGGCCGAATACGAAGCGGCGACCGTCGGCGGATACCCGGCGGAGCGATTCTCAGGGACCTTCTTCTCCAACAACCCGCCCGAATACTTCTACCCCGCGAGCGCGTGGAACGTCTCGAGCGACGTCTTGCCGTTCCTCAAGGCCTGAAGATGATGAACACGACGACTCGCAACGGCCTCGGCAACATCGTCCGCAACATCGTCCGCAACATCGGATGGGCATGGCTCCTCACGGGCGCGGCGCTGACGGCCTGCGCCGAAGACGAGGCGCTCTCAGGTCCGCGTCCCCCTGCGCGCGCGTCGGCCGAGGGCGATGCGGGTGCGCCTGTCGCCAAGGGAGCGCCGACCGTCGGGCCCGACGCGAGCGCCGCCGTGACGTCGCCGTTTATGCCCGAGCCTGAGGCGGGAGCCCCCGTAGCGGAGGCGAGCGCGCCCTCCGTCGCGGGCCGCTTCGTCGCTGTCGGCTACGACGGCCGAAGGGCCATGTCGCTCGACGGGCGCACGTGGACCGGCGACACCCGTGAGGGCAACGGCAACGTGGACGGCCCCGAGCTCTTTCGCGACGTGGCCTTCGCCAACGGCCTCTTCGTCGCGGTCGGCGGCGGCTGCGCGGGCGGCTGCAAAGGACGCATCACCGTGACGAGCGATGGCCTCACGTGGAAGGACGTGGCGCCGGCGGCCGCTGACAACTGGCTCGGCGGCGTCGCCTACGGCAACGGCACGTGGGTCACCGTCGGCGGCTTCGCGCGCGTGCTCCGGAGCGTCGACGCGATCACCTGGACGCCCACCGATGTGGCCGACGGCTCGTTGCGCGGGATGCGGTTCGAAAGCGGTTGGTTCGTGGCCGTCGGTGACGGGGGCCGACGGCGTCGGAGTCAAGACGGGCTCACATGGGTCGACGCCACCATGGGCGGAGGCGGATTGCATTCGCTCGCCTACGGCAACGGCGTTTGGGTCGCCGCCGGGTACGGCGGGCGGCGCGTTCGGTCGACCGACAACGGCGCGACCTGGTCGAACGACGTCACGAGTGACAACACCGAGTCGGTGACCTTCGCCGAGGGTCGCTTTCTCGCGACGAGCCAAGGCGGCCCCGTGCTCACGTCGACCGACGGAGCTTCGTGGACCTCGCACGGGGGAAGCGGCGCCAGCGGCATCGCCTTCGGTCGGCCAGGCGGTCAGCCGCGCTACGTAGGCTTTGCCTGGGTGTCGACGCGCCGCGCCAGCGACGACGGCCTCGCGTGGCGCGACGCCGTCGGCGACGACGGAACGAGCGCCTTTGGTTCAGTGGCCTACGGACCCTGAGAAGCGGTCGGCCTTGAGGGCGTGCTTGTGGCCGCGCGGTGGTCGTGAAATTGTTCTCGCGCCATGGCCGACTTCAACTTCCAAGAGATCCTTCCCCTCGGCACCGACGACACGCCCTATCGACGCCTCACGACCGATCACGTCTCGACCTTTTCGGCGCAAGGGCGGACCTTTCTCTCCGTCGAGCGCCAAGCGCTCACGTTGCTCACGCGCGAAGCGATGCGTGAGATCGCCCACTTTCTGAGGCCCGCGCATTTGGGCCAGCTTCGAAACATCGTCCTCGACCAGGAGGCCTCGCCAAACGATCGGTTCGTCGCGACGGAGCTCCTCAAGAACGCCAACATCGCTGCCGCTGGCATCCTCCCCGGTTGCCAAGACACGGGCACCGCCATCGTCATGGGGAAGAAGGGCGAGCTCGTGCTGACCGGTGGCGGCGACGAAGAGGCCATCGCCCGCGGCATCTTCGAGACGTACCAGAGCTCGAACCTTCGCTACTCGCAGATGGCGCCCCTCGACATGTACAAGGAGGTCAACACCGGCTCGAACCTCCCGGCGCAGATCGAGCTCTTCGCGACCGACGGCGACGCCTACAAGTTTCTCTTCATGGCCAAGGGCGGCGGCTCCGCCAACAAGAGCCTCTTGTTCCAAGAGACGAAGGCGCTGCTCAACGAAGCGAAGCTCATGAGCTGGCTCGACGAGAAGCTGCGGACGTTGGGCACTGCGGCGTGCCCTCCGTATCACTTGGCCATCGTCATCGGCGGTCCGTCCGCCGAATACACGCTCAAGGCCGCCAAGTTGGCGTCGGCCAAATACCTCGACGCGTTGCCTCGTGAAGGCAACCGAGAGGGTCGTGGTTTTCGCGACGTGGGCCTCGAAGAGAAGGTCCTCGCGCTCACGCGGAACATGGGTATCGGCGCGCAATTTGGCGGAAAGTACTTCTGCCACGACGTCCGAGTCGTCCGGCTCCCGCGGCACGGGGCGTCGTGCCCCGTGGCCATTGCGGTGTCGTGCGCCGCCGACCGGCAAGCGCTCGGCAAGATCACGAAGGACGGCATCTTCCTCGAAGAGCTCGAGGCCGATCCGGCGAAGTACTTGCCGGAGCCCGCGGGCTTGGACGACGGCGGCGCCGTCGTGAAGCTCGACCTGAACCGCCCCATGGCCGAGCTACGGGAGGAGCTGTCCAAGTACCCCATCAAGACCCGCCTCTCGCTCTCGGGACCCATGATCGTGGCGCGCGACATCGCCCACGCGGAGCTGAAGGCGCGCATCGATCGCGGCGAAGGGCTGCCCGACTACATGAAGAACTTCATGGTCTATTACGCGGGGCCCGCCAAGACACCCACGGGCTACGCGTCGGGCTCCTTTGGTCCCACAACCGCCGGCCGCATGGACAGCTACGTCGACCTCTTCATGCAACACGGCGGCAGCTTCGTGATGCTCGCGAAGGGCAACCGCGGGAAGGCCGTCACCGACGCGTGCAAGAAGCACGGCGGCTTCTACCTCGGCTCCATCGGCGGCCCCGCAGCGCGCTTGGCCCACGACAACATCAAGAAGGTCGAGGTGCTCGCGTACCCGGAGCTGGGGATGGAAGCCGTCTGGAAGATCGAGGTCGTCGACTTTCCGGCCTTCGTGGTCATCGACGACAAGGGCAACGACTTCTTCGGCGAGACGCTGAGCCCCGGCCGGCACTTGCCGATGGTGGCGCAGTAGTGAGCTTCTCTCCGCCCGCGCGGACCATCGCGGCCGTGTGTTTTGGCATCGCCGCGGTGGGCCTCGTCGCCCGGGAGCTCTACGGCTTCTTTGCCCCGCTCGCCGGGGAAGAGGCGTGCATCGCCGCCGTCAACGACGCTCGAAGCGGTCGCGTCGGCGCGGGCGACGGAAAGAACGACCGCGCGGCGTCCGTCGTCAGGGCGTGCGCGCCGCTCTTCGGCGATGTCGCCTGCCGAGACGCCCACGAGCGCTTCGACAAGGGCGCTCCCGTCGACCGGATGTGGCGCCTCGCCGAGACCTGCCGCAACGCCTATTGCCCACGCCTCAAGGCTCCAAAACCGACGCTCTGCGACGACGGCGAGCGCGCCCCGCTAGAGCTCGCGGCGGCGTGGAGCGAGTTCGTGCCTGCCGTGCTCAAAGCCGAGCACGGCTCACGGGCCGAGCGCGTCATCGGCGTGCTTCGGGCGCCGACGGCGACGGTCGCTTCGCCGCCGCCGAGTGCCGGGGGACGCGCGGCCGCCAGCGCAACGGTCACTGCTTTTCGATGATGCCGCAGCCGACGCGGGGACCGGCGTCGCCGTTCTCGCCGCCGCCGTTGTCGGTTCCGCCGTGGATGATGAGCGCGTGACCGAGCGCGGAGGTCTCGCCCGTGTCTTCGAGCGTGAAGCCGGAAGCGGTGAGCTTGGCCGAGCCCTTGCCGGACGAATCGACGGTGAAGTTTCCGAAGTCGCCAGCGTGGTGCATTTTCGTGCCCGGCAGGCCGTGGGCCATCTTGCCGGGATTCCAGTGCGGGCCCGCCGCCGTCCCCGGGCCGCCGATTCCGCCGTCGGCGAGCTTGTCGCGGCCGCAGCTCGTGCCCTGATGGATGTGCCAGGCGCGCTGTCCCGGCGTCATGCCCGACACTTCGAGCGCGACCTCGACTTGATCGCCCCCTTGGGCGACGAACGTCGCCTGACCCGAGACGCCGCCGTCGCTGGTCGTTGCGATCTTGGCGACGGCGCGCCGTCGCTTGGCTCCCGTCGCTGCTGGTGCCGCCGGCGCGCCGGGCGCGGCCGCGGGGTTGGGCGCCGTGGGCGCGTCAGGGACGAGCGCGGGCGCGGTCTTGGCGCCGCAGCCGAGAAACAGCACGACAGCCAGGGGCTGGCCCAACCAACGATCGAGAAGACGGCGCGAGGCGATAGGGTCATGTGCGGGCTCCGGAAAGTTTCGGCGATGCTACGTCCACCCTCGTGCAAGCTGCACGGAAAACGTATCGAGGCTCACACGGCGGCACATCGCCGCCGACGGCCGCTGACGGATCGCGCGTCCATCGCGGGGAGCGCTCGGCTCGGGGATCGCGTGGGCTCTACACCTACCGCGCAGCTTGAGAACGCCGATGGATCGGGCGAGCGCCGGTGGTGAGGCGCGGTTGACTCATGGGGAACATCGGTTGCACGCTGCAAAGCATGCCCCTCTTGCGCCCCGCTCTCTCCGTCGGCCTCTTCGTTTCGGTCTTGGCAGCCTGCGGCAGCAGCACGGCCGACGACGTGAACGGGGCCGGGGGGCCTGGCAATGGCTCGGCCTTCAACACCGCCGACGGCGGTTCAGGGACCGTCAATCCGACGGACGTCGACCCGTCGAGCGCGTGCGCGACCTCGTCGGCCGTTGGCAAAGGCGTGCCCGCGTCGCTCGTCTTCATGTTCGATCGCTCCGGCAGCATGAAGGGCGACAAATGGGACGCGAGCAGCGCGGCCCTCAAGGCCTTCTTCGCGGACGCAGGCACGAAGGGGCTCGAGGCCTCTCTTCAGTTTTTTCCGCTCTACCCGAGCAACAACAAGACCTGCAAAGAGGACAAGGACTGCGGCAACGGCGACACCTTCTCGTGCGTCAACAAGCTGTGCGCGGAGATGACCTGCGCCGACGCCGACTACAAGGCCCCCGCCGTCACGATGCGGCCGCTGCCCAACGCGACCGAGTTCGCACCCGTCATCGACAACGTCGGGCTCGACGACAACACGCCGACGTTGCCTGCGCTTCGCGGCGCGCTCGCCTACGCGAAGGACGTTCAGGCGTCGGGAAAGAAGGCCGCCGTGATTCTGGTGACCGACGGTGAGCCGAACCACTGCGGCAGCAGCGTGGCCTCGGTGGCTGCAGCGGCGCAGGCCGACGCGGCGGCGGTGAAGACCTACGTCATCGGCGTGGGCAAGTCGCTCACGAACCTCAACGACATCGCCGCCGCCGGCGGCACGACGAGCGCGATCATCGTCGACACGGCGAGCAACGCCCAGATCGCCGATGACCTGACCAAAGCTCTTGGGCTCATCGCGAGCCAAGCGTTGTCGTGCGACTACTCGATCCCCGCGCCACCGAACGGCCAGACCATCGATCCCAACAAGGTCAACGTGCGCCACGCGCCGTCGTCGGGGGCGCCGGCTACGCTCACGTACAACGCGACCTGCAACGGTCCCGGTTGGCACTACGACAACCCCTCCACGCCTGGAAAAATCCTTCTGTGTCCCGCAACGTGCGACGTCGTCATGAAAGATCCCGGCGCCAAGGTTGAGGTCTTCTTCGGCTGCGCTGTAAAGGGCGGCATTCCTCGTTAGTTGACGCCCGAGCACACGTTCGGCGCGGTCGTCGCCCTCGCTGGCGGCTCGTGGTCAGCGGCGCGACCACTCGGCGCCCACAAGGCGAAATCGGGCGTATCCGCGCGATCGAAGCTAGACTCCGCGGATGCTCCGACTTCGCTCCATCGCTGCATTCAGCCTCGTGGTCTCGGCTCTTTACGCTTGCGGCTCGTCGACCGACGACGGCGCAAACGGCGGCAACGGCGGCGGCGGCAACGGCAGCCTCGACGGCGCGTTCATCAACACGAGCGGCGACGGCGGCAACGGCACCGGCGACGGCGCTGGCGGCGGCGGCAACTGCTCGGCGCCCGTCGACATGTTCGTGATGTTCGATCGCTCGGGGAGCATGGACGAGCCGGCGCAGGACGGGCAGGGCGACTGCAACATCGGGCAGAACGTCAACTCCAAGTGGTGCAAGGCCATCAACGCGCTCTCCGGCTACTTCAACTCGGCCGGCGCGAAGGGGCAGGCGGCGGCGCTCCAGTTTTTCCCTCTCAAGAGCCACGACAAGGACCTCTGCGGGACCGGCGATAGCTACAACGTCGCCGCGCTTCCGCCGTCCGGCTTTGTGGAGCTCTCCAGCAACACGTTCGATGGACTCTTGAACTCGGAGTCCCCTGGCGGCGGCGGCGGCGGAGGTGGTACGCCCACCGAGGCCGCGATTCGAGGCATCACGCGGTTCACGGCGACGCCGGCCAATCGTAGGCCCGGGCGCGTGACCATCGGCGTCCTCATCACCGACGGCGACCCGAACGGCTGCAACGAGGGCCTCAACTTCCTCTCCGGTCTCTTGCAGACGCACTACGCGGCGACGCAGATCCGCACCTACGTCATCGGCATGGCCGGTGCCGACTTCAAGAACCTCGAGGCCATCGCGCAGGGCGGCAACGCGCCTCCCCACCCGGCGACCGTCGGCGCGCTCACCAACGCGTGTGGCAACGTCCCCGCGCCGTGTCGCCACTGGAACGTCGGCAACGGCGACCCGGCGGCGTTCATCGCCGCCATGGCCGCCATCCAGGCGTCAGCCGACGGTTGCGCGCCTGGCGGCGGCACCGTGAACCCGATCCCGAAGTAAGCCTCCTCGGGGTCGCGCCTGGCGGCTGAGCTGCGACGTCGCGTGCCCGCAAGCCCCCTCGCGCGCTTTCGCGCGCGTGGCGTTCGGTGTAGACCGCCCGCATGACGGCGGCCCCGGCGACCGACTCAAACGAAACGAAGCTCACGTTCCTCGAGACCGTGCGGACCTTTCCGCGCTCCTTCTGGATGTGCTGCACCATGGAGATGTGGGAGCGCCTGGCGTATTACGGCGTGCGCGTCGTCATCCCGATCTACATCGCGCAGGCCGACGAGCCGGGCGGGCTCCACTTTAGCCAGACCGACAAGGCCACCATCTTGGCGTGGTGGGCGCTCATGCAGTCGCTCGTACCGATGGTGAGCGGCGGCCTCTCCGATCGCTACGGCTACAAGGGGACGATCTTCTTGGCCGTGTGCTTCAAGGTCGCCGGCTACCTCGGCATGGCGACGCAGCGCACGTTCACCGGCTTCTTCATCGGGTGCCTGCTCTTGGCCTTTGGCACGGCCATCTTCAAGCCGGGCATTCAGGGCACCCTGGCGCAATCGACCTCGAAGAAAAATTCGAGCGTGGGCTGGGGTCTCTTCTACTGGCTCGTCAACGTGGGCGCCGCCATCGGGCCGCCGTTCGCCGGCTACCTCCACGGCAAGGGATGGCCTTGGGTCTTCTACGGCTGCGCGATCATCGCGTCGCTCAACTTCTTGATGCTCTTCACCTACCGCGAGGTCGACTCCGGCGGGGACAAGTCGAAGGCCCTCGGGCACGTCATCTGGAGCACCGTCAAGAACCTCATCGAGTGGCGGCTCATCACGATCATCCTGCTCTTTAGCGGCTTCTGGATGATGCTCTACCAGCTCTGGGACTTGATGCCGAACTTCTACGCCGACTGGATCGACTCGGCCAGCTTCGTCAAAGCGAACACGTGGATTCCCGAGTCGTGGACCATGAAGGATGCCCGCGGCGTCCAGTTGAAGCAGGAGAATGCGCTCAACCTGAACGCCGTCCTCGTGGTCCTCTTCGTGGTGCCCATCTCGGCGTTGGTGTCGCGGATGCGGGTGCTCACCGCCATCTCCATCGGCATCGCCATCGCGACGGCCGGCACCATCGTCTACGGCGCCTCGCCGAAGATCTACGTGCTCTTCCTCGGCATCGGACTCTTCTCGCTCGGTGAGATGCTCACGGGCCCGAAGAAGACCGAGTACTTCTCGCTTATCGCGCCAGCGGGGAAGAAGGCGCTCTACCTCGGCTACGTCAACATCCCCGTGGCCATCGGCCAGGCGCTCGGCGCCAAGATCGCTGGCGCGCTCTACGGCGACCGCGGCGAGAAGGCGACGCTGGCCCTCCGCTACCTCGCGGAGAAGACCGAGCTCGGGCGCTCGAAGGGAGCGTGGGACGGAAATATCGCGCGGCTCCCGGACTTCCTCGGCATCAAGCGCCCGGCCGCCGTCGAGACGCTCATTCGCGAGACGGGCCTCGACGCGAGCGCCATCAACCAGCTCTTGTGGGACACCTACAAGCCGTTCCAGGTTTGGTACCCCTTCGCGGCCATCGGCGTCGCGTCGCTCATCGGCCTCATCCTGTTCTCGCAGGCCAGCAAGCGCTGGAAAGACCTCGACGTCTGACGGAACGAGTTGCGCGCTCTCATTCTTCGTCCCCTTCTGACCACTCTCAGGAACGCACCCCACCCATGCCTCTTGAACGCTCCTTCGCCACAGCGCTCTCCCTCGTCTTCGTGTTGGCCTGCGGTGCGCCGCCGGAAGGCGCCGACGCCCCGATCTTTCCGCGACCGCTAGCGGCCGCCGACGCTGGCCCCACGCCAGCGCCCGCCCAAAGGGCCGCGAGCGCCGCCGACGCTGGCGCGACCTACGCGGGCCACGGCGCCGGCTCGGTCAGCCCCGAGCTGTTGAAGCGCTTCGCGCCGCCGCCGCTCCCCGGTGAGCTGAGTCGCAAGGTCCAGAGCATGCTCGACGTGCGAGGGCCCGGCGCGGGGATCCTTTGCCGGGCGCCGGCGCGCTGGTGTTCTCGTGGGCCGTCACCGGGACCCAGCAGATCTATCGCCTCGACGGTCCCAATCGCTTTCCCGTGCAGCTCACCGGCGGCGAAGACGCCACGGCCATCGTCAACGTCACGCCCGACGGCAAGACGCTCGTCGTCGCGCGCGACACCAAGGGCGAGGAGTACCCGGGCCTGTACCTTCAGAGCAAAGACGGCGGCCCGCTGCGAGTCGTCATGCACAAGCCAAAGGTGCAGGCGAGGGCTCACCGCATCAGCAAAGACGGGCGATATCTCTACTTTACCGCCAATGACAAGAAGCCCGACGCGTACGTCGTCTATCGATGGGACTTCAAGGAGAGCCGCGTCGAGACGGTTTTCGAACAAGACGGGCTGTGGTCGGTCTTCGACACGTCGGGCTCGAAGCTCCTGCTCGCCAAGGCCACCGGCTCGCTCTCGCGGGAGATCCACGAGCTCGACCTCGACAAGAAGACCCTCGTGCCGCTGCTCGGCGCCTCTGAAAAGGAGGAGTACGAGGTCACCTACGGCAAGTCCGAGGGCGAGCTCTTCGTCCTGACCAACAAGCTCGGCGAATACCGGCGGCTCTACCGCGCCAAACGTGCGGGCGGCGCCGGCGACAAGGTGGAGCCCTTCGTGGCGCTCTCGCCGGAGCTGAAGGCCGACGTCACGGGCTTCGTCGTGGACGACGCCCGCACCGTGCTCCTCTACAACGTCAACGAAGGCGGCTCGACGCGCCTCCGTGTCCTCGACCTCGCCTCCGGCAAGGAGCGGCCGACGCCGGCGGTGCCCGATGCCGATCACGTGCGCATTGCGTCGGTGGCGCGGGACGGTCGTCACGCGACGCTCCTCGTGCGGACGAGCGGCGCGCCGGCGATTCCCTTGGTGCTTGATCTCAAGGCCAACAAGGTGACGCCGTGGGCGCTGCCGAGCGCGCCGGAGCTCGACACGGCGAGCTTCGTCAAGGCGACGCTCGAGCACTACGTGGCGAAGGACGGCACGAAGATCCCGATGTTCGTGCGGCGCCCGAAGTCCTGCGCGTCCGAGCCGTGTCCCGTGGTGGTGCACTTTCACGGGGGGCCCGAGGCGCAGTCGCTCTCCGGGTTCAGCGCGTGGGCGCAGCTCTTCGTCGACGCGGGCTTCGTCTGGATTGACCCGAACGTTCGCGGCAGCGACGGCTACGGCAAGGCTTACCTTCGCGCCGACGACGGCGCGAAGCGCCTCGACGTCATCGGAGACATCGAGGACGCGGCCAAACACGTCCGGGCGGCCTTCGCCAAAAACGGCAAGGAGCCGAAGGTCGGCGTGATCGGGGGCAGCTACGGCGGCTACGCGACGCTCATGGCCATGACGCGCTTCGCTGGCAGCTACGACGCGGGTGTGTCGATCGTCGGCATCGCGAACCTCGTGACCTTCCTGAACAACACGGCGCCCTACCGGCGCGCGCTGCGCATCAGCGAGTACGGCGATCCGGAGAAGGACAAGGAGGCGCTCGTGAAGCTGTCGCCGACGACCCACGTGGGCAACGTCAAGGCGCCGCTCCTCTTGATTCAAGGCGCGAACGATCCGCGCGTGCCCGCCGGCGAGGCCATCCAGATGGTCGACGCGCTCGCGGCGCGCGGCGTCACCACAGGCCTCATCCTCTTCGCCGACGAGGGCCACGGCTCGCAGAAGCGCGAGAACCGCGTGCTCGAGCTGGGGCACGCGCTTCGCTTCATGCGTGAACACCTGATGAAGTAGCCGCGAGCTCGCTTCGAGCGGCGCTTGGGGGGAGCTTCAGATCTCGAAATCCGGCGCCGATGGCGTCGCCTTCGGTGCTTCACCGAGGACGCGGAGCTTCGGCGCGTCGACGGCGACGCGTTGGCCCGGCGGCACGCTCTTGGTGAGAAACACCGAGCCGCCGACGACGCTGCCCTTGCCGACGACGGTGGACCCGCCGAGCACTGTGGCGTTGGCGTAGATGGTGACGTCGTCCTCGACGGTGGGGTGGCGCTTTTGCCCGCGGATGACGCGCCCCGAGACCTCGTCGCGCGGAAGGCTGAGCGCTCCGAGCGTGACGCCTTGGTAGAGGCGAACGCCGTTACCGATGACCGTCGTTTCGCCGATGACGACGCCCGTGGCGTGGTCGATGAAGAACCGTTCGCCGATGGTGGCGCCGGGGTGAATGTCGGCGCCGGTCCGCGTATGGGCCCACTCGCTCATGATGCGCGGCATGAGAGGGACCTCGAGGCGGTAGAGCTCGTGGGCCACGCGATAGACCGAGATCGCCAAGAACCCCGGGTACGCCAGCACGACCTCGTCGAGCGAGCGCGCCGCCGGATCGCCGTCGAAGGCGGCCTGCGCGTCCAAGACCAGCTTCTTGCGGACCTCTGGCAGAGACCGCAAGAGCGCCTCCGAGATGCGCTCGGCGCTCGCGCGGGCGGCTGCGCGGTCGATGCTTGTCGTGGCCTCGTCGACGGACGCGTCGGCTGATGCGGGCGCCGACGTGAGGCAGAGGCAGCGGTGCACCTGCTGCACGAGCGCGTCGTGGGCGCGCACGAGATCGGTCACCACGTGCTCCTCGAGCGTCGCCGTGCGGAGGTCGGCGTCGCCGAAATAGCCCGGGTAGAGGACCGCGAGGAGCGTCTCGAGGATGGTCGTGATCTCTTCTCTCGACGGGATGAAGCCGCGGCCGATGTGTTGGCAGCGCCCGTCTCGATACCCTTCGGCGAGCGCGTGAGCGATTCCCTCGAAGGCCGTCATCAAGTGGCCTGCATGTTGATGACCTCGTCGAACATCCCCTCGAAGAGAGGCCCCGAGAGGTAGCGCTCGCCGGAATCGGGGAGGACGACGACGATGACCTTGCCGGACCATTTCGGATCGTCGGCGAGGCGGAGCGCCGCCGTCGCCGCGGCACCGCAGGAGACGCCACAAAGAATCCCTTCTTCACGGGCGAGGCGCCGCGCCATGGCGATGGCTTCGTCGTTGGTCACCTGCTCCACCTGATCGACGAGGGACAAATCGAGGTTCTTCGGGACGAAGCCGGCGCCGATGCCCTGAATCTTGTGGGGCGCCGGCGCGAGCGGCTCGCCGGCGCGGGTCTGCGTGATGACGGGCGAGTGGGCGGGCTCGACGGCGACCGAATGGAGCGCCTTGCCGCGCTTCTTTTCGAAGTAGCGGCTCACGCCGGTGATTGTGCCGCCGGTGCCGACGCCGGCCACGAACACGTCGACGTCGCCGCCCGTGTCGTCCCAGATCTCGACGCCGGTCGTCTTCTCGTGAATGTCCGGGTTCGCGGGGTTTTCGAACTGGCGCACGGCGACGAACTTCCCCGGCTCGCTCTTGGCGAGGTCTTCGGCCTTCGCGATGGCGCCCTTCATGCCGAGCGCCGCGGGCGTGAGGATGAGCTTTGCCCCGAGCGCGACCAAGACCTTGCGGCGCTCCATGCTCATCGTCTCGGGCATGGTGAGCACGCACTCGATGCCGCGCGACGCTGCGGCGAACGCCAGCGCGATGCCGGTGTTGCCGCTGGTCGCCTCGACGATGGCTTTGCCCGGTCCGAGGAGGCCCTTCTCTTCGGCGTCCCAGATCATGGCGGCGCCGATGCGGCACTTGACCGAGTAGGCGGGGTTTCGCCCCTCGATCTTCGCGAGCACCGTGGCGCCGGCGCCCTTGGCGATGCGGCCCAGTCGAACGAGCGGCGTTCGGCCGATACTCTGGCTGTTGTCTTCGAAGACGTTGGGAAAGCGGTTCGGCATGGTGCCCGCTAGAGTATCCTCAATTTCCCTCGTGCCCATTCCGGAAGCTCTCCTCAAGGTTCGCTCGGCGCTCTCTACGGTCATCGAAGGCAAAGGCGAGGTCCTCGATCTCGTCCTGGTCGCCGTCCTGGCGCGCGGCCACGTGCTCCTCGAGGACGTCCCGGGCGTGGGGAAGACGACGCTTGCCAAGGCCATCGCGAGGGTGTTCGCCGTCGACTTCGCGCGCGTTCAATTTACGCCCGATCTCTTGCCCAGCGACATCTTGGGCACGCAGGTGCTGCGGCCCGCCGACGGCACCTTCGAGCTTCGTCGCGGGCCGATCTTCACGAGCGTCCTGCTCGCGGACGAGATCAACCGCGCTTCGCCGCGAACGCAGTCGGCGCTCCTCGAGGCGATGAACGAGGCCCAGGCGACCATCGATGGCGTCTCGCACCCGTTGCCCTCGCCATTTTTCGTGGTGGCCACCCAGAACCCCGCGGACTTCTCCGGGACCTATCCGCTGCCGGAAGCCCAGCTCGATCGGTTCCTGCTCCGAACGACCATCGGCTACCCCTCGGCGGAGGCTGAGCTCCGCATTCTCTTCGCGCGCGCCACGGCCGATCCGCTCTCGCGCCTCGAGCCGATGATGGCGAGAGACGAGCTTCTGGCGCTCCAGCGCCAAGTGCAAGGCGTCATCGTCAAGGAGGACGTCGCCAAGTACGTGCTTCGCATCATCGAGGCGACGCGCACCAGCGCCGAGATCGAGATCGGCGGCAGCCCGCGCGCGTCGCTGGCCCTGTTTCGCGCGTGCCAGGCGCGAGCGCTCCTCGAGGGGCGCGACTACGTGAGCCCCGCCGACGTCCAAGCGCTCGCGGCGTCCGTCTTGGCGCATCGCCTTCGCCTCACGCCGTCGGCGCGCCTCGGCGGCCGCAGCGACGCGAGCGTCATCGGTGAGCTCGTCGGCCGCGTCGCCGTCCCCGTGTGAGGTCATCGTGGCGCTGACGCCCTTCGCAAGGCAAAACCACGTGCTCGTCCCCGACTCGAGCGCCGAGCGCGATCGCTATCGGCACACGCGCGCGGGCCGAGTCCTCGGCGTCGTCGCCTCTGTCCTCCGTCGCTTCAGCCAAGAAGGGTCGCTCTTGCTCCTCTTGGCGGCGCCGGCGGCGTTGGCGGCGCTCGACGTGCGTCGTTCCCAGAGTCACGTCGCGTGGGGCGCGCTCGTCGGGCTCCTCGCGGCGTCGTTTGTGGTCTCGTTCGCCTATCGGTTGCGCGGCGTGCGAGCCAGCGTGTCGGTGCCGCGACGCGTGGCCATGGGCGCGGCGACGCACCTGACGGTGGTGCTCGACAACGAGGGCGACGCGTCGCCGACGTCGTTACGGGTTCGCGGGCCGTTTTTGCCATGGGACGGCCAGTGGCAACAGCGCGCGACGGGCCTCGCTGTCTTGCGCCGAGGCGCGCGCGCGCGCGCGACGCTCATCGCTACGTTTCACCGACGCGGCGAGCACCACCTCGACCCGGTCCGGGTGCAAGCGCTCGTCCCCCTCGGCTTGGCCTTGGGACCGCCG
The DNA here is from genome assembly GCA_016703425.1 of Myxococcales bacterium. NCBI lineage: Bacteria > Pseudomonadati > Myxococcota > Myxococcia > Myxococcales > Myxococcales bacterium. The sequence continues at coordinate 202,822 of JADJCA010000030.1, forward strand.
CTCTTCACGGAGGCGCCGCGCTTTCTCGTGGTGCCGAAGGTGGCGAACGTCACGAGCCTCACCTTGCCGCGGGCTCGGCGCCATCACCCCGGGGGCGTGCCGCGCGTGAGCCACCTCGCCGACTCGCGGGAGCTGGCCGGCGTGCGCCCCTACCGACCCGGGGATCCGGTTCGCGACTTGCACACAAAGACGTGGGCCCGCACGGGCGTGCCTCACGTGCGCGAATACCAGGAAGAGTTCTTCACGCACGTGGCCGTCGTCGTCGACGCCGCGACGACGGAGCGAAAGCGAAAGCGCTACGCCGAGGACGCGCCGCTCGAGGCGGCGCTCTCGCTGGCGGCCGGCGTCGTGGAGCGCCTCCTTCGAGGTGAGACGCTCATCGATCTGTTCGTCGTTGGAGAACGAGTCGCCGGCTCGCAGGCGCACGCGCCCGGCGCCGCCACGACGGTTGAAGCGCCGCGCGCCACGCCGCTCGGTCGAGGTCGGGGCACGCTCGAGGTGGCGCTCGATCGGCTGGCGGCCGTCGAGCGAGAGGCTCCGCTCGACGTCGAGGTCTCGGTCGAGCCGCTCTTGGCGGAGCGCGATCGCTTCGCCGCCATCGTCCTCGTCTGCTCCGAGTGGGACGCGCGTCGCGAGGCGCTCGTGAAGAAGCTGGAGACCGCGGGGTTGGCGTCGCTCGTCTTGGTCACGCTGCCCGAGGGCGAACGCGCCGCGGGCACCGTGAGGACCGTTGCGGCAGAGGCGGTTCTCCTCGGAGCGGCGGTGCCCCTGTGAGTCGCGCAGACGAGCTTGGGCCGCGGTTCGTTCGCGCGATTCCGCTCCTGGTAGCGACGCTCGCGCTGGCCATGGCGTCGCCGGTGCCGCTGGCCGCGCCGCTCCTTGGTCTCGCGCTCCTCTTGGCGGTCGTGCTCGGGCCCCGACTGCCGCTCGACCGACCGACGCAGCGGCTCGCGTCGCTGGTGCTTGTGGTGCTCGTCATTGCCGCCGTGCGCGCGTTGGGCCTCGCCGCGCGCAGCGATACCCATTTGGGGGCGTTCGCCTTTGGCCTCGCGGTCGCACCGCTGGCCATCGCGGCGTTTCGCGTCATCGTCGCCGACGTCGAGTGGGGGCACGCGCCCAACGCGCTCTTGGCCTTCGTCAGCGTGATGGCCTGCGGTGGCGCTCGGGTAGGAAAGCCTTACGGCGTCATCGTCGCCGCGGCGCTGGCGAGCGTCGTGGCGTCGCTCCGCGTGGGGGACTTGCATCGCGCGAAGGGGCGCGAGGTGCCGCGCACGGCGGCGCCCGTCGCGGCGATCATCGTGGGCCTCGCGTGCGCGCTCGCGGTGTCGCTCGCTCTCGTGCTTCGGCCTATCGCCAATTTCGTCGAGAAGCGCATCGAACGCGCCTTCCTCGACTCGATGGCCGCGCGCGCGACGTTCTCCGACACGATGCGCCTGCAGCGCGAGATGACGGCGAAGGAGACGCGGCTGCTCCGCTCGAGCCGCATCGTGCTCCGCTTGCGCGGGCCCAGGGTCGAGCGGCTCCGCGGCGTCGTCTTCGATCGCTACGAGGGGTCGCGCTGGGTGCGCCAAGCGGCGGGGGCGCCCAAGGCCCTCGCGGTTCGGCGGCTCCTCGAGGGCGCCGACGTGCTCTTCGTGAAGGAGGTCGGTGAGGCGACCGATCGCCTGTTCTTGCCCCTGTCGATGAGCGAGCTGGCCGTCGCGAGCGGAACGCCGAGCGCCGACGCTCACGGCGTCGTGCGCATCAACCGGGAGAGCTCCGACGCAAGCTATTGGGTGCGCACCGACGGGACGAGCGCGCGAAAGATCGCCGAGCTTGCGCCTTTCGGCCCCGAGGACCGCGAACTGTCGGCCGAGCTGGCCCCGCCGCTCAACGCGCTCGCGAGCCAGTGGGCACAGGCCGCCGGCGCGAAGGCGCCCCACGAGGCGCTCCTCGCTATCGAGCAGCGCCTCCAACAGGACTTCGACTACTCACTGGAGAGCGCGCGCAAGACGCACCTCGATCCGGTGCTCGACTTCTTGTTCATGCACCGGGTTGGCCACTGCGAATATTTCGCGAGCGCCATGGCGCTCATGGCTCGGTCCATCGGCGTGCCGGCGCGCGTCGTCGCCGGTTATCGCGTCTCGGAGCACAACCCGTACCTCGGGCACTACGTCGTGCGTGATCGCAACGCCCACTCTTGGGTCGAGGCGTGGCTCCCGGGGCGCGGCTGGGTGACCTTCGACCCCACGCCCGTGAGCGGCACGTTCCAGCGCGAGCAAGAGCAAGAGGGCGCGACCGCCGTGGCGGAGATGTTCTCCGCCGGAGCGGGCCTCGTGGAAGACTGGCTCGCCGAGCGCACCATCGCGCAGCTCTCCGTCTCGGCGGTCCTCGGACTCCTAGTCTTCGCGCTGGTTCGCGCCCTCGGACGGAAGGCCCCGCCGCCGGTCGAGGGGCCGTCGCCGGCGCTCGCGTTCTCCGCCCCCATGCCGGCCTTCGCGACGTTCCTCGAAGACTTGGCGGCGGCCGGTCTCGTCAAGGGTGATACGGAGCCGCTCGAGGCCTTCGCAGCGCGGCTGCCCGAGGAGCTCGGCGCGCTCTTGCTCCGCTACGTCGACGTTCGCTACGGCGAGAAGGCCGACGCGGCGCTGCCGGAGGCGCTCGCGGCGGCGCGCCCACGGCGCTGAGTCCCTCGCGACCCTCGTTCGGGGCCCACGTTCGCGGAAGAATCGCGGCCCGTCGCGAGGCGTCGAAACATGGACGCGTTGCCCATCGAGGCGGTACCAGTGAGCCATGAACCGTTCGCTCCTGGTGGTCGATGATTTTGCGAAAGAAGCGCGAGCGCTCCGCTCGGTCTTCGACGAGCGCTACAAGGACCCCCGCTCGGCGCGCGGCGATCGGTTCGTTTGGGACTACTGGCACGTGCCGGACCAATACACGCTGCTGAGAACGCCCGCGTGGGAGTACTTCCCGAAGAAGCTCTACGAGTCGTTTCACCGCAACCTGGTCCAGTGGGGGAGGCGCACGCTCGGGTGCCACGACGTCTCGCCGCCTTGGCTCAGCCTCTACGTGGAAGGGTGCCGGCAGGAGCTTCATGGGGACTTGCCGCACGGCCCCTTTGCCTTCGTCTTCTCGCTGACGCCCTGGCAGAAGCGCGCCTTCAAGGGCGGCGAGACGCTGATGCTCAACGAGGGACTCCTCGACTACTGGGACGACTTCGCGTCCACGCGCTCCGTCGAGTCGCCCGATCTGATCACGCTGGTGCCGCCGCGCTTCAATCGCCTCGTCGCCTTCGACCCCCGCATCCCGCACGGCGTCCGCCGCGTCGAGGGCACCCACGACCCGCGCGAAGGGCGCTTGGTCATTCACGGTTGGTTCGTACAGCCGAGGCCGTTCATTGAGGGACCGCTTCCCGTGGAGGAGCTCGCCGACCGCATCGCTGAGCTCCCGGCGGCCATCTCCGAGATCGCAGAGGAACTCCCCATCGCCGGCGCGTTGTGTCTCGGCTTCACGGTCACCGCCGCCGGGAAGGTGACCACGCTCAGCATTTTGTCCGACACGACGCGCGTGCCGTCGCCCTACGAGAAGATGCGCGACCAGCTCATCCTCGCCGTCGCGCGGACCGTCGCGTCGTTCCGCTTTTCGAAGCGGAAGGGCCGCTCGAAGGTGACCTTGCCCATCGTCTTCGAGCGATGACGCTGGCGACCTAAGCGAGCGAGGAGAGTTTGCCCCAGACCTCGTCGTTTAGCTCGGTGAGGCTCGAGAGCACGACGTCGGCGACGGCGAAGCGCGCGTCGGCCTTGGCCGGGACGGCGACGCAGCGCATCGACGCGGCCTTCGCGGCGATGACGCCGCGAAGCGAGTCTTCGATGGCGATGCAACGTGCGGGGGCGACGCCGAGGCGCGCCGCAGCGCTCAGGTACACCGCCGGATGCGGCTTGCCGAAGGGCTCGTCTTCCGCCGAGTGCACGGCTTCGAACGCGCCTTCGAGGCCCAGTCGCATGAGGACGACGTCGATGAGCGAGCGCGGCGAAGACGAGGCGAGGCCGACCTTCAGGCCCCGGGCCCCTGCGCGGTCAACGGCGGCCTTGGCGCCCGGCAACGCCTTGCCCTCGCGCGCGATCAACTCTCGCATGCGCGCGAGCGTGGCCTGGCCGACGGCGTGACGGTCCACGTCCTGGCGCTCACCGACGACGAGGTTCACGACGTCGTCGATGCGGAGGCCGAGCGTCGCTTCGCTCTGTTCGGGTGTGAGGACGATGCCGAAGGCCGCGAAGGTCTCGACCTCGGCGACGCGCCACAGCGGCTCTGAGTCGACGAGCACGCCGTCCATGTCGAAGATGACGGCCGAGGCCCGAGGTGCCATGCTCCGGCAAGATACACATGGAATCACGCCTCGTGGAGCTCGAGCTCCGGTACATGGAAATGAAGCGGACCGTGGAGCACCTCTCGGAGATGGTGCACTCGCACGAACGGTCGATCTTGCAGCTCACGGCTCAGCTCGCCTCGGCCACCAAGAGGCTCCGCGACCTCGGTGAGCAGACGGGGACACCCATCGGCGACGAGCCGCCGCCGCACTATTAACAGCGCTCCGTGAGCGCGCTGTATCCGTCGCGCGACAGCCGCGACGACACCGACCGCGGCTCGCGCTGCAAGCTCGGTTTGACGGGCCGATGAGGCGCGAGTACGCCGGCCTCTCGGGAAGGACGCGATGGCCAAGTACACGCCGTTTCACCCACGCACGGGCCCGCTCATGGCCGAGAGCCAAGCGTGGCGCCGTTGGGCCGGGAATTTCGTCGCGAGCGCCTACGACGTGAGCCACGACCGCGAATACGCGGCGCTGCGCAACGCCGCCGGGCTCATCGACGTGTCGCCGCTCTGGAAGTACCGCATCGAGGGACCCGACGCGGCGCGCCTCTTGGACCGCGTGGTGACGCGCGACGTAAGAAAGTGCCAGGTCGGGCAGGTGCTCTACACGCCCTGGTGCGACAGCGCCGGAAAGGTCATCGACGACGGCACCGTCTCGCGCCTCGGCGAGAGCACCTTCCGTATGACGGCCGCTGACCCGTCGCTTCGTTGGCTAACGCTCAACGCCGTCGGCATGAACGTCACGATCGACGACGTTTCACTGGAGACGGCGGCCCTCGCGCTCCAAGGGCCGAGGGCGCGCGACATCCTCGGCGAGGCCACCAGCGGTGCCGTCACGGACCTCAAGTACTTTCGCGTCGTCGACGCCACCCTCGGCGGCGTGCGCGTCCAGGTCTCGCGCACCGGGTACACCGGCGACCTCGGCTACGAGCTGTGGATCCCCGAAGGCGGCGCCGTCGCCGTCTGGGACGCGCTCACCGACGCCGGCGCCAACTACGGCCTCACGCCGGCTGGCATCTGGGCCCTCGATGTCGCGCGCATCGAGGCGGGCCTCATCATGCTCGACGTCGACTACGTGTCGTCGCACCGTGCCATCTCGCCTTCGCAGCTCTCGTCGCCCTTTGAGTTGTCACTCGGCTGGGCCGTATCGGCCGGCAAAGGCGAGTTCGTCGGGCAACGCGCGCTCGAAGCGGAGCGCGCGAAGGGCTCGCCGTGGCAGCTCGTTGGCATCGACGTCGACTGGGTGTCGCTCGAGGCGCTCTACCTCGAAGCGGGCGTGCCGCCGCGGCTTCCGAGCGTGGCGTTCCGCTCGAGCGTGCCGCTTTACGGCCCCGAGGGCCGCCAGGTTGGTTACGCGAGCAGCGGCTGCTGGTCGCCGCTGCTCAAGAAGTTCATCGCCCTCGCGCACGTCGAGGCGGCCTTCGCCAAGGCCGGCACCTCGCTCATGATCGAAGTCACCGTTGAGCATCAGCGCAAGAAGGCGAAGGCTGTCGTGGCCGCGCTTCCGTTTTTCAATCCCGAGCGGAAGAGGAGCTGAACATGGCGAAGAGTTACGACGTCGTCGTCATCGGCGGGGGTCACAACGGCCTCGTGGCCGCCAGCTACCTCGCCAAGGCCGGGCGCTCCGTTCTCGTGCTCGAACAACGCGAGCGAGTTGGGGGCGCCGCCGTGACGGAGGAGATCTTTCCCGGCTTCAAGTTCACCGTCTTCTCGTACGTCGTGAGCCTTCTCAGACCGGAGATCATTCGCGACCTCGACCTGCCGCGTCACGGCCTGCACATCCTGCCGCTCGAGAGCACGGTGACGCCTCTCCCCAACGGCGACTACCTCGCCGGCTGGGCCGACGCCGACGCCACCAAGCGCGAGATCTATCGCCACTCGAAGCGCGACGCGGAGGCGGTCGATGAGTTTGGCCACCTCATGCACCACATGGCCATGGCCGTTCGGCCAATCCTCGGGATGCTGCCGCCCGATCCGACGTCGCTCCGCCCCACCGAGCTTCGCTCGATGGCTCGCTTTGGGGGCCATTTTCAGGGCCTCAGCCAGGAGAACTTTCATGCGCTCTACAAGCTCATGACGATGAGCGCGGCCGACTTCCTGGACGAGTGGTTCGAGTGCGAGCCGCTCAAGGCCACCAAGTCGGCGAGCGGCATCATCGGCACGTTCTTGGGGCCGCGGTCGCCGGGGACGGCGTACGTGCTTCTCCACCACTACATGGGTGAGATCGACGGCGCCTTCCGCGCCTGGGGTTTTGCCAAAGGCGGGACCGGTGCCATCAGCGAGGCCATCGCCGGCGCGGCGCGGGCTTTCGGCGCCGAGATCCGCACCGAAGCGAAGGTTCACAAGGTCCTCGTCAAGGGAGGCCGGGCGACCGGCGTGGTGCTCGAGGGCGGCGAAGAGATCGTCGCGAAGAGCGTCGTCTCGGGCCTCGACCCGTCGCAGACGTTTCTTCGTCTCGTCGACGCGAAAGAGCTGCCCGACGACCTCGTTTCGACGATTCGGCGCTTCCGTTACCGGGGCTCGTCGGGGAAGGTCAACCTCGCGCTCTCGGAGCTGCCGCGCTTCACGTGCCTGCCCAACGACGCTCGCCTTCATCGCGGCGCCGTCTCCATCAGCCCGAGCGTGGACTACCTCGAGCGCGCCTACGACGACGCCAAGTACGGGCAGTTCTCCAAGAAGCCGTACATGGACGTGATTTTTCCGTCGGTCCTCGACCCAGGCATGGCGCCGCCCGGCAAACACGTCATGAGCGCCTTCGTTCAATATTGCCCTTACCACCTCGAGGGCGGCTGGAACGCCCAGCAGCGCGAGGCCTTCGGTGACGCCGTCATCGACACGCTCGCCGAATACGCGCCGAACTTGAAGAGCGCCATCCTGCACCGGCAGGTCATCACGCCGAAGGACATCGAAGACACCATCGGCCTGACCGAGGGCAACATCTTCCAGGGCGAGCTGGCGCTGAGTCAGCTCTTCTTCCTAAGGCCGCTGCCTGAGTGGGCGAAGTACCGGACACCGATCCGCGGCTATTACCAGTGCGGCGCGGGGACGCACCCTGGCGGCGGCATCATGGGCGCGTCGGGGCGCTTGGCGGCCGTCGAGATGCTCAAGGACGGGGTGTGATCATGACGCAGGCATCCGCTGGCCTTCCGGAGAAACAAGAGTACGACGCGGTGGTCCTCGGCTCGGGGCCCAGCGAGCTTACCTGCGCGCTCCTCTTGGCGCGGCGCGGGCGCTCGGTGCTCGTCGTGGAGCGAGGTCGCGCGCTAGGCGGACCGGCGGCCCTTCGCGAGTTCGCGCCGGGTTTTCGAGCCGCGCTCGCGCCGGCGGAGGCGGGGCACGTCTCGCGTCGCCTCGTCACGAGCCTCGGGCTCGGGGAGCACGGGTTTTCTCCGGAAGCGCGCCATTGGCCGCTCGTTGGTGTGGGCGAGGGCTCGCCGCCGCTCGTGCTGTCGGGGGACCTCGCGGCGTCGCAGGGCAGCATCGCCGCGGTCTCCAAGCGAGACGCCGAGCAATGGGTCTCGTTCGCCACGCAGATGGAGCGCCTGGCCGCTTTCATGGAGGCGCTGGCCACGCGAGACGCCGTCGTCCTGACCAACGGCCAGGATGGCCTGGGCGCGCGTGACCTGCTCTCGCTCGCGGGGCACGGCCTGCGCCTCCGCAGCCTCGGCAAGGCCGACATGATCGAGATGCTCCGCGTCTTGCCCATGGCCGTCGCCGACGTGCTCGAAGATCGCTTCGAGTCGGAGCGCCTGAAGGCCATGTTGGCGGTGACGGCGCTCGCCAACCTGTTTCAGGGGCCTCGCTCCGGTGGAACCGGGGCCACGCTGCTCCACCACCACATGGGGCAGGCGAGGGGGGCCTTCGGAAATCGTCGCTTCCCCACGGGTGAGCGTGACCACCTCGTGGCGGCGCTCCTCGCCGCCTGCAAGAAGGCGGGCGTGGAGTCGGTCCTCGGGCGAAAGCCTAAGGTCGCGGTCGAGAGCGGTCGCGCCGTCGCCGTCGACCTTGGCGGGCATTCGGTGAAGGCGCGCGCCGTCATCTCGGGCGCCGATCCGAAGCGCGCGTTCCTCGAGGACCTGGACCCGTGGCACCTGGCGCCGGAGTTCGTGCGCGCCGTCACCCACGTGAAGCTTCGAGGCGTTCGCGCCGTCTTGCTCTTGGGGCTTGACGACGAGAGCGCCCTCGCGACGCTCGCACCGGAGTGCCGCAAGGGAACGATGGTCTCGGCCGCTTCGATCAACGAAGTGGAGCGCGCCTACGATCACGCCAAACACGGCGACTTCTCCAAGGCGCCTGTCCTCGAGGTCACGGTGCCCTCGTTGCACGACGCGTCGCTCGCTGCGAGCGGCAAACACGTGATGCATGTGGCGGCGCAATTCGCGCCGTTTTCTCTTCGTGCGCGTGAGGGGGGCTGGACCGATGAGACGAAGGGCGAGCTGAAGATCGCCATCTTGCGCCGGCTCGAAGCGATGTTTCCCGGCCTTGGCGCCGGCATCACGGCGTCGCGCCTCTACACGCCACCGGATCTCGAAGCCGAGCTGGGGCTCACCGAGGGGCACCTCTACGGTGGCGAGATGACCCTCGACCAGCTCTTCTTCATGCGACCCGTCGCGGGCGCCGCGCACCACGAGACGCCCATCGCCGGTTATTACCTTACGGGTGACGCGACACATCCGGGGGGCGGCGTGCCTTGTCGCGCCGGCCAGCTCGCGGCCGACCGCGTGCCGTGAATCGCCAACCGCTCCATTCCTTGTGCAAACTGCACTCTTACCGTGCGGCGCGCCGGAGGTCCGTGCATGTGGGCTCCGCGCGCCGGACGTCGGCTGATCCGCCTTTGGGGCGCACCGGCTCCATGGCCGCGCTGCGGAGGCTGCTTCCGCGACACGGGCGCCAGGGGTTCCTTGCCCGATCCGCTCTCGTTTCGCGGTAGCCTCGCCGGGCACGGGCATTGCGACCAGGCGAACCCGACAGGCCGCCGGGCCCGGTTGATGTAAGCGATTGTCGTCTATCCGAAAGGAAGGAAGCTCCACATGGTCATGTCCGTCCCCCGTTCGCTTCGCCTCGTTGCGCTCTCGAGTATCGTGCTCGCCGCGATCGCGACGGCGTGCAGTGACTCTTCATCCTCCGGCGACGTCACGCCGACGACCGACGGTGGCGGTGACGGGAGCAGCTCCGGCGACAGCTCGACCGGGTTCGACGGAGGTGGAGGTTCGGACTCGAGCTCAACGCAGGACACGGGGAGCCTTGTTGACTCGAACCCCGGCCCCCAGAGGGACGCGGGCGCGCCCATCACCATCGACGCCGGCGACGCTGGCAGCATTCCGTGCGTCGTGAACGGCACCGTCGAGGTGGAGCCCAACAACGCGGCCGGCACGGCCACGGAGATGGCGGCACCCACGGCCGGGTCGAGCTCCATCTGCGGCATCTTGGCCGGCGGGGGCGACGCCGCCGCCGACGTCGACTTCGTGAAGTTCAAGCTCCAAGCGGCGACGACGTCGTTCTACGTCGAGTGGGTCGGCAACGTCACCCCAGAGTTCAAGATCAACGGCACGCTCACGACGATCGGCGCGGCCGGCAGCTTCCAGAAGACCGACTTCTACTCCGTGGAGATGAAGCCCAACGCCGGCGCAGCGGCCAACAGCCCGTGGCGCCTCACGGTCTACGAGACCCAGTAGTCGTCCTCGGAACGGCCGACGGAGGGCCGCTCGGCGCGCGCCAGGTGTTCGCTCACCGGCGCGTGCCGGGTCGAATCACTCGTCGTCTTTCTCTCGGAGCTTGCGCACGATACGGCGGAAGTTGGAGCGATCGAGGCCCGCCTGGCGCGCGGCCTCGGCGAGGTTGCCAGCGGAGCGCTCCAGCGCCTTCTGCACGTACCGCGTCTCGAAGCGCTCGAGCCACGCGCGCTTCGCCTCCGAGAACGGCAGCTCGTAGAGGCCCAGCGGCGTGAACGAGCGCTGCATGAGCTGCTGGGGGATCGACACCTTGGGCGAGGCCATCGGCAGGTCGCCCTCTTCGACCATGCGGCCGCGGGCCATGACGAGCGCCCTCTCGAGGGCGTTCTCGAGCTCGCGGACGTTGCCCGGCCAACCGTGGCGACGAAGCGCTTCTGCGGCTCCAGGGCGAGCTTCTTCGCAGGGATGCCGACGCGTGACGCGAGGCGTTCGAGGAAGCGGTCGGCCAAGAGCAGAATGTCGTCACCCCGCTCGCGAAGCGGCGGGAGCTGAACGGCGAGCACGTTGAGCCGGTAGAAGAGATCGCTGCGGAAGCGCCCGTCGTCGATCTTCTTCGGGAGGTCGACGTTGGTGGCGGCGATGACGCGCACGTCGACCTTGGTGACGGCGTCGGCGCCGACGCTCTTGATCTCGCCTTGCTGAAGTGCGCGCAAGAGGTGAGCTTGGACCCCGATGGGTAGATCGCCCACCTCGTCGAGGAAGAGCGTGCCTCCGTCGGCGGACTTGAAGAGCCCGGCGCGCTCGGTGGCGGCGCCGGTGAAGGCGCCTTTCGAGTGTCCGAAGAGTTCGCTCTCGACGAGCTCGGCGGGGATCGCCGCGCAGTTGACGCAGATGAGTGGCCGCCCGCCTCGCTTCGAGCGCGCGTGGATGGCGCGGGCGACGAGCTCCTTGCCGGTGCCGCTCTCGCCGGTGATGAGGACCGTCGAGTCGGTGGCCGCCACGTTCTCGATGAAGTGGTAGACCTGCTGCATCGGCGGCGAATTGCCCACGAGCTCGCCGAACCGTGCCTGCGCAAAGAGCTGCTTCTCGAGGTCGCCGGCCCGCTCGTCGAGGCGGTGCTGTTTCGCTGCGTTCTTGAGGACGCGCGCGAGCGCTTCGAGCGAATCAATGGGCTTGCGGACAAACTCGAAGACGCCCTTCTCGCTGCGGGGAGCTGGTGCGGTGAGCGCGTCGTCGCCGGTCATGAGGACCACGGGAACGGCGGGCCGGAGATCGTCGAGGCGCCGCGCGACCTCGAAGCCGTCCATGCCGGGCATGTGCACGTCCACCATGGCGACGTCCGGCTGAAACTGCTCGACCTTCGCGAGCGCCGCCTCGCCACCGGGCGCCGACTCGACCACGAAGCCGGCGCGCGTAAGGACGCGCGACACGGCCGACACGATGAGCGCATCGTCGTCGACGATGAGCACGCGCGGCGGCGTGGCCTCTTGGGGCTTCTTAGGAGGGAAGGCGGAGAGCGACGAAGGAGTCACGGTGACATCTTCGCCTGGTTTTCCGTCGGCTCGCAAGGCACGCTCATGCGATCTCCGCGAACGGGTGCAGCCATGCGGATGGATGTGCGTGCCTGCGCCTTGACCGCGGCGACGTCAAATGTTTGACGCGGCAAGCGGCCCACAGGTTGCGTCATGCCGGCTTGGCCCGAAACGAGGCCCAGGCTTCCTCCAACGTGGCGACGAGCATCCTGGTTTCGATGGGCTTCGGGAGGCAGCGGAAGACGCCGGGGCCGTTGATGGCCCTAAGGAGCGCCTCCGTCTCGAGTCGTCCCGACATGAGAATCGCCCGCGTTCGAGGCGCGACGCGGGCCGCCGCCGCGAGGAACGTCGGTCCGTCCATGCCGGGCATGTGGATGTCGCTGACGACGGCGAAGTAGTCGTTCGGGCCGGCGCGGAGCAGCTCCAGCGCCTTCTCTCCGGAGGTCGCGGTTCGCACTGTGACGCGCCCGCGAAGGGCGCGCACCAAGGCGCTGAGCAAGAGAGCGTCGTCGTCTACCAGCAAGAGCGCGAGGTCGTTCATGGCGTGACCGCGATGGGTTCAAGAACTGCGCCGACGGCAAACGCCCGTCGCGAGGGGAGCCGGTGGCCAGGCGCGGGACCGGGCGGCGGTCGATTTGACGATTCGCCAGCGCCATGACGCGCGGTCGAGCGCCGAGCAGCGTCAAGGCGTTGGCGCACCCAGAAATCAACCGGAGAACGTCGTCGGCATGGGCTCTGCACCTGAAGAACATCGCTTGGGGTGCCGTTCCCCTGAACGGACGTGAACGACAGCCGGCCAACGTGAGTCGAAGCGTGCCTGCGGGCACAGGAGCCACCATGACGACGACGGACGACGAGATCCTTCGCGAGTTCTTGGTCGAGAGTTATGAAAACCTCGACCGACTCGACCGCGACTTTGTGGCTCTCGAGAGCACGCCTGACGACATCGAGCGCATCTCGGCGATCTTCCGCACGATCCACACGATCAAGGGGACGAGCGGCTTTCTCGGCTTTCAACGCCTCGAGGCGCTGACTCACGTCGGCGAGAGCCTGCTCGCGAAGCTGCGAGATCGGCAGCTCTCGCTGACACCGGATCTCACCACCGCGCTCCTCTCGATGGTCGACGGCGTACGCGCCATCCTCGCGAGCGTCGAGCGCACGGGCGAGGAAGGGACGGAGGACTACACAGCGGTGCGAGCGCAGCTCGTGCAGATGTCGTCGCCGCGGGCGCCGAGCGCTCCGCCCGTCGAGGCGAAGGCGCCGGTCGCGCCCGCCGCGCCGAGTCCCACGGCTGCCGCGCCGCAACCTGCCATCGTCGATGAGGCCGTCGCGGCCCCCGTCGCCGCCGCTGCGCCGGCCACGCCCGCGCCCGCGCCCGCAAAGCCCGCCGAGGTCGACGACCCGCACGCGAGCAGCGCCGCCGTGGACGCCAGCATTCGCGTCGACGTCGGTCTCCTCGACAAGCTGATGAACCTGGTGGGCGAGCTGGTCCTCGCGCGCAATCAGATCCTTCAGTTCTCGACGTCGACCTCGAGCCGCGACACGGCGCTCATCGCCACCTCGCAGCGCATCAACCTCATCACCACGGAGCTGCAAGAAGGCGTCATGAAGACGCGCATGCAGCCCATCGGCAACGTGTGGGCGAAGTTCCCCCGCGTCGTCCGTGACCTCTCGATGATGTGCAAAAAGCAGGTCCGCATCGCGATGGACGGCAAGGAGACCGAGCTCGACCGCACCATCATCGAGGCCATCAAAGACCCGCTCACGCACGTCGTTCGCAACGCCGTCGACCACGGCATCGAGTCGCCGGAGGTTCGCGTCAAGGCCGGCAAGGACCCCATGGGAACGCTGCACCTCCGCGCGTACCACGCGGGCGGACAGGTCAACATTGAGATCTCCGACGACGGAGCGGGCCTGGACCCCGACAAGATTCGTCGCAAAGCCATCGAGCGCGGCCTCGTCGCGCCGGAGCAGGCGCAACGGATGACCGACCGCGAGGTGGCGAAGCTGGTCTTTCTGCCGGGGTTCTCCACCGCCGAGAAGGTCACGAACGTCTCCGGTCGCGGCGTCGGCATGGACGTCGTCAAGACCAACATCGAAAAGATCGGTGGGGCTGTGGACCTCGAGAGCCGGCCCGGCAAGGGCACGACGCTCAAGATCAAGATCCCGCTGACGCTGGCCATTATCCCAGCGCTCCTCGTCCAGAGCCGGACCGACCGTTTCGCGATCCCCCAAGCGAGCTTGCTCGAGCTGGTTCGCATCGACGCGGAGCAGAACAAGGCCGCCGGCGGTCCCACCGCCGGGCCCGAGTCGGCGCGCATCGAGTACGTGCACGGCACGCCCGTCTACCGCCTCCGCGGGAGCCTCCTGCCGCTCGTCTTCTTGTCGCACGCCCTCGGCGACGAGAGCGCCCCTCGCGTGAGCGATGACGGCTCGGTGAACATCGTCGTGGTCCAGGCCGACGGCCGTCAGTTCGGGTTGGTCGTCGACGGCATCAGCGACACGGAGGAGATCGTCGTCAAGCCGCTCGGCAAGGAGCTCAAAGGGCTCAACGTCTTCGCCGGCGCAACGATCATGGGCGACGGCCGGGTGGCGCTCATCCTCGATGTCGTCGGGCTCGCGCAGCGCGTCAGCCTCGGCTCGAGCGGCCGCGAGCGCACGTTGGGCGAGGCCGCGCGAACCGAGGGGCGCAGCGACGACCGCCAGACGCTCCTCTTGTTCCGCACCGGGACCGAGGGCAACCGCGCCGTGCCGTTGTCGATGGTGGCGCGCCTCGAAGAGTTCCAGCGCGACCGCGTCGAGCGAGCCGGCAAGCGGGCCGTAGTGCAATATCGCGGGGAAATCATGCCGCTCATCGACTTGGGCGAGCTCTTGGACGGAGCCGGCTTTGCGCGCGCCAAGAAGGGCGAGGAGCCGCTGCAGGTCATCGTCACCAGTCATGCGGGGCGCCGCGTAGGCCTCGTGGTCGACCGCATCGTCGACATCGTCGATGAGCACGTGACGCTGCAAGACGGCGGACGACAGAACGGGGTCCTCGGCGCCGCGGTGGTGCAGGGCAAGGTCACCGAGCTCTTGGACATCACCGGGGTCATCCGCGCCGTCGAGCCGCAGATGCTCGAGAAGGCGAGCTAGGGCGGCCATGGACGGGGACAAGGAAAAGGAGCGCACCGTGGACGCGAGACAGCTTTGCACCTTCTTTCTCGATGGCCTCTGCTTCGGCGTGGATGTCACGCGTGTGCAAGAGGTCATCCGCTACCAAGACATGACGCGCGTGCCGCTCGCGACCGCCGTTGTGCGCGGTCTCATCAACCTGCGCGGACAGATCGTGACCGCCGTCGACATGCGAATTCGGCTGGGCATCGCGCCGGCCAAGAGCGGCGAGCTCCCGATGAACGTCGTGGTCCGCACCGACGACGGCGCCGTCAGTCTCCTCGTGGACGACATCGGCGATGTCGTCGAGGTCGACGAGTCCGCCTTCGAGGGGCCGCCGGAGACCATGCCGGCGCGGGCTCGCGAGCTCGTGCGCGGCGTCTACAAGCTGAACGACCGACTTCTCTTGCTCTTGGATACGGAGCGCGCCGTGGACCTTCAGGGCGCCGCCTGACGTTGTTGTTCGCGCCGACCTCGCTTGAGAGGCGGCGTGCGTGGACGGGGAACAGAACGCCGCCGCCAGGCGTGCCAGCCATCAACTGAAACGGGAGACAGGAACATGACGAATCCGGCAGAAGTGAAAGCACAATCGCTCTTCGAACGACTCGGCGGCAAAGACGCCATCCGCGCCGTTGTCGACAAGTTCTACGACCGGATCATGGCCGACCCCGAGGTGTCGCACTTCTTCGAGGACGTCGACATGACGACCATGAAGGCGCACCAGTACATGTTTATGTCGCAGTCGTTCGGCGGACCCGCGAAGTACCGCGGGGCGTCGCTCAAAGACGCCCACAAGCACCTGAAGATTGAGGCCAAACACTTCGATCGCGTGGCGACCCATCTCGACGGCGCGATGGAGGACGCGGGCGTCCACGAGGCGCTTCGAGCCGAGGTCGTCGGCGCCGTTGCGGGCCTCAAGGGCGAGGTCGTCCAGGCGCCCGCTCGACTCAGCATCCTGCCCGGCGGCGGTGGCGACCAGAAGCAGCTCGACGAGCTCAAGAAGCGCGTCTCGGAGCTGACCACGAACCGGGCGATGCTCGAGAACGCGCCCGTCAACGTCATGTTCGCGGACCGGCAGAACAAGATTCGATACATCAACCCGCGCTCCGTCAGAACGCTCCGAACCCTGGAGAAGTACCTGCCCGTCGCCGCCGACGACATGCTTGGCCAGTCCATCGACATCTTCCACAAGAACCCGTCGCATCAGCGAAAGCTCCTCGGCGACCCGAACAACTTGCCCCATCGCGCGTCGATCTCGGTAGGGCCCGAGCGCCTCGATCTGCTCGTGAGCCCCATCTACGACGACGCTGGGACCTACACCGGCGCGATGGTGACCTGGGAGATCATCACGGAGAAGGAGCGCGCGGAGCGGGACCTCGCGCGGACCAAGTCGATGATGGAGCAGGCGCCCATCAACGTGCTCTTCGCCGACACCGACTACGTCATCCAATACGTCAACCCGGCGTCGGTGCGGACGCTCAAGACCATCGAGCATCTCTTGCCCGTCAAGGTCGACCAGATCGTCGGCCAGAGCATCGACATCTTCCACAAGCGTCCCGAGCACCAGCGACGCATTCTTGGCGATCCGAAGCGCAACCTGCCGCATCAGGCGAACATCCAGCTCGGCGCCGAGACGCTCTCCTTGCTCGTGAGCCCCATTTACGACCACAAGGGCGACACCAGCGGCACCATGGTGACCTGGGAGGTCATCACCGAGCGGCTCGCGACGGAGCGCAAGGTGCAGGAAGCGCAGGAGCGTGAGCGCGCGCAGGCGGAAGAGCTCCGCACCAAGGTCGACGCCATGCTCGAGGTCGTCCGCGCAGCCGAACAGGGCGATCTCACGCGCGAGGTTTCGGTGCGCGGCGCCGACGCCATCGGCCAGATGGGCGAGGCGCTCGGTCGCTTCCTCAGCAGCATGCGCGCCAACATGACCACCATCACGCAGAATTCGCACGGCCTCGGGGCTTCTGCCGAAGAGCTGACGGCGGTGGCGCAAGAGATGAGCGCAAACGCCGACGAGACGAGCGCGCAAGCGAACGTCGTCTCGGCGGCCGCCGAGCAAGTGAACAAGAACGTGCAAACGGTCGCCACCGGCGCCGAGGAGATGAGCGCGAGCATCCGCGAGATCGCCAAGAACGCGAATCAAGCGGCCAGCGTCGCGACCTCTGCCGTGCGGGTCGCCGAGGCGACCAACACGACCGTCGCCAAGCTCGGCGAGAGCTCGGCGGAGATCGGCAAAGTCATCAAGGTGATTACGTCAATCGCGCAGCAGACCAACCTCTTGGCCCTAAACGCCACCATCGAGGCGGCGCGCGCCGGCGAAGCCGGCAAGGGCTTCGCGGTCGTCGCCAACGAGGTGAAGGAGCTCGCCAAGGAGACAGCGCGCGCCACGGAAGACATCGGTCGGAAGATCGAAGCCATCCAGGGCGACACCAAGAGCGCCGTCGACGCCATCGGGCAAATCGGCTCCATCATCAACCAGATCGCAGACATCCAGAACACCATCGCCTGCGCCGTCGAGGAGCAGACCGCCACGACCAACGAGATCAGTCGCAACGTCGTCGAGGCCGCGAAGGGGAGCTCGGAGATCGCCCAGAACATCACCGGCGTGGCGAGCGCTGCGCAAGGCACGTCGCAGGGTGCCGGTGAGACGCAGAAGGCGGCCACCGAGCTGTCACGGATGGCCAGCGA
This sequence comes from Myxococcales bacterium, assembly GCA_016703425.1. NCBI lineage: Bacteria > Pseudomonadati > Myxococcota > Myxococcia > Myxococcales > Myxococcales bacterium. The sequence goes on from JADJCA010000030.1 coordinate 220,214, forward strand.
CCTGCAACGGCACGTGGCGCAGTTCAAGGTTTGAGCGGTTCTTCACGGTCGAGCCGCCGGCGTGACGCGGCGGCTCGGCCAGTCTCAAGCGGTTTACGTCAGCGGGAGAAGCAGATGAAAGTTCTCATTGTGGACGACTCGAAGGCGACTCGAATGATTCTGAAGAAGATTCTCTCGCAGGTGGGTATCGACGACATCGTTGAGGCGGGGCACGGTGTCGAGGCGCTCGAACGGCTTGAGACCAACGGCGACGCGGCGCTCGCGCTGCTCGACTGGAACATGCCCGTCATGGACGGCTACCAGCTGCTGCAGGAGATTCGCTCGCGCCGCGCCCTCGACGGTATGCGCGTGATGATGGTCACCACGGAGACGGAGATTTCGCAGGTGGAGAGGGCGCTTGCCGCCGGCGCCAACGAGTACGTGATGAAGCCTTTCTCCCACGACACCATCAAGGAGAAGCTCACGATGATGGGGCTCGGAACCGGATGAGCCGCGTTCGCGTGCTCATCGTCGACGACTCGGTCGTCGTGCGGAGGATGTTGACCGACATCCTCGGGAGCGAACCTTGGATTGAAGTCGTTGGCACGGCGGCCAACGGCAACATCGGCCTGCAGAAGCTGACGCAGGTGAACCCGGATCTCGTCACGCTCGACGTCGAGATGCCAGAGCGCGACGGCCTCTCGACGCTGACGGAGATCCGGAAGACGCACCCAAAGCTCCCGGTGATCATGTTCAGCACGCTGACGGAGCGAGCGGCGACGACCACCCTCGAAGCGCTGAGTCGCGGCGCGACCGACTATGCGACGAAGCCGCAGGGCACGACCGGCATCGTCGCGGCCTCCGCCGACGTGAAGGCGCAGCTGCTACCGAAGATTCGCGCGCTCTTCCCGAAGGCGGGGGCGTCGACGACGAGCCTCTTGCCGCAGGGATTGTCGAAGCCGCCCGCGGCGACGCCCCGCGCGGCCGAGCCGCGCCGCGAGCGTCAGAAGCCAGCCGTCTTGGCCATCGGCTGCTCGACGGGCGGGCCCAACGCGTTGGCGACCATCTTTGGTGCGCTGCCGACGCTTCCGGTGCCCATCGTCCTCACCCAGCACATGCCGCCGCTCTTCACGCGGATGCTGGCCGATCGACTCTCGGCTCACTCGGCCATTCGCGTCATCGAAGCCGCTGGCGGAGAGACGCTCGAGGCGGGGTGCGCCTACATCGCGCCGGGGGACCATCACATGGTGCTCGCGCGGAAGGGCGCGGCCATCGTGACGGCGCTCAACCAAGGCCCGCCCGAGAACTCGTGCCGGCCGGCCGTTGACCCGATGTTTCGGTCTGTGGTGGCGGCCTACGACGGCGCGGTCCTCGGCGTGGTCCTCACGGGGATGGGCCAGGACGGCCTGCACGGCTGCCACGCCATTCGCGAGGCCGGGGGGCAGATCATCGTGCAAGACGAGGCCACGTCGGTGGTCTGGGGGATGCCTGGGTTCGTGGCTCGCGCGGGCATCGCCGACGGCGTGCTCCCGCTCGAGGCCATCGCTGCGGAAATTGTTCGTCGCGTGGGCACTGGCGCAGCGCAGCGGGCGCTCGCCGGTGCTGTCTCTCACCAACGGCTAGGTGCTCCATGACCGTCTCTCAACCCGACATCGCCTTTCTGCGGGAGCTCGTCTACAAGCGCTCCGCCATCGTCATCGAGCCCGACAAGGACTACCTCGTCGAGGCGCGGCTAGGCCCGGTCGCCCGCGATCAGGGGTACGGCTCCATCGGTGATCTCGTAACCAAGCTGCGCGGTGGCGCGCACGCGAGCCCCGAGCTGACGACGCGCGTCGTCGAAGCGATGACCACGAACGAGACGACGTTCTTCCGCGACACCGGACCCTTCGAGGCTCTGGAGAAGCGAATCCTTCCAGAGCTCATCAAGGCGCGGGCCGCCACCAAGACGCTCACCATCTGGTCCGCCGCCTGCTCGACGGGCCAGGAGCCCTACAGCGTCGCGATGCTCCTCGACGAAGCGTTCCCGCAGCTCAAGGACTGGCGCATCCGCATCCTCGCCACGGACCTGTCGACGGCCGTCCTCGACCGTGCCCGCGAGGGCAAGTACCGCCAACTCGAGGTGAACCGCGGCCTGCCGGCTCGATTGCTCGTGAAGTACATGGAACGCGTCGGGACCGACTGGCGGCTGAAGTCCGAGCTCCGGCAGCGCGTCGAATTTCGGCAGATGAACCTCGTCGAGCCCTGGTCCCACACGGGTCGCTTCGACGTCATCTTTCTTCGGAACGTCCTCATCTACTTCGACGTGGAGACGAAGAAGGGAATCTTGGGGCGCATGCGCCAGACGCTCGCGCCGGACGGGTTTCTCTTCCTTGGCGGCGCCGAGACGACGCTGCACCTGGACCCGTCCTACGAGCGTGAACAATACGAACGCGCCACGTTCTATCGGCCGACCGCCGGAGCGAAGGGTTGATTGCCATGATCGAAAAGGAAAACATCCTCGACTTCACGCAGACCGTCTGGACGACCGTGCTCGGCACGGAGGTCGAGCCCGGCGGCGCGCCTTCGCAGGCGCCGACGATGCAAGGCATCGTGCGCATCTCGGGCAGTTGGGAAGGAGAGATCGCCATCGAGTGCTCGCCGGCCTTCGCGAGATGGGCCGCGGCCACCATGTTCGACGCGTCGGACACGTCGCAGGACGATGTTCGCGACGCCCTTGGAGAGCTGGCCAACATGGTCGGAGGGAACATCAAGGCCCTCTTGCCGGGGCCGAGTCACCTGTCGCCGCCGCGGGTCCAAGCCGGTCAGGGCGGGGAAGCCGATGAAGCGGTCACCGTGTTGCGGTTCACCTGCCGCGGCGAGCCGATCGCGGTGAAGGTTCGTGAGCGCCCGGGGACTGAAATGGAGAGAGGAGCCTAGTCATGAAGATTCTGGTGGTCGACGACAGCAAGGCGATGCGCATGATCGTGACGCGCACGCTCAGGCAAGCGGGCTTCGACGGGCATACGCTGGAGGAAGCCTCCAACGGCGCGGAGGCGCTCGCGAACATTCGCAAAGAGACTCCGGACCTCGTGCTTTGCGACTGGAACATGCCGGAGATGTCAGGCATCGACCTGCTCAGCACGCTGACCGCTGAGGGCGTGTCAGTGAAGTTCGGGTTCGTCACCTCGGAGGGCACCGACGAGATGCGGGCCCGGGCGAGGGAAGCGGGCGCGCTCTTTCTCATCGCGAAGCCCTTCACGGTGGAGGCGTTCCAGGAGGCGCTCAAGCCAGTCGTCTGAGCCGCTCGGCGTGGTCGGAAGCCGCGTACGGCAAGAGTCGTAGTTCGGGGGAGAACCAAGATGGCCGCACTGATCGTTCCCAACCTCGCGTCTGTGCTGAAGCTCTTAGGGGGCCTGCTGGGCAAGCCGGTGACGGCCAAGCCGGCTACGGCACCGCTGGCGGTCGCGCCGGCGCGGGCCATTGCCACCTACCAGGACGCGGAGGGGCATCTCCTCGCGGTTTGCGTCTGCGACGTCGCGTGCGCGGCCTACGTCGGGGCTGCGCTGTCGCTCCTCGCCCCGGCCGTGGCCGCCGAGGCGCACAAGAAGGGGAAGATTCCCGAGAGCATCATGGAGAACTTCCACGAGGTGGTGAACGTGGCCGCGAGCCTCTTCAACGTCACCGGTGGCGGCCACGTGCGGCTCGAGAAGATTCTCGTGACGCCCTGCGACGTGCCGGCCCCCGTGGCCTCGTTGGTGGCCAAACCGAAGACGCGGCTCGACCTCGACGTGACGGTGCCCGGCTACGGCACCGGCAAGATGAGCTTCGTCGTCCTCGAAGCGCAGTAGTCCGCGACCTTTCGTGATGGGCCGTCCGCTCGGTGCCGTGGCCCCGCCGCTCGGCCCTGCCGCTCCTCCGCCCTGCCGCGCGAAGGCGAACACCTCAGGGCATCTCGCTCCAAGGAGTGAGGTGCCCGTCGCCGCTTGGAGCGGACGTCGCCGCCGCCCCGCTCGACGCTTGCGCGTGCCAAAGCAGCGCAGCCGCCGTCGCCTCGTACCTCGACCCATCGATTTTGATGGGTCGAGGCTCGGGTGGCCTCGGGCCTTACGCTGCCGCGACGGCGGCGCTTGCGGCGTCGGGGGCCGACAGCTCGATCACCTGGGTGCGCGGCAGTTGCCGTGCGAGGCGCTCACAGAGGCTCTCGGTGAGGCGCGTCCCGGCTCGAATGAGCAGCGCGCCGGCGGCGGTGTGGACGTCCTCGGCTACGACCATGCCTTCGCGGAGCATGGCGGCGGAGAGCTTGATGTTCCCTTGCGTGCGCGCCCCAACGAGCACCATCAGCGACGAGGTGCCGACCTTGAAGAGGAGTCGCTGGTGCGTCGAATACGGCTTCAGGAGGACGGTCTCGTCCGCTTGCGTGGCGCGCTTCGGCAAGCCGCCCGTGAAGATCTGGTTGATGCCCGAGAAGCCGTTCTTGGTCGAACCCATGCTGATGTTCGCGAGTTCGGAGAGGAGGTCGAGCGCCGTTTCCTCGTCGGCTTCGCCGAAGAGTTGCTCGGCGATGGCGCGGAGCGAAGCGCGCTCTGCCATGACTGTGAGACCGAGCTCCACGCCATGGACCACGTCGGTCAGCGGTATCGTCGTCGCGACCGCGTCGACGAGGCGAACCCCGCCGCGGAGCTGGTGGCGACCTCCTGCTGCAAGAACTGCGCGAACACGGTCTGGAGGACCGTGTCGAGCGTCCGCCACGGCACCGTGGCAGCGATGCCCTCGGTCGCGGCGCCAGAGGGCTCTACGGCACCCGGATGGAGCGTCGCCGTCGCGGCCGCCGCCGTGGCCGCGAGGTAGGCGTTCATGTCGAGGCGCCGAAGCGCGCTCTCGAGCTCGCCCACGCGGGCACGGAGCTTGGTCTCGAGCCGCACGATGCGCTCTCCGGCGCGAACGCGCGCGCGGAGCTCATCGATGGGGCGCGACTTGGCGATGAAGTCGTCGACGCCCGCGGAGAAGGCCGACGAGATCGTCTGCTCGCTCTCCTTACCGGTGCGCATGATGATGTAGAGGTAGTGCGGAAGCTCCATCTGGCGGAGCTGCGTGACGAACTCTGCGCCGGAGAGCCCGGGCATCATCATGTCGGTGATCACGATGTGGGGCGGCTCTTGGCTGACGATCGGCAGGGCCTCGTGAGCCGACTTCGCCAACCGAACGCGATGACCAAGCTTCTCAACGAGGCGGGCCACCAGCGGGCCGTCGGTGGGGCAGTCTTCTACGATGAGGACGTCCATCGGTTAGTCACCCAAGGCCGAGAGGGCGCCGCGAAGGTGCTTTACGCGTTCGTGCGAGTCGCCGAGCACGGCCTCGACGACGTGAAGGTGGCGTCGCATGAAGGCGCGCGCCTTCACGCGATCCTCGCGCGACTGGTAGGTCTCCGCGAGGGCTCGGACGAGGTCGGCGTCATTCGACGCGCTGCGCGCCAAGGCGGCTCGCAACACGGTCTCGTCGCTGGCGCTGGCGCCGCAGGTGACGCGCTCGGCGAGGTGGAGACGCGCCTCGAAGTCCTCGGCCGCGATGGGCTTGATGAGGACGTCGTCGGCGCCGGCCCCGAGGGCCTCGAGGCGATCCTCGGGAGTGGAGAGCGCCGTGTAGACGATGATGTAGGTCTCCCGGGTTGCGTCGCCGGCTCGCACCTGCTGGCACAGGTCGACGCCCGAGAGGCCCGGCATGAGCCAATCGGTGACGATGACGTGCGGCTGGAAGGAGTCGACCAAGGCCAAGGCGGCCTCGCCCGTCTCGGCGAGAGCCACCTCGTGGTCCAAGGCAACGGCGACGCTCTGGGCGTACAGGAGCGCGATGGGGTCGTCGTCCGCGATCAGCACACGCATAGAACCTCCAGGCCGCGTGGAGAAGGAGAGACGCGGGCTCACCTCCCTGAACGGAGGGCCACTCCAGAACTTGAGAGGTGTGAACGTGCCGGCTCCACTTAAGGACCTCGCCTCGCCGACCGTTCCCATCGGTAGGGATGGCAGTGAACATGGCGATCGATCTCACGACGGTCCGAGACGTTGCAGGTGACGATGACGCGTTCGTTCGGAGCGTTCTCGGGGCCTTTCGTCGCAACGCGAACCGCCTCCGCGGCCAGCTCGCGGCGGCGGCGGCGTGCGGCGAGACGGCGACCCTCAAGCAAGTGGCCCATGGGCTCAAAGGCTCGCTGCGTACCCTCGGAGCGTTTGACGCGGCGGCCGCGGCGCTCTCCATCGAGGAGTTCGAGGACGACGGCGGCGTGGAGGTCGACGGCCAGAGGGGCGGCGTCGCCTACCAGGCCCTGACGGAGCGCTTCGCGGAGGAGCTAGACGCGGTCCTCGCCGAAGTGGACGCGCTCCTCGACGGCCGGTCCGCGTGAGCTCTTTGGCACACGCGAGCGCGCACGCGAGCCGGCGCGGATGGGGGCAGCGATGGGTGTGGGGGATGGTGGATTGGGGACGGGGCCGATGACAAATCGGCGGCGCGTGCTCCTGGTCGATGACGAAGAGGGAATACGGCGCGGTCTCGCCCGAAGCCTGGGCCGGTACCACGAGATTCATACGGCCTCTGATGGCCATCAAGGCATCGGCGCCGTGGAACGCGACGGCCCCTTCGTGGCGGTCGTTGCCGACCTTCAGATGCCAGGCATGGACGGGCTCGCGATGCTCCGCGAGGTGGCGCGCATTGCACCGCGCACGCTGCGGATTCTCTTCACCGGCACCCTCGACGCGTCGCGCCTCGTAGACGCCGCGGTGGATCTCGAGCTCTTTCGCGTCATCTACAAGCCCGCGTCGACGGCGGATCTGCTCGCCGCCCTCGCCGCCGCGGCGCTCGAGTACGACCGGCCGCGGTGAGGCATGGCCGCAAGCTTCCGAGCGACGTGACACGCGACTGGCTGGCGTCCGCTCACGCCAGGGTGATCTCGACCTGCGATCGCGCCCCGGGAAGGCGGCCGTCGTCCAATCGCGAGAGCTGCGAGAAAAACGTCGGGAACGGAACCTGCGTTGCCTCGCGCTTATGGCTTCGTGCGGCTGCTACAGCGACCCAGGCCGGGTCGTCGACGCCAACACGAACACCACCTGCGTCACCGCCGCTGCTCCTTTCCGTTGCAGCGTCCAGCGTGGGCCCATTGGCTCGGCGTGCGCGTGCGAGGGGCAAGCCGGAGTTATCAAGTAGCAAGCGGGGGGGGGGGCTGGGTGGAGCGCAGCACGTCGCAACGCTTGTCCCCGAGGTCGTCGCCCTCACCGAGGCTCGCTGACGCGTCCACGGGGGGCGAGCCGTGCCTTCGAATCGACGCCCGCTTTGCGCTGTCGTCGGGGGACCCAGTCTTCGAAGTCGCGACGTTGCGCCGTCCGGAGTTCGTGCTTCGGTACACCCGCGGCCATGGCATCTCGGTTGACGAGCGGCTGATCACCGCGTCCTTTCCTACGGTCGGCGATTCGCGCCGACGCGTCGCGCGGGTGCTGGTCAACGGGGCGCTCGCGGTCGACGAAGCCTTCCTCGCCCCAGGTGCGGCGATCCTTCTCGATGCCCCCGGCCTTCGACCTGCAGTTCGAGAACCTCGCGATCGACGTACCAACCGCCCCGTCCATGGGTGACCGCGTTGGGCTTTCGGGTCGGCAGGTTCAGCGCATTTTCGACGACTTCGGACGTCGCTATCCACTCAACGCCCAGAGTTGGCGCGACGCGAGAAATCGTTGGCGTGTCGAAAACGCGACGCTGCTCTTGAGCCGGCCAGAGCTTACCGTTCTGCAAGTAGCCCGCGAGGTCGGCTATGCGTCGCCCAACGCGCTCGCGCGAGCTCTGGGGCAGGCCGGATTCCCGCCGCCAGCGCTCCTTCGGAAGCGGCTCCGAGAAATGTCCGAAACGGATCCCGTCCGCTGAGCCGATTCGCTGCCAGCGTGGCGGGCGATGGCGATGCGCACTCTTCTGGGACTCGGAACCGTACTTCTTCTTTCGCTGACGAGCTGCGGGGCGCCGTCGTCCGTCGATTCCGTCGGCCAGGCGACGCAGCCGATCACAGGCGGCACAGCGGATGACGTGGACGTCTCCTCCGTTCTCGTCATCGCCAAAGGCGACGGCATCGACGGTCGCTGCTCGGGCGTCATTGTATCCCCGCACGTGGTGCTCACGGCGGCGCACTGCGTACAGGTGGATGCGAAGTGCACGGTGTTTGTTGGCGCGGACTACAACGATCGCGCCGCCCGAATGCGGCCCGAAAACCTCGTCGACGTCGTCGAGCGTCACTCGCATCCGCGCTACAAAGCCTCGACGAACACGCATGATCTCGGCGTTCTCATCACGGCGATGGCGCTCGCTCCTCCTCCCGCGCGGATGAACGGCACGCCTCTCGTGCCTGCGGACCGCGGGACACCCATTCGGATCGTCGGTTACGGGCAAACGAGCGGCAGCTCGAAGGCGATGGGGCGACGAAGGCAGGGAGAGTCGACGCTCGCGGGGGTCGACGCATCAAGCCTCGTCGTCGACGGCGTCCCGAACATCTGCCTCTTCGACTCGGGTGGCCCGACCTTCATGCGGCGAGAGGACGGTCAAGAGGCCGTCGTGGGCATTCACTTCATCATCGACTCCGCGACGTGCGATGGTCAGGGCGTCGACGTTCGTGTCGACGCGAACGTTGCGTTCATCGATGGTCACGTGGCGGCGGCTGAGGTCTCTGCTGCTGCGGGCCCATCGTCAAACCAAACGGCCGGCGATGCGAGCACGGCGGCGGACAGCGCGGCCACGGGCGATAGCAAGGCGGGATGCTCAATGTCCGAGAGACGTCCGACTTCGGCGGCGGCTCTTCTCGCCTCACTCGCCGCAGCCTCCCTCAGCGTGTTGTGGCAGCGTCGCCGCGCGCGGCAGCTCAGCGCCCCTTCGCCGCCGCCGCGACGAGACGATCGGCCAGGGCGACGAGGCCGGCGGCAGTGAACGGCTTTACGACCCAGCCGCTCGCGCCAAGGGTCCGTCCGCGCGCGATGATCTCAGGGCTGGCCTCCGTCGTGACCATCACGCACTTGACGTGCGTCGAGCGGGGGGCCATTCGCTCCAGCACAGCCATCCCGTCGAGGTTTGGCATGTGAACGTCACAGAACATGCAGACAATGTTTGGGTGGGCCGCGAATTGCGCGAGGGCCTCGTCACCGTCGCCCGCGAGGATCACCTCGTAGCCCGCGCCGGTGAGGGCCCGCTCCGCCAGCGACCTCACGACCACCGAGTCGTCCACCACGAGCACCTTGGGTCGCGGGGGGGCCGATGAAGCGGCGACGTCGCTGCAGAGGGGCGTGGGCATGTCGTGGTGAACGGAACCGGATGGAAACGCTTAAGCCAGGACCGGCGATTCACCGGGCCTGCGGGACGGCCGTTCGCCAGGCCTCGTAGAGCGGCAAGAGCGGCTTGGTCGCCTCGTCGACGAGCGCCGGATCTTGCTTCACGTTGGCGTCAATGAGGCGCGTCATGGCGAAGCCGTAGACGGCCTCGAGGTTCGCGCAGAGCTCGGGCGCCACGTCATAGTTCAGGCCGGCGCAAAGCTCCTCGAGGATCGCGTGGGCGCGGCTGAGCTTCTCCCCGAAGAGCGCGCGATCGCCGACGGCGAGGGCTGCCTTGGCCTCCGCGGCGAAGCGAAAGAGCCCCTGATAGAGGAGCAGGAGCACGTCCCCCGGGCCCGAGGTCCGAACCTGGACTTGCTGGTACTTGGCCGCCGCTGCATTGTGTCTCGACATCTTCTACCTCACCCGCCCTGCGAACCGCTGCCGCTCGAGCCTGCGCCGGCGGCGCTACCAGCCGACTGAAACCGCGAGACCGTGGCCTCGAGTGTGCTGAACTGCTTGCGCAGCATCGCCTCGTAGCTGTCGATGCGGCGCTGCATGGCGTCGACGCTGTCGTTCATGCGAGAGGCTTGCCGCTGGAGCGAGTCGATGCGCGCGCGCACCGGCGAGGTGGCGGTGCCGTTGAGCGCGTCGACGGCGACGCGGAGGGTCTCGAAGGCGCCCGTGCTGCCGAGCGTCGCGTCCTTCGTGAAGAGCTTCGCGACGGCCGTCGAGTCTTTGGAGAGGGCCGTAGCGAGCTTGGCCTCGTCGAAGCGCAACTGGCCGTCCTTCGTACTCGAGATGCCCACGCTCATGAGCGTGTCGTAGGCGCCCGTCGTGCCCGTGACCTTGCTCCCGACGGTCCTCGCGATGCGCTCGACGACGCCGCGAAGCGTGGAGTCACCGCTGAGTACGGCGTTGGACGCCTTCTGACCTCCGTAGCCGGCAGCCGATTGGCTCGCTTTCACGACGTCGTTGTAGGCGTTGATGAAGGTGGTGATCTTGTCTTTGAGCTTCGCCGCGTCGCTCGCGACCTCGATGGTGGCGGGCGTCGTCGTGGGCTTCGTGAGCGCCAGCGTGACGCCTTGAATCACGCCGGTCACCTGGTTGGTGGGCCGCGTGATGGTGATGCCGTCGACCAGAAGCGACGCGTCTTGCGCCGCCTGCACGGTGTTGGCAGGCGTGGCCATGCCGAGCGCCGTGCCCGTCTCGGTGAAGGAGACGGCGTTGGCCGCGCCGGTGTCGAGGCCGCGGACGCCAAGGCGATAGTTGGTGCCGTCGTAGATAACGTTGGCCGCGACGCGAGCGCCGCTGGAGTTGATCTTGGCGGCGATGGCCGAGAGGGAATCGCCTGGGTCGATGGCGACGTCGACGGCGGCGCCGGCGCCCACCTGAATGGAGAGATTCCCGGTCATCGACAGCGCGTCGGTGCCCGAGGCCTGAACGTCGCCGTAGGTCCGCTGCTCCTTTGCGACTTGCGTCACCGTGACCTCGTAGCGGCCCGGGGAGGCGCCGATGGTCGTGCTGGCGACGAGCGCTGTGTCGCTCGAGGTCACCGCCATGGCGGCGAAGCGCGTGGGGTCGGCGAGAGCGCCGGCCGCGTCCCTGAGGGCGGAGAGCTTGGTCGAGACCGCGGAGATGGTCTGCGACGCGGCCTGAACGTCGGACTGCTCTTTGAGCATCCGGTCGACGGGAATTCTCTCTGCCTTGACGAACGCCGAAATGATCGCGTTCGTGTCGAGGCCAGTTGCGAATCCGCCGAACGTGATGGGCATGAGCGGTACTCCGAGGGAAGCACGCCCCGTGCCGCCGCCATGGGATGGGCCCGCGGGGGCGGGGAGGTGCGTCCGGCGAGGGCAGGTTTGGCAGGGCAGGTTTGGCAGGGCAGGTTTGGCAGGGCAGGTTGGCAACCCGGGATCCCGCCGCGCCGCTTCGGGCGGGCGATGGCCCCAGGCCCGAAACCGGACGAAACGTGGCGACGCGGGAGACGTCCCGCGTCGCCTACCTATCAGCCCTTGAGGAGGCTAAGCGCGAGCTGAGGAGACTGGTTCGCTTGCGTGAGGACGGAGATCCCGGCCTGGCTGAGCACTTGGTACTTGGCCATGTTGGCGGTCTCCGTGGCGACGTCGACGTCGCGGATGCGGCCGAGCGAGGCGGACATGTTGGAGCGTTGCGACTGGAGGTTCGAGACAGCGCCCTGCAGCTGGTTGATGGCGCTACCGAAGCCGGTGCGGACGGTGCTGAGGGCCTGAAGGCCGGCGTCGAGCGCGGTCAGCGCCGCTTGGGCGTTGGCGAAGTTCGTGACGTCGATGCCGGTTACGCCGAGCTCCGTCGCGTCAACGCCGCCGATGGCGATGGTGATGCGGTCGTCGGAGGTCGTGTTGATTCCGACCTGGAAATCGACCGTTCCGGCGGCCCCCGCGAGGAGGTTCGTGCCGTTGAAGGTGGTGACGTTCGCGATGCGGTCGATCTCGCCGAGCGACGCCTGGAATTCCGTGTCGAGGTTGACGCGGTCGGCCGCCGTGAGGTCGCCGTTGGAAGACTGCACCGCGAGCTCACGCATGCGGACGAGGAGTGAGGCGACCTGCGACGCGGCGCCATCGGCCACTTGCGCCATGCTGATGCCGTCGTTCGAGTTGCGCTCGGCGACCGCGAAGGAGCGAATCTGCGCGTTCATGCTCTCGGCGATGCCGAGGCCGGCCGCGTCGTCGGCCGCGCTGTTGATGCGGTAGCCGCTCGACAGACGCGCGAAGGTCGTCTGCATCATGTTCTGCGTCGAGGCGAGGTTGTTCTGCGCGATCATCGACGCGTAGTTGGTTTGGACGTAAAGGGCCATGGTGAATCTCCTGTCTCCTGGCGGTGGGCTTCACCGCTCACAAGGGCGGAACGGAGGCCGGAGAGATTCCTTTAGGCTGCTTCACGCGATGGCACGCGAACGTTGTCGGAGCGCCGAAGACCTGACGCTTTCGTCGGTCGCATGACGCTCGCGTCGAAAGCCCGACGGTCGCTTCGCGATGCCCGTCTCTTGCGCTGCTCGCTAGCACCTTGCCTAGCGCCTCTCCGGCTCCGCCCTTCGTCGCGTCTCGCATCGCGTCTCGCGGTGCGTTCTCGCGCGCCCCGCCGCGAGGCGGCGGGGCATTCGATGACGAGGCTTAGGAGAGACCAGAGAGGGAGCCCGAGGAGGGCTCAGCCGCGGAGGAGGCTCAGGGCGAGCTGCGGCGACTGGTTCGCTTGCGAGAGGACCGAGATGCCCGCCTGGCTCAACACTTGCTGCTTTGCGAGGTTGGCGGTCTCCGACGCGACGTCCACGTCGCGGATGCGACCGAGTGACGCAGACATGTTGGCTTTCGTCGATTGGAGGTTCGAGACGGCTCCTTGGAGCTGGTTGATCGCGGCACCGAAGCCGGCGCGAACGGTGCTGAGGTTCTGGATGCCCGTGTCGAGCGCCGTGATGGCGGCCTGCGAGTTGGCGAAGTTCGTCACGTCGAGGCCGTTGACGCCGAGCTCGGTCGTGTCCGCGCCGTTGAAGCTCACGGTGATGCGGTCGTCGCTGCTCGTCCCGATGCCGACCTGGAAGTCGACGGTGGCGGCGGCGCCGGCCAGGAGGTTGGTGCCGTTGAACGACGTGACGTTGCCGATGCGGTCGATTTCACCCGACAGCGCCTGGAACTCCGTGTCGAGGTTCGAGCGGTCGTTGGTGCTCAAGTCACCGTTCGACGACTGGACCGCGAGCTCGCGCATACGGCCCAAGATGTTGGAGATTTGCCCCGCGGCACCGTCTGCCACCTGCGCCATGCTGACGCCGTCGTTGGCGTTGCGCTCGGCCACGGCGTAGGAGCGAACCTGCGCGTTGAAGCTCTCGGCGATGCCGAGGCCGGCCGCGTCGTCGGCGGCGCCGTTGATACGGAAGCCGCTCGCGAGGCGCGCGAACGTGGTCTGCATTTGGGTCTGCGTGCTCGACAGGTTCGTCTGAGCCACCATCGAGGAGTAGTTGGTCTGAATATAAAGGGCCACGGTTTGTCTCCTTGGCAGAGTGACGCTCGCTTGATGCGAGCGGGGACGGGGGTCTCGATCCCGGCCTCACTGCCTCGTCACTGGTATCGAACGGCGACGAACGGCCGGCCTTGAGGGCGCGGCGCGAACGTTGTCGCGATTTCAATGAAGTAGGAGATGTGGTGTGGCGTGGCTTGTCGCGCTACGTAGCGCGGTCGCTCATGTCGATTCGTCATCCTCCAGTGGACTTGCCACTCGTGCGAGGGGGGCGGCGGTGATCGCGTCGATGAAGCGGTCGAGCGACGCCGTCGTTGGCAAGGAAGACATCGAGGTCGATAGGTCGAACATCGTCGAACTCGAGAGGTCGTGCCCGCCGTGGCTGGGAGCAGAACCGCTCGCGTTCGCGATGGCCGAAGCTCCACCCAGCTCGCCTACGATACGCGAGAGACCTGTCGCGTATTCGGAGACGGGCGCCGTGTAGTAGCCCTTGTTGTGAAGCTCTCTTGCGTAACCGTGCACATCGCCGACGGCGGCGCGCTCGAGCGCGCTGCCGTAGCGACCTTGGAGGAGCGAGACGAAGTCCCGTGCTCCATCGTCGAGACTCCGATAGGAGCGGAAGCCGTCTTTGAGGTGGACCGACTCGCCGTTGATGACCTCGCGTGTCATGGAACGGAACGTCTCGCCGCTGGCCGACGTCCCCTTGATGCCTCCGAAGTTGAAGTTGAACATCTGCTCGCCGCGGCCCGTTTCGAGGCCGGCTTGCGCAGTCATGGTGTCGAGCAACGGCGGCGAGGCGTCGCGGCCCGTGAGCGAACGGTAGGCGCGGCCGATGGCGGCCTTCATCTCCGGCATCGTGGCGCGCGTGCGCGTCGTCTCCACCTCGCGCGAGACAGCGCGGCGACCTTCCGGCTTTTCTGCCGGCGCCACGCTGGTCGTGCTGAGCGGGGAGATGCGCATGATCAGGCTCCAGGAACGGTGGAAACGAGGCGCTTGTCGGCGTCGCGGAAGGTGTCGATGGCCCGCTGGAAGGCTTCGAAGACTCGGTTCGCGCTGACGAGGTCGGTCATGGCCGAGACGGTCTCGGTGTTCGACTGCTCAACGGCGCCCACCTGGAGCGAGCTCGGCTGCGTGATGGGGGCGCCCGAGGCGGCGGTTGCGGCGAGGACGGTCCCGCCCTCTCGGGAGAGGCTCCGAGCGTCCTGGAAGGACACAACCTTGAGGCGACCGACGCTCGCGCCGTCCTGCATGCCGTCGCCGTCTGCCGAGAGCGTCACGGCGCCGCCTTCCGGCGCCGCGTTGATGGGGCGGCCGTTCTCACCGAGCACCGGCAAGGCACCGGAGCGCAGTGAGCCGCCGGGGCCGATGTCGAGGTGCACGGCGCGTGTGTAGCGCTCTCCTTGAGGCGTGTTCACGGCGAGGTAGTTTCCTGCCGGCAAGACGCCGTCGAGGGAGCGGTTGGTGACGGCGATGGCGCCCGGCGACATGTCGAGTGAGGTCTGCGACATCTGCGCGTAGCGGGCCGGCGTGGCGACGCCCGCGCTGGCCGTGGCTTGCCCGCGGAGCACCTCGGCGAAGACGGCGCGCGTGCGCTGGTAGCCAGGCAAGGACGCGTTGGCGAGGTTTTGCGCCGTCGTGTCGAGCGACTGCTCTTGCGCGACGGCGCCGCTCAGGGCGACGTAAATCCCGTTCGACATGTCACTCTCCTCCCACCGAGGCGCGAAGCCTGTGGATGGCCTCCGCGTGCAGTTGGCAGACGCGCGCTTCGCTGACGCCGAGGACGGCGCCGATCTCGCGCATGGTGCACTCCTCTTGGTAGTAGAGGGCGAGGATCTGCTGGAGTCGCGGCGGCAGGGTCTCGATGGCGCCGGTGACGGCGTCGAGGAGGTTCTTGCGAACCACGAGGTCGTCGGCGCCCTCCTGCGCGTCGGCGACCTCCATTTGGTCGACGTCGAGGACCTCGAGGCGCGCCATGCCGTGTTCGCCAACGCGCGAGAGGAGCTGCCGGTAGGCGTCGACGGTCACGCCCATGGCCTCGGCGATTTCATGCTCCTCGGGAGCGCGGCCGAGCTTCTGGCTCAAGGTGGCGATGGACTTGGTGACGTTGCGCGAGATGGCGCGCACGCTGCGCGTCGTCGGGTCGAGGCTGCGGAGGAAGTCGAGCATCGCGCCGCGCACGCGGTAGGAGGCGTAGGCCTCGAACTCCTCCTCGCTCATGTTGCCGTCGGCGCGCTGAAACGCCTCGACCAGGCCGAGCCAGCCGTAGCTCACGAGGTCCGCGACGGTGATGTGCGCCGGAACCTTGCGCGCCAAGCGCATGGCCGTTCGCCGAACGAGCGGGAGAAACTTCTCGTATTCGGCGACCGACAGCGTGCGCTTCGCGCGCGCCTCGGCCCGGTTCATGTCCAAGCTGGAATGGCTCATCGACCGGACTCCTTGCGCGACGAGAGAGGGATCAAGTGATCGAGGATGGCGCCGTGCGTCGCGGGGGCGATGGCGTCGGGAACTTGGGGGCCGAAGCAGAGCGCGGCCGTCGGGAGGCGCGTGGCGTAGGCCGCGTGCAAGAGGCCCGCGGGTGCGTCGGTTTCGTCGAGCTTCGTCACGATGACTCCCGTCGGTGCCAGGGCGCCGTAGCGAGCCGCGACGCGGCGCGCGTCGTTGGCGCGAAGGGTCGCCGGCACGCAGAGGAGCACGTAGCGTGCCCGCCCCTCGAGGCCGTCGCCGTCGGCGGTGCGCTGGAGGAAAGCCTCCGGCGCGTGAGGCTCGGGCACCGATTGTCCAGAGGTGTCGACGATGATGAGATCCGACGAATCGCGAGCCAAAACCCGGGCGAGCTCGCGCGCCGAGGCGGCGAGCACGAAACGGGCGCCGAGCAGTTCGGCGTAGCGCTCGAGCTGCTGCGCGGCACCAACGCGGAAGACGTCGGCGCCGACGAGCGTCACGGTTTTGCCTTCGCGGATGGCGTGCGCCGCAAGTTTGGCGGCCGTCGTCGTCTTTCCGACGCCCGCCGGGCCCACGAGGGCCACCATCGCGCGCCCCTCATGAGTCACGGGCCAGGGCATGACGCGGACCGCCAACGAGACGGCGTCGCGAAGGCGCTCCTTGAGGTCGTCGCCGTCGTCGCCACCGGTCTCGTCGACGCGACGCGCGAGCAGCGCCGCCACGGGGCCCTCGATGCCGCGCGACTCCAAGAGGTGCGAGAGGCGGCCGCCCTTGCGAGCGGGGACGAGCATCTCATCCATCATCGAGCGCATCGTGGCCAACTCGCCGAGCAGCTCGGGCGGAACGGGCGGCGCCGGCGGCGTGCGCGGCGTCGCGGCGAGTCGGGCGGCGCGGAGTTCACTGCGAAGCTCGCTGCGGAGTTCGCGGCTCAGATCTTTTAGGTCGTCGAAGCTCGGCGCGTGGGGCTCCGCCGCCGCGTGGTACACGCCCTCTGAGAAGGGCCGATGCGCTTCGCGCGCCGGCTCCGGCTCCGCGACGGTGGCGGCCTTCCGGCGGGGCCGCGGCTCCGGCGGCGTCGCGGCGACCTCGATCTCGTCGTCGGCGAAGAGACCCAGGACGCCGCCCTTGGAGATCTTGCGCGTCGCTACGATGACCGCGTCTTGGCCGAGCGCCGAGACCATGAGGCGCCTGGCTTCGTCGAGCGTCCGACCACGAAAGGTTTGATGCATCATGAACGTGACTCCTTAGGAGAGCTCTTGCGCTTTGAGCGTCTCGGCGACGCGGAGAGGAACGAGGGGGTCGATCTCGCGGAACGAGACGACGGAGAACTGAGGGAGCTTTCGCTCGAAGATGGCGCGCACGTAGCGGCGCAGGTCGGGCGTGGTGATGACAACCGGCGAAGCGCCGAGAGCGTTCAGGCGACCGAGAGCCTTCTCGGCGGCGTTGGCGATGCCGTGGAGGAGCTCCGGCGACAGCGGCGCGCCGACACCCTGCGCGATGTCGCGCAGCGAGCGACGGAGCACGTCCTCCACGCGCGGGTCGAGGGTCAAGGCGGTGACGGCACCGTCAGAGCCACGGAAGGCCGACGTCAATTGTGGCGCGAGCCGTTCGCGGACCAGCTCGGTGAGCTGCTCGGGGTCCTTGGTCTGCGTGGAGAGCTCGGAGAGGGCCTCGAGGATGCTGCGGAGGTCGCGGATGGAGACGCTCTCCTTCAGCAGGTTCTTGAGGACGCGGACCACATCGCCAAGGGGGAGCAAGTTGGGGACCAAGTCGTCGACGAGCTTGGGCGCCGTGCGCGCGAGGATGTCGAAGAGGTGTTGCGTCTCCTGGCGGCCCAGGAGTCGGTGCGCGTTGATGCGGAGCAGCTCCGAGAGGTGCGTCGCGATGACCGTCGAGTGGTCGAGGACCGTGTAGCCGAGGGCCTCGGCGAGCTCGCGGTCGCGCGTGTGGATCCAGCGCGCGGGAGTGCCGAAGGCCGGGTCCTTGGTGACTTCGCCGTCAATGGCGGGGGCAGAGCCGGTGGCGTCCATCGCGAGCAAGTAGCCTGCACGGCATGTGCCGCGGCCGATCTCGCTTCCGAGGATGAGGACGCGGTACATGCCGGGCGACAGCTCGAGGTTGTCGGCCACGTGGACCGGCGGAACGACGACGCCGAGGTCCTTGGCGAATTGCGAGCGCAGCGACGCGACGCGGTCGAGCAGCGTGCCGCCGCGCGTCACCTCGACGGTGGGTACGAGCTCGTAGCCAAGCTCGAGCGTTAGCGTGTCGAGCGTCAAGGCGGCGTCGATTTCCTCTTGAGGACTGCGTTGGGTTTCCGACGCCGTCTGTTCCGTGACGGCCCCGCCGGTCTCGTTGATGCGGCGCGCCGCCACGAAGAGCACGAGGGCCAGGGTGAGGCACGGCAGGGCCGGCATGCCCGGCATCAGGCCCAGCGCCGCGAGGATCCCGGCGGTCATGATGACGGGGCGTCGCCGACCGAAGATTTGCGCGGTGAGGGCGCGTCCGAGCTGCTCGCCCGTCGCGCTCCGCGTGACGACGACACCGGAGGCGGCCGACACCAAGAGGGCAGGGATCTGGCTGACCAGCGCGTCACCGACGGTCAAGACGCTGAAGGTCTCGGCGGCCTTGCCCACATCGAGACCGGCGGCGACGCCGAGGATGAGGCCGCCGATGAGGTTGATCGCCGTGATGAGCAGGCCCGCGATGGCGTCGCCGTGGACGAACTTGCTGGCGCCGTCCATGGCGCCGTAGAAGTCGGCCTCGCGTTCGAGATCCCGTCGCCGCTTCTTCGCCTGCTCCGCCGTCACGCTGCCGGACGCGAGATCGGCGTCGATGGCCATCTGCTTTCCGGGCATCGCGTCGAGGGTGAAGCGAGCGGCGACCTCGGCGACACGGCCCGCACCTTTGGTGACGACGACGAAGTTGATGACCACGAGGATGAGGAACACGACGAGGCCGACGAGCACGTTGCCCTCGACGACGAAGCGCCCGAAAGCCTCGACCACGGAGCCCGCGGCGCCTTCGCCCTCGGCGCCGTGCAGCAAGATGAGCCGGGTGGTGGCGACGTTGAGGCTCAGGCGAAGCAATGTCGCCACGAGCACCAAGGCGGGAAACGCGCTGAACTCGAGGGCTTCTTCCACGAAGAGCGCCGTGAGGAAGATGCCGATCCCGAGCGCGATCGAGAACGACAACATCGCGTCCAGCAGCATCGCCGGCAGCGGCAACACCATCATCAGCACGATGACGATGATGCCGAGCGGAACGAGCGCCTCGGTGAGCTTCTCTTTGGGCGCGGAGGGGGTGGGAGCCGATGCCACGCTCCGTTGCAAGCACCGAGCGGGCCAGCTCAGGGAGCCAACGCCTACGGGTCAGAACGGCGCGCGGCGCGCGGTCTTCAGCGGGAGCGTCACTTTTGAGGCGGTAGACGAGCGCCAAGATTTTGGCGACCGCCAAGAAGTGGTTCGACGGAATCGCTTTCCCGACGGGCACCGACGCGTTGAGCGCGCGTGCCAAGGGCCGGTTCTCGACGATGGGAATGCCGTGTTTGCGCGCCTCGCGCCGGATCGCGAGCGCCAGGTCGTCCTCGCCCTTCGCCACGACGATGGGCGCGAGATCCTTGTCGCCGTAGCGGAGCGCGACGGCGACGTGGGTCGGGTTGGTGACGATAACGTCGGCGCCCTTGACGTTGGAGAGGGCGCGCTTCTTCGTGAGCGCGCGCGCACGGGCCCGCATGCGTGCCTTGGCCTTCGGATCGCCGTCTTCCGCGCGGGCGTCGTCCATGACCTCTTGGCGGGTCATTTTTAGGTCCTTTTCGTGGCGCAAGTAGCTCGCGAGGTAGTCGGCGGAGGCCACGGCGCCGAGCGCCACGGTGGCCGTGAGGACGACGCGGACCGTCGCCGTGAGGAATGTCTCGATGCCGGCCCGCAGCGGCAGCTCGGCGAGGCCAAGGAGCGTGGGGAGTTCGAGGCGTATGGCGCGGTAGGTCACGTAGCCGACGAGGCCTACGCGCAAGAGGCTGAGGGCGGTCTCGATCATGCCGCGCTTCGGCGCGAACACGTCGAGGAGCCGCGTCAGCGGGTTTAGGCGATCGAGCTTCAGCTCAAGGGCGCTCGTCTCGAGCCTCAGGCCGGCTTGGGCGATGCCCGCAAGCGCACCGGCCGCCGCCGCGGCCAGGAGCGGCGGTACCGTGAGGATGACCAACGCCCCCAGCGTCAACTGCGTGACACCGGCCGCCGCCATCTCTCTCTCGTGAAGGCCTCCCCAGGTGTGGGCGAACAGCTCCGTCGCGGCGCGCTCGATGGGCCCGCGGCTGACGACGAGGGCCCCCACGACGGCGAGCGCCGAAGCGATGCCGCTCGCGTCACGGCTGCGCGGAAAGCGCCCTTGTTTGCGAAAGTCCTCGCGCCGCTTCGGCGTCGGGTCAAATGTCCGATCGGACGCGTCGCTCATGCGAGCTCCCTTCGCTCACCGGAGAAGGAGCAGGAGGCGCCCCAGCTCAGTCGGCAACGTCGACAAGGTCCGTGCGAATCCCGCGCCAAGGCCGCCGGCGGCCGCCATCAGCGTCACAAGGCCCGCTCCCAGCGTCACCGCCAGACCGACGCTGAAGATCTGCATCGAGGGCGCGGATCGGGCGATGAGCGCGAGGCCGAGCTGCGTGAGGAGGCACACGGCGACCACGGGCAGCGCGAGCCTGAGGGACGTCGCGAGCAGCTCGCCCACCAGCGCCGCGACCGTCGGTCCCGCGGCGCCGATGAAGAGCGGGGTGCCGACAGGTAGGACGCGAAAGCTCTCCAAGACGTGTGCGAGCGCGACCCGGTGCGCGCCGATGCCGACCGCGAGGAGCATCGCGGCGAGAGAGATGATTCGTGACAGCGTGGGGTCCGTCGAGCCCGTCGTCGGGCTAAAGATGGCGCCGGACTGCAGGCCGATGGCGTGGGCGATCATGTCGCCAGCGGTGTCCGACACGCCGAGCAGGAGGCGAAACACGAAGCCCATCGCGAGGCCGCAGCCGAGCTCTGCGGCCACGACCATGACCGTGGCGAGGTTGAGGTCGAGCACCGGCGCCGCTGGCGTCGCATAACCCGAGACGACCCACGCGAGCGCCAGCGCGAACGACACGCGCGCCGTCTGAGGCACTTCGTTGCCCGGGAGCGGCGCCGTCACCAAGAACCCCGCGATGCGGCCCAAGACCCAGGCGAAGACCACCGCCTGCTCGACGAGCAGCTTGGCCAAGGTCGCGGTCATCGCGTGACATCGCCGATCTGACTGTAGGTCGCCCTCGTGTAGTCGAGCACCTGGCGCGCGAGCATCGGCCCCACGAGCACCGCGGTGAGGGAGACCGCCAAGACCTTGACGAGGAAGCTGATGCTCGCCTCGTTGATCTGCGTAGCCGTTTGTAGGACGCCCACGACGACACCGGCCAACAGCGCCACGACGAGGAGCGGCCCGACCGCGAACATCGTGGTCTGCAAGAGCTTCATCAACAGATCCATGGCCTGGGCGGTGCTCATACGAAGCTCCGAACCAGCGAGCCGACGAGCAAGGACCAACCGTCCACGACGACGAACAAGATGAGCTTGAGCGGCAAGCTGATGGTCGCTGGAGGCACCATCATCATGCCCATGGCCATCAAGATCGTGGCGACCGCCAAGTCGATCACGAGGAACGGCAGGAGCACGAGGACGCCCATTTGGAAGGCCGTCGTCAGCTCGGAGAGCACGAAGGCGGGCACGGCCACGCGAAGCGCGACGTCCTCCTCGGTCTTCGGCAGCGGCTGCCGCGACGCGTCGTAGAAGAGCTGCAGGTCGGCTTCCCGCGTCTGGCGGAGCATGAAGGCCCTCATGGGCGCCGCCGCGCGCTCGAGGGCTTCGCCCTCCGAGATCGTGCCGGCCGTGTAGGGCTTGTACGCCTCATCAGCGATACGGTTCACCACCGGCCCCATGGTGAAGAGCGTGAGAAACAGGCTGAGTCCGACGATGACCTGCGTGGGCGGCGTGTTCTGCATGCCGATGCCGTGACGGACAAACGAGAGGACGACGACCATCCGGGTGAAGGACGTCATCGTCAACACGAGCGCCGGTAGCAGCGAGAGAAGCGTGAGGAGAGCGAGGATTTTCAGCTGCGGCGAGAGCCCCGCCGAGGATCCCACGAGCGTGTCCAGGGGAGCCGCGTGAGCGCTCGCGGCCGTCAGCGTGAGCGCCGACGCCGCGAGCAGCGAGAGCGCGCGACGCCCTTCCACACGCCGGGGACGCTCCTTCATTGGCCGCGACCCCAGTTCGCGAGCGAGCGCACCTGACCTTCGAGGGCGCGGTCGCCGTCGCGCGGCGCGTCGCGAAGCGCTTCACGAGTGGAGCGTGTGGCGGCGCGGGCGCTTGTTGTGGAGGGCGCGGCTGTGGGCGCGGCGGCGCGGCGCGGTGTCGCCGAGCGGCGGGGCGCGGACGGCGGCTCGTCTTCGTCGTGAATGCCCGTGGCCTGGATGAGCGCTTGCAAGCGGGCGCTCTTGTCCGACGTGTCCGTGCGCGGAGCGTCTTCTCCTTCGTCGTCGCTGCGTGAAGTGTCGAAGGTGGCGAGGAGCTGAATGTTCTGAGACGTGACGCCGAGGAGCATCTCGCGGCCATCGGCCTCCACGAGGAGCAGCTCGCTCTTTGAGCCCACGCCCTGCCGCTTGAGGATGCGCAAGCGGCTCTGAGCCTTCGCCGGCAAGACCTTCTTCTGACGCATGCGGAGGAAGATCGCTGCGGCTGCGATGACGAGCGCGCCGCCGAGGAGCTTGGCGGCTGTGTCGTTTCCGCCGGCTTTTGTCGTGTCGGCGAGCGCTAGCGGCGTCGAAGGGCGCGTCGGCAGGCCTGCCGGTGTGTTCGCGATGGGGGGCGACGGCGCGGCCGGCGGCGGCGCGACGGTCGCCGCCGCGGCGACGAGCGGTGCTGCTGCGGGCGCGGCGCGCGGGACCGCTGGTGTCGGCTCCGGCGCTTCCGGGACGGGCGCGGCGGCCGACGCGGCGGCGGCCGCGGCTACCGACTCCGCTTCGTTGCCGCGCGAGCGTCGCGCCGTGGCGGATGACGCCGTGATGACGCCTGTCAGCGTCAAATCGATGATGACTGCGCGTTTCATGACGAGCCTCCTTCGTCGGCGACGAGCTCGGTGATGCGGACGCCGTAGCAGTCACCCACGACCACGGCCTCACCGCGACCGAGCAGCTGACCGTTCACGTAAATCTCCAACGGCTCGCCGGCGGCCTTGGATAGCTCAAGAGTTTGGCCCTCTTGGATCTCGAGGACCTCGGCGATGCGCATCCTCCGCCGCCCGATCTCGAGACTTACGTCGACCTCCACGTCTTTCAGAAGATCGAGGTTCGAACGAGCAGCACCTTGG
Source organism: Myxococcales bacterium (assembly GCA_016703425.1). Classification (NCBI taxonomy): domain Bacteria; kingdom Pseudomonadati; phylum Myxococcota; class Myxococcia; order Myxococcales; species Myxococcales bacterium. The sequence continues at coordinate 243,301 of JADJCA010000030.1, forward strand.
TTGACTTCCGGCATGAAGAGCACCTCTCGGCGCCCAGCATCCAAGTGCCGTGCCGACGCGGGCGGCGCGCTCCCCGCGCGCGTTTGTCGCGAGAACTCGGTGGGCCGTGCGATATTCGGGCACATGGGCTTCGTGCCCGAACCCGGCCTCGTCGTCAGCGGCAAGTACCGCTTGGAGCGCCCTCTCGGTAAGGGAGGCATGGCCGTGGTCTTCGCGGCCACGCACCTCGATCTCGGGCGCGCCGTCGCGCTCAAGTTCATCTTGGCGCCGCCAGGCGTTGACACCGGCGAGCTCCGCCAGCGCTTCATGCGCGAGGCGCAAGCCACCTTTGCGCTCCGGAGCGAGCACATCGTGCGCCTCTTGGACCTCGGTCAGATCGGCGACGATGGCTTGTTCATCGCCATGGAGCTCTTGGAGGGGAAAAACTTCCAGGAGCTCATCGCCGACCGTCGACGCTTCACGGAGGCGGAGGTCCTCTTGTTCGCCAAGCAGATCGGCGAGGGGCTCGAGGAAGCGCACGCGCGCGGGATCATCCACCGCGACCTCAAGCCCGCCAACCTGTACCTCACGGCGACGGCGACCGGGAAGGCGAGCGTCAAGATCCTCGACTTCGGCATCGCCAAGCGGCTCTTGGACGATCACGACGAGCCCATCACGCACATCGAAAATCCCCTTGGCACGCCGAAATACATGGCCCCAGAGCAGTGGCAGGAGGCAGGAGCCGTTGACGAGCGCGCAGACCTCTACGCCGTCGGCGTCATCCTCTTCGAGATCCTCACGGGGAAGGTTCCGCATCAGGATCTGCCCGTCGCGGAGCGCCTGCGTCGCATCATGGGGAGCGCCGTGCCCAGCGTGAAGACGTCGCGGCCTGACGTCTCTGACGCCTTCGCGCGCATCATCGCGCGCTGTCTTCGCCCTCATCCGGAGGAGCGCTTCCGATCGGCGCACGAGCTCTCAGCGGCGCTGGCCGTCGCGACGGCGTCGCCCGCTGGGCGCGGCGCGAAGCCGCCGGGCCCGCTCGCCATGCGCGCCACCGAGGACAACGAAGCGACGGCCCTCGTCGACCTCGACAGCATCGCGCCGCCGACGTCGAGGGATCCGATCCTCCTGCTCTCCGCTGGCGGCGCGACGCGTGAAGAGCCCGAGTCGGTGCCGCTGCCGCTCCTCAAGCCGATTCGGTCATCGCGGCACGACCTCGATGGAACCGATGTCGAGTTCGACGAGTCGCTCGGTCCCGTCGTGCCCGCCGCGTCGACGGCGGCGAAGCCAGCCCCGCCCGACGAAGCGGGCGGCTCGTCGGAGCGCACGGCGGTGCTGTTCCTGATCTTCGCCCTGTTGCTCCTCGGCGGCGTGGTCGCGCTGGCGTTTCGCCGTTAGAGCGCGGTTCACGCCTCGCGGCGGCTACGCTTCGGGCACCACCAGCTCGCCTTTCTGAACGAGCCCGGTCCACACGAAGAAGCCGTCTCCCTCGAAGGCGCGCTTGACGGCGTCGAGCGACGCGTCGCCGTGGAAGCCGTAGACAATGCCCTCGGCGATGCCCAAGACGCCCTGCAACATGTCGCTGCTCTCTTCGGCGAAGTTGCGAAGCGAGCGGAGCAGCTCGACGGCGCGCCCCTTCGGCATGGGGTCTTCGGGGAGGCGCTCGAAGAGCGTCGCGAGCTCTTGATCCTCTTCCCTCATGAACCAAACGGGGCGCGACGCGAAGGCCCGCAGGCCGTCGGGAAGCAGCGAACCGAGATCGCCAAAGGTCGCTAGCAAGACCTGCGGCGTCTCGTCCTCGTCGTCCTCCTCCTCGTCCTGGTCATCGTCCGACGCGTCCTCGGAGTCCACCTCGTCGTCCATCTCGGAGTCGGCCGCCGACTCGTCGCCCGACGGGTCGACGCCCGACGCGCGGCGATCGTCGTCCTCGGGCGGAGGGTTGGGCGGACGGTCGGGGCTTGGGGGCAGCATGGTACGCCCGACTATAACGGTGCTGGATCAGCGGCGCCCTCTTCTCGACTCGAGGCAGCTTCTTGGGCAACGGTTTGCCGAGCCCCGCAGCGCAACCCTCCTTATTTCGCCTATTTGCGCGTGGCGTGGGAGTTGCTTGGATCGCACCGGTGAACGCGGTCCAGCCCATCTCCGATGTTCCGGTAGCGGCCGGGACCCTCATCGGGGGGCGTTACGTCGTGGGCGAAGTGCTCGGTCGCGGCGGCGGCGGGGTCGTCTGCGCCGGGCACCACGTGGCGCTCGACGGGCCCGTGGCGATCAAGTTTCTGGGGCCCAGTGAGATGGAGCATGACGCCCGTCGCCGCTTCCTAAGAGAGGCGAGGCTCGCGCACCGGCTCAAGAGCGAGCACACGGTCCGCATCTTCGACGTCGGCGAGCTTCCCGACGGAACGCTCTACCTCGTGATGGAGCGACTCGCCGGCTGGACCCTCGACGTCGAGCTCGAGAGGCGCTTCGTGCTCCCCGAGCGCGAAGCCGTCGAGCTCGCCGCGCAGGTTGCCGAGGCACTGGCCGAGGCTCACGGACTCGGCATCGTGCACCGTGACATCAAGCCTCAAAATTTGTTTCTCCACGCGTCCAAGGATGGCTCGCGCACGCTCAAGATCGTGGACTTTGGGGTGTCGCGGCAGGTCGAGGGGCTGGCCGGCACGCCGAATCAGACGCGCACCTTCATGTTTCTAGGGACGCCGCGGTACATGGCGCCGGAGCAGTGGGAGCTTGGCGCCGTGGCCGACCCGCGCATGGACATCTACAGCTTAGGCGTCGTCCTCTTCGAGATGCTGACGGCGTCGGTGCCCTTCGAGGAGCTCGCCCCGCAGGCGCGCGCCATCGCTATCGTCGGCGGGCGCATGGCCGACGCGAGGCACATGCGCCCGGAGCTCTCGCCGCGCGTGGTCGAGGTGATTCAGCGCTGCCTGAGCCCCCGCGCTGAAGCGCGGCCCTCAGCGCGCCACCTCGAGCGCTTGCTGCGCGCGCTAGGCTCGTCGTCGGCCGTCAGCGGCGGCGCGACGCTGCTCGTCTCCAACGGCCAAACGCAGATGCTCCCGCGCGAGGCGCCGGCGCGCCCCTCTCCGCTGCCCCGGGAGGCGCCCGCGCTCGCGTCGCCCGCGCGGAGTCCCCGCGTGTCATCGCAGCCGCCAATCACCGATGCGCCGATGCTCGGGCCCTTCGCTTCCATGGCACCGGAGCCCGCGTCGGGCGTCGCTCGCCGCGGCTCTGAACTGCCTCCACTGGATGCCCAAGCGGATGCGCCCGCGGACGAGGCGTCGCGAGAGGTTGCGCCATCGCGCCGCCGCATCGACGCGGTTGTGGGCGGCTTCCTCGTCGCCGTGCTCCTCGCGCTCGTGCTATCGGGCGTCGTCGCGCTGCTCCACACGGGCGGGGCGCTCCGCTTCTGACTCAACCCGACTTGCCGGTGCCCGTCCCGGCGACGACCGTTGGCGGCGTGCCCGGTGTCGCCGGCGCCGCGGATTTCACGGTGCCCGATGGAGGAGGCATCGGCTCTGGCTCGGCGGCGACCCCGAAGGTGCGCGTCGCCACGCGAAGCGCGATTTGGCCGTTCTGCGCCGTCGGTCGGGCCGTGAAGAGCGCGCGGTCGCCGATGCGCACCGACGCTGTTCCGTCGACGCGGGTCGAGAAGCGGAGCGTGTCGCCGACCTTGAGTCGCCCCAAATCCGAGATGCGCATGCGTCGATGACCGAGCTCGGCCACGAGCTCGACCTCGACCTTGCTGACGGCAGCCACGACGCGGGCGTCGCGCGGCGTCGTCGCCGGGGCGAAGACCAGCGTGCGCGTAGCGAGGGCGTCTTTGGGCAACACGAGGAGAATGTGGCCCACGGACGCGTCGGCTCCGAACTGAAGGTGCACCACGATGGGGATCGCCTCGGAGGACGGATCGGCGTCGTGTTTGCGCGGCGCCGCTGCCGGAACCGCTCCGAGCGAGACGCCCAGCGGCGCCAAGACCTCACCGAAGGCGGAGACGATACCCGCCGCTACGCGCGAGACGAGCGCGACCTGCGCGCCCGAGAGGCCGTCCGGCGAGAGCATCGGAGGCGCTTGACCGTTGCCGCCCAGAAGGCCGTCCAAGAGCAAAGAGACGGCATCGCCATCGAAGGCGAGCGCACCGGGCGACGCGCTCGGTGCGCACGCGAGCGGGACCACAAAGTGTGGACGCGGCAAGGAGGACAACGTGTCGCCGAGCTTCTCGGCGTTGGCGCCGGTCACCTGAATCGGCGTGGCGCGCCGGCCAAGGAACGGCACGGCGCGCCGGAGCGCGGCGGCGAGGCCGTCGTGGAGGTCGTCGATGCGGCCCGCGGCGCGCCGCACGCGGCCGCCTTCCGCCACCACGCGTAGGAGATGCGCGGCGCCGCTCATTGAAGGACGAAGTCCGTGATGAGCACCTGCTCCGCCGTGGCGGCGCCGGACTTCTTGATGTGCTCGAGCAACTCTTTGCGAATGACCTCGCCCTTCGTGCGGTCCGACGCGAGATCGAAGCTCACGGTCCGCAGGTACCCGAGCGCCGCGTCGCGCACGCGCGGAACGAGCGGCTTTAGGACCTCTTCCTTCGTCGTGTTCGAGAATTCGATCGCCAAGACGACCTTCATCGCGTGCGGCTTGCCGCTGGTGTCGCTCAAGGTCACGAGGAACGCCTCGAGCGGCAACGTCGGGCCGGGCGGCTTCGGCGCCGCGGGCACCTCGACGACGACGGTCTTTTGATGGCCAGCGCCCGCGACCTTCGCGCCACCAAACGCTGCGCCACCGGCAAACACCGCCGGCAGCACGACGCCCAGGATGGCGCCGACCTTGGAGGGCTTGGCGGCCACCGGAGCTTCCTTCTTCTCGTCTTTCTTGTCGTCCTTCTTGCTGTCGCTCATGGCGAATCCTCAGGGGCCGGCGTCGGGAGCCGGACGGGCCGTCGTGGAGGTTGGCTGCTCTGTCGCGGACCGCTTATTGGTTGATGTTGATGAGCTGCTGGAGCATTTCCTGTGCCGCGGAGATCGTCTTGCTGTTGGCTTGGAACGCGCGCTGATGCGCGATGAGATCCACGAACTGGGTGGCGATGTCGACGTTGGACTGCTCGAGGGCGCCCGCCGTGATGGCGCCGCGACCGCCAGCACCTGCGCTCCCGATGGCGGGGTCGCCGGAGTCGCGCGTCTGCGCCCAGAGGTTGTGACCGGCGCGCGAGAGGCCGTCGTTGGCGCGGAACTTCGCGACGCCAATCTGAGCGACCCCGACCTTCTGCCCGTTGCTGTAGACGCCGTTGACGGTGCCGTCGGCGTCGATCTTCACGCCCGAGAGTTCGCCGGCGCCGTAGCCGTCCTGGCTCTGCGCCGACACGCTGCTCGCCGAGCCGTATTGCGTGATGCCGTCGGCGCCGGTGCCACCGCTCGCGATGGTCGTGCCGAAGGAGAAGGCGATGGGCTGCGCCGTGTTTGCGCCGTTGAAGGTCACCGTGCCACCGGCCGTCGTGGTGACGTCTTGGAGCGCGCCCGTTGTCGTAAAAGACAGGGTGCCCGCGGCGATTTCGCTGTTCTGACCCGCGGTGCCGCCTTGAATGTCGGCGCCCGCGCCGAGCGCGTGGTACTCCCATGCGCCGGCGCTTCCCTTGCGAAAGTAGACGTCGACGGCGTGCGCGTTACCCAGCGAATCGTAGACCTTCATGCTCGTCGAGAAGTTCGACGTCGCTGAGGGGTTCTGCGGATCCCACGCGGCGGCCATGGGGACCGTGCTGGCGTCGAGGTTCGCCGTGACCGTCAGCGTCGTCGTGGCCTTCGGGGCGAGCGATGCGGTGGGGAGCTGCACGTCGCTGAGGGACGCGCCGAAGGTGCCGCCAGGGCCGGCGGGGTAGCCCTGCAAGACGAGCCCCTGCGGGTTCACGACCTTGCCGTCCTTCTGAAGCGTGAACTGTCCGGCTCGCGTGAAGTAGTTGCCCTCGCCGCCATCGACGGCGCCGCGGACGACGAAGAAGCCATCGCCGGAGAGCGCGAGGTCGGTCGGTTGGCCCGTGTTCTGGAGGCTTCCTTGGGCGAAAATTTGCTGCGTTCGCGCCATTCGTACGCCGCCGCCGGGACCCTGCGTCGCGGCGTTGCCGAGGACCTCTTCGAAGAGCGCTCGCGACTGCTTGAAGCCGACGGTGCTGCTGTTCGAGATGTTGTCGCCGGTGACGCCGAGCGCTTCTCCCTCCGCGTTGAGACCCGACACGCCAGCGTACATTGCGTTGATGATGCTCATTTCGCCTCCTCAGGCTTCGTCGCTCGGCCGACGCTCACGAGATCCGAGATGGGCGCGGTGCTGCCCGTGTCGAGAACCAATTCCGGGTACCCCTTGTCGAAGGTGACCTTGGTCACCGTGGCGGTGACCTCGTGGGTCACCGAAACGGCGCCAGCGTCGTTTTCGGCTTTGACGTCGAGCGAATACTTGCCGGCCGCGACCGGCTGACCGCTGTCGTCTTTTCCGTCCCACGTGATGGGCATCGCTCCGGCGGCCTTGGCGCCGAGCTCGAGCGTTCGAACCACGCGTCCGCTCTCGTCCTTGATGGCGACGGTCACCTTCTTCGCCGCGTCGCCGAGCGTGACCGAGGCGCCCGTCGCGAGGAGGCCGTCGTAGGCGACCGTCGACCCGCGCATGGTCACCGACTTGCCAACGAGGCTTGTGGCTTCGTTGTTCGAGATGCCGCGCATCTGCGCGCTCATGAGGTCGAGCTTCTGCGTCTGCGCAAGCGATTGCTCCACCATCGCGAACTGCGAGAGCTGCGCGACGTACTCGGTCCCCTCCATCGGCTTCATCGGATCTTGGTGTTTGAGCTGAGCGACGAGCAGCTTGAGGAACGCTTCCTTGTCGAGGGCCGGCTTCTCCGGCGCCTTCGCGGAGCCGTCGGCGAGCGTTCCGCCAAGGGGGTTGGTCGCGCCGGCGCCGTTGACGCTTTCGATGCCCATGGTTGCCTCAAAGCACGATCCGGACCCGACTCCTGGCCGACGGGCCGCGCGAGGCGCCGGCCGACGCGGCGGCGGTGCCATGGCGCGAGCTCTCGTCGCTGGCGCTGTCCTGCGCGTCGGGGCGGTGATCGCCGCGGGCGTCGACATTCACGCCGAAAGCGCCGAGGGGGAGCGCGCTTTGATCAAGCTCGGCCCGCAACGTGGGCTCAATGGCCTTCAGCGCGACGGCCGTCTGCGGCTCCGCGACGCGGATCGACACGTCGACCCCGCGTGTCGTCTCCTCAGCGTCGATGTGGACGCGGCCGAGCGTTGGATGGTCGACCTCGGCGTAGGTCGCGTGACGCAGCGTCAAGAGGCTGACGGGCGGGACGTCGGTCTCGTGGCGGACCGAGGGCTCACGACTGGCCGCGGGCGCGTCGGGTCGCGCGTCGTCGTCACGGCGGGGCGCGCCCATGAAGGCCGGCGCGAGGTTTCCCGCGCCGCCCTCTTCCCGCGCCGTGCCGGGCGAGGGAAAGGTTCCTTCGCCGCTCGCGCCGTCCGATCCACGCACGTTGGGGACCAAGGCGTCCGCATGTGTGCGCGAGGTGCTCTCCGCGGTCGCGGCCACGCGCTCGGTGTCGCGAGCTGCCCTAGGCTCTGTGTCGGGGAGCCGGTTGCTGTCGACCGCCGCGCGCCCTCGCGCCGCGGCGCCCTCGGGTGCGACGCCGAGACTGCTCGCGCGTGGCCCGGGGGCGGTGGCTCCCGTCGCCTCGCTTTCGTTGTCGGCGCTCTCTTCCGCGGTCAAGGCGCGCGCGGCGTCCGAGCCTCCGAGAGCCGCTCGCTCGGCCCCGACGCCGTCGGCGAGCGTGGTTCGCGGAGACTTCGCCGCGGCAGCGGAGCCCGGCGCCTGTCCCGGCGACGACGTCAGCGACGTCGCTAGAGAGAGAGACAGCGCCTCGAGCGGCAATGCGGGCGTCGCCTCGTGCGGGCCCGCGGCCGGCGTTGCAGGCGCGTCGTTCACCGTCGCGGCGTCGTCACGCTCGCGCTCCTCGCGAGGCTCGTCGTCGCGCGTCGCTTTCGTCTCTGCCTTCGGCCGCTCCGCGCGGGCGTCGGCGAGGCGGGCCGCGAAGGCCTCTTCTTGTGCTGGCTCGCCGGCGCGCTTGGACTCGTGCCGCGATCGGGAAGGCGCTCGGGAGCCAGCGCCCGCTCTTTCGTTCGCATCGGTGCCAGCTTGCGCTCGGGCCTGAGTCGCTGCGCTTTCAACCCGTAGGGCGCTCATCGACGCATCCCTTGGAGCGCGTGCTCGTCGGCCTGACGTCGCTCGGTCTTCGCCGCCTCGGCGTCGACCTCCGCGCTCTTGCGATCGCACCACAACTCGAGCTTCTTTCGCTCACGCTTCGCTTCCATGAGCGCGTTCTGCGCTCGCAGTTGCGCGCTCGCCGCCTCGTGGGCCTCGGTCGCTCGCTTGGCGACGGCGATACGTAGCGCGTCAAGGCGCGCGCGCCGGTAGCCGGCGTCCCAAGCCGACTCTTCTACGGTGCTCTCGGCCTCCGTGATGGCGCTCTCGTAGCGTGCCTCGGCCTCGCGAAGGTCAGCGGCGGTCGAGAGGGCGACGCGGATGGCTTGCGTCGCGCGGAGCTCGGCGCCGTCGACGGCTCGCGCGCGAAGGTCCAAGAGGGCGTCCAGGCGTTTCGGGGATTGGCTCACGCGGTGACTCCTGCGATGGCGAGGGCTCGTTCAATGGCGAGGGAGCGATCGGTTCTCTCCGTGAGTTTCTGTCGGACCAACCCCTCGACCCTCGGCATCGCGTCGCGCGCCGTGTCGACGCGCGGGTCCGAGCCGGGGATGTAGGCGCCGATCTGGATCAAGTCCGACGCGTCGGCGTAGGCCGCGGCGCGGTCACGAATCGTCGCGATGGCGCGCTGGTGGGGCTCCGTCGTGATGTCGTGCACCACGCGCGAGACGCTCTTCAACAGATCGATGGCCGGGAAGACGCCTCGGTCGGCGAGGTGGCGCGAGAGGACGATATGACCGTCGAGAATTCCGCGTACCGCGTCGGCGACCGGATCTTGCAGGTCGTCGCCCTCGACGAGGACCGTGTAGATCGCAGTGATCGAGCCGGGCCCGCTGTCGTTTCCGGCGCGCTCGAGGAGCGCGGGAAGCGCCGCGAAGACCGACGGCGTGTAGCCCTTCGTGAGCGGCGGCTCGCCGGCCGCGAGCGTCGCTTCGCGGAGCGCCATCGCGAAGCGCGTGACCGAGTCCATGAGCAGGAGCACGTGCTTGCCCTGCGCCCGGAAGTGCTCGGCGATCGCCGTGGCGCGGAAGGCGCCGCGGACGCGCACGAGGGGCGGCGCGTCGCCCGTCGCGGCGACGACGACGGAGCGCGCGAGCCCTTCGGCGCCGAGGGCGCCGCGGACGAAGTCGCCGACCTCGCGGCCGCGCTCGCCCACAAGGCCGACGACGATGACGTCGGCGCTCGTGTGCCTGCACAACATGCCGAGGAGCGTGCTCTTGCCCACGCCGGTCCCCGCGAAGAGGCCGATGCGCTGGCCCCGGCCGAGCGGCAAGAGCGCGTCGATGGCCGCGACTCCGGTCTCCAGCGGGGTCGCGACGGGGCGGCGTGAGAACGGCTCGGGGGCTTCGTTCTTGAGCGGCGCTCGACTGCCGCAGGGAGGGGGCGGGAGGCCGTCGAGCGGCTCACCGAAGGCGTCGATGACACGGCCGAGGAGCGCCGGGCCTACGGCGGCGACGGCGGCGCTCGGCCGCGCCCGCACGAGCGCTCCGGGCTTGAGGCCCGCGGTCGAGCCGAGCGGAGCCGTGAGCACATGGCCACGCCGGAAGCCCACGACCTCAAGGCCGAGCGGCCGACCGTCGATGCGCGTCTCGAGCTGGCTCCCAATAGCAGCGGCGATGCCGCCGACCTCCACCAGCATGCCGACCAAGTGTTCGACACGGCCCTCCGGCAGCGTCGTGCGCGCCGCTTTGGCGGTGCGGATGTATTCGTTGAGGTCGATGGGAGGGGTCATTCGTCGTTTGCTCCTAAGGCTTCGGCCACGGCGCGAATCCGCGCCTCCGCCGAGACTGTCGCGTGACCGGGTTCTGCGTGGACCGCGCAGGTGCCGTCCTTGAGCGACGTGTCTACGACGACCGTCGCGCCGAAGTCGGCGCCCCGCGTCACCTGCTCGACGTCCGCCGCAACGGCGACCGTGATCTCCTTGCTGCCGGCGAGCGCGTCGATGGCTTCGCGCGCCCAGGTCGCGAACAGCGTGGGATCGCTCTTGAGCTCCCGTCCAACGACGCGCTCGGCGACGGCGAGCGCCAAACGCACGAGGTCGTGCTCGCACTCGAGGAGGGTCGTTCGACGCACGTCGCGCAGCTCGGCGGCAAGGGCCTCGCGCTCCGCGGCGAGCCTCTCCGCCTCGGCGCGCAGCGCCGCGCAGTCGCCGCACTCGATGTGGACCGGCGGCGGAATCGATGGTGTCCGCGGCGCGCGCAGCGCCATGCCCTCCGGCGCCTCGAGCGAAAGAATGGCCGGAGCTGACGTCGACGGCGTCGGTGCTCGCTCGGAGAGGAGCCGCGCTCGCGGTGGTTCGCTGGCGCCGCGGAGCGGGGAGCGCGAGCCGACGCGGTCGTTCCTCGGGGCCATCCAAGAGGGAACGGGGCCGCTCTTTGGCGGCGCCTGACCAAAAATGGGGGCGCGAGAGCTCATTCCGACTCCAATCCGAGATCGATTTTGCCTTCCGACTCGAGCCGCAGCGCCGCCTGCACCACCTCGAGGCGTGCCGCCTCGACGTCGGCCTTGCGAACCTTGCCGAGGAGCTGGAGGTCGTCGTTGATGAGCTCGGCGGCACGCTTCGAGAGGCCGGCGAAGACCGCGTCGCGAACGGCGTCGGGCGCGTCCTTGAGCGACAGCGTAAGGCGCTCGGTGGGGACCTCGCGGAGCAGCTCGCGCATCGCGCGCGGGTCGAGGCGAACGAGGTCCTCGAAGGTGAACATCGCCTCGCGGACCTCCTTGGCGGCGTCCGCGTCTTTCGCCTCGAGCTCTGCGAGGACAGCCTTGGAGGCCTCCTTCGGACTCGCGTTGAGGATCGCTGCGGCCTTGGCGACGCCATCGACGGTCACGAGTGTGGCGGCGTCGGAGGAGGGGAGCTCGTCGGCGATGGCGGCGGCCATGTCTTCGAGGACCGTGGCGGGGACCTCCGTCATGCGGCTGACGTGTGCGAGGACCATGGCTTGACGCTCGGGCGTCATGGTTCCGAGGATCGCTGCCGATGCGGCGTCGTCGAGCTGAGCCAGAATGGCTCCCGCGATCTGCGGCGGTTCGTTGCTGAGGAGCGCGCCGACGGCTTCCGGAGGCGCAATCTCAAGTCGCGCGAGCGGGCTTGTCTCTCGGTTATCGAAGACCTCGCGGGCCCGCGCTTCGCCGAGCGCTTCGGCCGAGAGCCGGCGAAGGTAGGGCAATCCCCCGCGCGGAACCGCCACCGAGGAGGTGGAACGATCGAGAAACTCGCGGAACGTCGCGTCGATGGCGCCGCGTTGCACCTCGCGCATCGTGGCAGCGACGGCGCGAAGCTTCTTCAGCTCTGCGTCGCTCATCTCTCGAACAATGGGCGTGGCCACTTCTTCGTCGAGGGAGAGGAGAAACAAAACGGCCTTTTCGGGTCCTGTGAGCACGGCAGAGGACGTTGCAACCTCAGTGCCGCCGCTCCTCCCGTGAACGTGCCCGTGTCCGTGAACGAGCACGACCTCATGCGGCACGCCGCCCGTCGCCGGTCGACGCGCCGTCCCCCTCGAGAAGCGCGTGCACGTTTACGGGCACGTTCACGTTCACGGGGAGCTAGAGGGGAGGTTGCGGCACTCGCGGCCCGAAGCCGGGCAGGGGCACGGGCACGGGCACGTTCACGGGAGCTGACCTTCGTTGACTCAGCTCGCGATGCGCTCTTCCACTTCGCTCGTCCCCAGCCAGGCGCGGACCACGAGGGCCGCGGTGGCGGGGTCGCGAAGGGCGCGCTCCTGGGCGAGCACACGCGGGTCCACGTTTCCTTCAAGGAGCAACGCGCTCGCACCTGCGCGACCTTGGGTGCCACCGTCCGCACCGGCTCCCGCGTCGTCCGCGTCGCTCGAGGCGGCCGCGAGGGCTCGCGCCTTGGCGAGGTCCGCCGCCGCCAACTCAGCCCGTTCGGCGCGCTCCTTGGCCTTCCGCTTGGAGCGGCGACGCAGGGCCACGAGGAAGTACAGCAGCACGAGGCCCCCGAAGGCGCCGGCGCCGATCATCCCTGCCTTCGTCTTCAAGAACGCCGGCACCTTGGGCAGCGCGAGCTTTTCGGCCGTGGGCTCGGCGGGGGCGAGCGTGTCGCCCTTTGCGAAGGCCATCGACTCGACGGTGAGCGTGTCGCCGCGGCTCGCGCTGACGCCAACGGCGCCGCGTACGAGGCCCGCGATTTTCTCGAGCTCTTCCTTCGAGCGCGGCACGGAGACGCCGCCCTCGACTTTGTCTCCAATGGCGACGGCCACCGTCAGGCGCTTGATGGTGCCGCCGCCGAATACGCGCTTCTCGACGACCCGATCGACCTCGAAGTTTCGTGTGTGTGATTCGCGCACGGTGCCTGCGCCAGCGCCGCTTGTGGCAGCCGCCAAAGCGGCCGCACCGGGCGACGGCGCCGCTGAGCCGGAGGCGGCGGGCGCGCCGGCGGCGGGCGCAGCTGGCGCGGCGCCTGTCGGCAGGTTCGCCTCGGCGCCCGGTACGCCGGCGACGGAGTCGCTCGGGGTGGCTCGTTCTGTGGAGCGCTCCTCGCTGCGGAGGACCGAATGGGCCGGGTCGAACCGATCTTCTGTGCGCTCCACCCGGGGGAGATCGAGCTCGGCGCTCACGCGGACATCGACCTGCTCGGCGCCTACGATACGGGCAAGCATCGCGCGGGCGCGATCCTCCAGCGCCGCCTCGAGGGCGCGGCCTTGTCCTAGCGCTTCCGCGTCGAAGTCTTGGCCCACGCCGCCTTCGCGCCTCGGGCGATGAAGCACGGCTCCGTCGGTCGACAGGAGCGTCACGCGGTCCGGGCTAAGACCGGGCGTTGACGACGCGGTGAGGTGCACAATGCCCGCAATTTCCGAAGCGCCGAGCGTCCGCCCCGAGCGGAGCTTCACGACGATGGACGCCGAGGCTGGCTCCGTCTTGGTGACGAAGACCGACTTTTCCGGCATGACGAGGTGCACGCGCGCCGATTGCACGGCGCCGAGGTTTCCGATGGTACGCCCTAGCTCACCTTCCAGCGCTCGCCGGTACATGATGCGCTGCTCGAAGTCGGTGGCACCGAGCCGCATCTTGTCGAACGACTCGAAGCCGACGCCGCCGCCGCGTGGTAGGCCCGAGCCGGCGAGCTCCATGCGGACCTCGTGGACGCGCTTGTCGGGCACCTCGATGCTCCCGCCACCCTCCGAGATTCGGTAGGGGACCTTCATCTCCTTGAGCTTCAGCACAACGGCGCCGCTGTCAGAGGCGTCGAGCTGCGCGAAGAGTGGCGCGTAGGCCTCGGCGAAGAACCGCGGCGCGAGGACCACGGAGCCAACGATGAGCAGTCCGAGCCCCGAGAAGAGGAGCACGCGGGTGCCAAGGGAGAGCTTGCCGAGCGCCGCTCGGGCCTTGGAGAGGAGCGCGAGGGACCGCGCGCGGAGGGATTCTTTGGAGGGTTCAGACATTGGTTCGCCAGAGTTCGTGGAAGGCGTCGAGTAGCTTGGTGCGGACCGAGTTCACGAGGCGGAGCGAGATGTCCGCTTCCTTGGTCGAGATGAGCGTGCCGTGGAGGTCGTCGCCGGTGCCCGCCGCGAGCGCTTCGACCTTGGCCGTTGCGAGGCGATTGCGCGCCGACGCGTCTTCGAGGGCGTGGGTGAACGCCGCCTCGAACGCCGAGCCCGCTCCCGCCGCGCCGTCGGCGGGTGTGGCGCCAGACTCGGCAGCGCCGCCGATGCCGCCGTCGGCCGTGGGGCCACGAACGCCGGCGCCAGGCGCGCCCGTCAGGAGACTGCTGGGCTCGATCCGCAAAGTCAGTCTCCGATCTTGAGCGCCGAGCGCGCCATGGCCTTGATGGACTCGATGGAGGTGACGCCGGCCTCGTAGGCGCGCGACGCTGTCATGAGGTTGACCATCTCCGTCACGACGTTCACGTTCGGGTATTCGACGTAACCCTGCGGGTTGGCGTCGGGGTGGCCCGGGTCGTGGACGAGCTGGCCGGGGTTCGGGTCCACACGGGTCCCGGTCATGCGCACCTCGGTCAGCTTGCTGAGCACGGGGTCGAAGGCGCGGCCGGCGACGGGTTGCGCCTGAAAGACTGGATCTTGCCGGCGGAAGGGCTGGCCATCGGCGCCGCGCGTCGTTCTGGCGTTGGCCAGGTTCGACGCGATGACGTTCATGCGTCCGCGCTCGGCCGTCAGGCCTGACGCGGCGATCTCCATGGCGCTGAAGACGCCCGCGACCTTGAATGAACCGCTCATCCGTTCCTCCCGTCGTTGGCAGCCCACGCGAGACCCGAGAGGCTCTGCGCTACGAGGCGCGTGAGCACGTCGTAGCGGACCTGGTTGGCGGCGATCTTCGACGCCTCGCGGTCTACGTTGACGCCGTTGCCATCGGCGCCCGGTTGGGCCGTCGGATCTTTGACGATATGGCCCGCGTTGACGCTGCCGTCTTGACGGGGACCAATGTGGGCGGCGTCGGTGACCTTCAAGCCACCGGCCGCCGCCTGAACCTCTTGGGCGAGGGCTCCGTGAAACCCGTCGCGCGTCCGCTCGAGCTCGAGCGGCCGGTATCCCGGCGTATCGAGGTGCGAGAGGTTGGACACGAGGACGTTCTGCCTCGCCAAGTGGTAGTCGAGCCCTTGGCGAATTCCGCCGATGCCATCGAAGAGCGACATGGTGCCTCCGAAGGGGAGACATCCAAGCGGCGTGCCACAGGACGGGCCGTGCGACCGTGCCCATGGCGCGCCCGTTGCTTCGTTCCCCGCGAACGATGATCAAGCTCACGCGCCTCAACCACCACACCGTCGCCATCAACCCGGATCACATTCGCTGGGCCGAGGCATCGCCCGACACCACGCTCTTCCTCTTGGGCGGCGAGAAGATCCTCGTGCTCGAGACGCTTGACGAGCTCCTCGGCCGCGTCATCGAGTTCCGACGACGCATCCGCACGCCGGGTGCGCCAGGCGAGGAGATGGACACCATCACGGGAGATCCGCCCCGGATGCCGTCGAAGGCGCCGCCCCCGCTCGGGGCACGCTCTTCGCATTTCCCGAGACCCAGCGGTACGCCGCGCTTCGGAGGAGGGACCTGACATGGAGCCGCTCATCGGCATCTTCGTCGCGCTCGCGGCGATTCTTCTTGGGAACATGCTCGAAGGTGGGCACGCGTCGTCGATCGTCGGCGGGCCCGCCATGCTCATCGTGCTCGGCGGCACCATCGGGGCGACCATGGTGCAGTTCCCGCTCGCGACCATCTCCGAGTCCATCAAGATCGTCAGCGGCACCTTCAAGAAGTGCCACTACGATCTCCCGAAGATGATCGAAGAGATCGTCGACTACGCGAATCGCGCGAGGCGCGACGGCATCCTGGCGCTCGAGAAGGTCGCCTCCACGGTCTCCGATCCGTTCCTCGCCAAGGCGCTCACCATGGCCGTCGACGGCGTGGATTCGGCCACGTTGCGCGACACCATGGAGGTCACCATCAGTCAGCACGAGGAGCACGGAGAAGACGCGGCCAAGGTCTTCGAAGCGCTCGGCGGCTATTGCCCCACCATCGGCATCATCGGCGCCGTCTTGGGCCTCATCCACGTCATGAGCAACCTGAGCGACATCGCCGCCGTCGGCGCCGGTATCGCGGCGGCCTTCGTCGCCACCATCTACGGCGTCGCCTTCGCCAACGTGGTCTTTCTGCCGATGGCCGGTCGCATCAAGCTTCGGGTGCGCGAGGAAGCCACGGCCCGCGTGCTGATGCTCACCGGCGTGCTCGCGATTCAAGAGGGAATGAACCCGAAGCTCGTCCGCGATCGCTTGGCTGAGTTCGTGCACGACCACGGTCACGGCAAGGCAGGCGCTGCGGCGCCGGCGACGGCCTGAGGGCCCAGACGTGACGAGGAGGAGCGTCGATGCGTAAGAAAAAGCATCCCGAGCACGTGAACCACGAAAGGTGGCTGATCAGCTACGCCGACTTCATCACGCTCCTGTTCGCCTTCTTCGTCGTTATGTTCGCTGCGTCGCAGGTTGACTCGAAGAAGGTCGGTCGCTTCAGCGAGTCGTTCTCGAAGGCCGTCGGCATCGAGGTGTTCCCCTTCTCCGGCACGAGCGTGATGCCCGGCGCCCCGAACTTCGTGTCGTCGGAGATCGTAGGACCCAACGCCACGACGCTGCCGACCGAGCTCGAGAGCCTAAAGTCGGAGCTGCAGAAGCGGCAGAAGAACAAAGACGCGGAGCTCGGGACCCTTCGCTTGGTCGCCCGCCGCAACGAGCTCGTGTTGCGCCTCAGCGACGCGATGTTGTTCGACAGCGGCGACGATCGCGTGAAGCCCAAGGCTCGCGAGGTGTTGGTGGCGCTGGCTTCCGAGTTCAAGCGCCGCAAGCTCTCCGTTCGCGTCGAGGGCCACACCGACGACAAGCCGATTCGAACGGCGCGATTTCGCTCCAATTGGGAGCTGTCGACGGCGCGCGCGACGGCCGTCGTGGCGGAGCTGGCGGCGCAGGACATCGGACCGGATCGGCTCTCGGCCGCCGGCTACGCTGAGTTTCACCCCATTGCGCCCAACGCGACGCCCGAGTCGCGCGCCACGAACCGGCGCGTCGACCTCGTAGTGACGGTGAACACCGGCGTGGACACGGCCGACGGCACCGCCGTTGACGCGCGTCCCGATGAGAAAGGCAAAGCACCGTGAAAAAGGTCTCCCTGTTGGTGACGCTCTTGAGCTCGCTCGCGGCGATGGTCGCCGCGCCGGAGTCGGCGCATGCGCAGGAGTGGCTCGTGGCCGCCCGCGCGAGCGTCGCGGGAGGTATCGACGTCGGCGGCGCCGAGGTGGCGATGCGCCGCGCCCGCAGCGTGGTGTCGTTGGGCGCGGACCTCGCCGTCGACGAGCGACCCAAGGACATCTTCGGCGCCGCGGTCATCGTCGAGGTAGAGCCGAAGGCGAGCTTCGGCGGCGCGGCGCGCTACGGGCGCCTGTTAGGCCCCAGCAGCCTCATTTTTCTCTCGGGCGAAGGGCTCGTGGCGCCCCATACGCTCTTTGGGGCCGGCGGGGGCTTCGAGCAGCGCTTCGCCTTCTCCAAGACGACGCAGTTGACCCTCGGCCCGTCGTTCAACGTCTTCTTCATCGGTCAAGACATCCCCGACGACTCGGTTTTCTGGCGCGCCCTTCTGGCCGTGGGGTTCCGTGCAGACCTCTGAGCTTCGTTGGCTGGGTAGGTCGGTCGGCGCCCGCGCCCGCACGACCGTGGTCGCGCTCGTCATCGCGCTCGCGGCGTGCGCCGTCGCGTGTCAGCCCGAGGGCTCGTGCATCCGCTACAGCGACTGCGCGAACGGCGAGACCTGCGCGAGCGGCTCTTGCGTTCGCCTCGCCGAGGCGCCGGCCGCCGTGGAAGGGCCTGGCGACGCGGCGGGCCCGTCTTCGTCGACGGCGAAGAGCCCCAGCGAGGCCGGTGCGTCGAGCTCGCCCGTTAGCGACGCGGGCGCCAAGTCCGACGCGAGCGTCGAGGTCGACGCCGCCACCTCTGTCGACGCGGCCAGCGACGCGTAGCGCCGGTGCGCCGACACCTCCCGCCGGTTCGGTGACGGAGAGGCCAGGCAACGTGACGGTCCGCTGACGGAAGCGGGCTTCGGGGCGCAGCCATCGCCGATTGTGGCGCCCCTCTCCGGGCTGAGTCTTGGCACTGCGCTCGCATCTCGACGAGACATGTTCCGCTCACTCCAAGTAGCTGCGACCGGCATGGTGGCGCAGGAAACCAAGCTCGACACCATCGCCAACAACCTCGCCAACGCCAACACGGCGGGCTACAAGCGCCAGGACGCGGAGTTCGAGGATCTCCTCTACCAGAACCTCCGCGGTGCAGCGCCCACGGCCAGCGGCGGCGTCGCTCCCACGGGAACGCAGGTCGGCTCCGGTGCGCGCATCGCCGCGACGTCGCGGTCGTTTGCGCAGGGTTCGCTGCAGCAGACCGGCAACCCCTTCGACTTGGCCATCGAAGGTCCGGGCTTCATCCCCGTCATGCGCGCCAGCGGGCAGGTGGCCTACACGCGCGCGGGACAGATGAAGCTCGATGCCGGCGGCAAGCTCGTCACGAGCGAAGGTATCCCCGTCGAGCCGCCCATCACCATCCCCACCGACTCGACGAAGGTGACGATTGGGTCCGATGGCACGGTGAGCGCCACGCAGCCGGGCCAGGCGACGCCGACGAACCTCGGGCAAATCCAGATCGCGACGTTCCCCAACCCCGGCGGCCTGACGGCCGTGGGGCACAACCTCTTCGAGGCCTCCGCGTCGAGCGGCGACGCGCAAACGGGCGCCGCCGGCGGCGACGGCCGAGGCACCGTGATGCAAGGCGCCGTTGAAGGTTCGAACGTCGAGGTCGTGAGCGAGATGATCGGCCTCATCCGCGCCCAGCGCGCCTACGAGATCAACTCGAAGGTCATCGCCGCCGCCGACGAGATGCTCCGCAACGCCACGCAAATGAGGTGATCATGACGCCGTCGCGATGGATGCTCCGGAGTGTGTTGCCCGCGTCGATCTTGCTCGCCGCGCCCCTGTCGTCGGCCATTGTCTACGCATCGCCCGCGAAGCTCGCGGCCAAGGTCGTGACCAAGAGCCCCGCGGCGCCCGGCGTACGCACCGTGTTCGTGGCCACGCCGCGACTCAGGCTCGGCGAACTGGTGTCCTTCGCCGAGGGGGCCGTCGCGGATTTCGACGTCGGTCCTTCCCCGGTCCCGTCGGGGTCGCGGGTCTTTGGCAAGGCCGAGCTCGCGTCGCTGCTTCGCGATGCCGGCTTCGAAGGGAAGGCGGAGAGCCTCGCCGCCGTTCGCGTCGTCCGCAAGACGCGCGCGGTGGACGCGGCGCTCATCGAGGGCGAGATCCAAAAGGCGTCGCTCCCGCGGGGCGTCACGCTCGCGGCCGTGCGCGCGCCCGCCACAGCGACGGTGCCTGACGGCTTCGATCGCTCCACGGTCGAATTCGGTAAGGTGCCCCGTCGCGCCGGCGCCCACCGGCTGACGGCCATCGTCACCTTCGCGCGAGGCACGGAGCGGCTCGCCTCGCTGCTCGTTCCCGTCGAGCTCAACGTCTCCGACGAGGGCGCGAAGCCCGACGCTGGTCGCGGTCAGCCGGTGCAAATCGTCCTGCGCCGCGGCCTCATCGAGGTCGCGGCCGCCGCCGTCTTGGGCGCCGACGCGAACGTCGGCGAGACGGTGCCCGTCACGATTCGCAACACGGGCCGCGTGGTGCGCGCCAAGCTCACCGAGCCGGGCAAGGCCCTCTTCGTGGAGGGGCCGTGAAGCTCGCGCGGCTCGCCCTCGCCGTTTGCCTCGCGCTACCCATGGTCGCGTGTGGCCCCGCCCACGTCGCACCCTTTACGCCACGCGAGCGCGTGTACAAGGCCGGCGGCTACGCGCAGAAGGCGCCGAGCGCGCGCCCGTCCAACGGCTCGCTCTTCAGCGATGCCGTCGGCGGGTACCTCGAGGACACGCGCGCCGTTCGCGTCGGCGACTTCGTCGTCGTCCGCATTGACGAAAACGCCGACGCGCAGGGCAACGCGACGACGAAGCTCTCCAAGGAGGGCAGCGGCTCAGGTGGTGTGGGCTCGCTCCTCGGGATCATGCCGGCGCTGAAGAAGGCCTACCCGACGATGGACCCGGAGAAGCTCTTCGAATACGCCACCAAGAGCGGCTTTTCCGGCGAGGGAAACACGAGCCGCAAGGGCCAGCTCACGGGCAGCATCGCGGTCCGCGTCGTGCGCGAAATGCCGAACGGCGACCTCTACCTCGAGGGCACCAAGGTCGTGATGATCAACCACGAGGAGTACCACATGTACCTCTCGGGCTTGGTTCGCCCCGCTGACATCGGCCAAGACAACACCATCGGCTCGTCGCGCATCGCCGACGCGCAGATCGAGTTCACCGGTCGCGGCGACGTTGACGATCAAACCCGCAAGGGCTTCTTCGGACGACTCGTCGACACCCTCAACCCATTCTGAGACTCGTTCGAGCGACCTTCTGAGCGCATCGGAGCCCACCTTGAAACGACGCAATCACCTCTTGTTCGTCCTCGCGCTCGCGGTCGTGCTCTTTTGGCCCGGCTCGGCCCGCGCCGACAAGATTCGCGATCTCTGCGAGGTCAACGGCGCGCGCGACAACCAGCTCGTGGGCTTCGGCATCGTGACGGGTCTCGCCGGGACCGGCGACGATCTCTCCGTACCCTTCGCGGCGCAGTCCGTCCTCTCGATGTTGCGGCGCTTGGGCATCCAAGTCGATCCGAAGCAACTCCGCCTCCGCAACGTGGCTGCCGTCATGGTCACCGCGACGTTGCCGCCCTTCGCGAAGGCCGGGACACACCTCGACGTGGCCGTGAGCTCCGTCGGCAACGCACGCTCGCTCTCGTCCGGTGTGCTCGTGCAAGCCGTGCTCAAAGGGCCCGATCAAAAGACCTACGCGGTGGCCCAAGGCCCGGTCCTTCTGGGCGGCTTTGACGCCAAGGGTGCCAGCGGGTCCTCGATCAAGTCCGGCAGCACGACCTCCGGTCGCGTCCCCGAGGGCGCCATCATTGAGCGCGAGGTGGTGGGGCAGATCGTCGACAAGGGGCAGCTCCGCTTCGACCTTCGCACGCCGGGTTTTGCCGTGGCGGCGCGCATCGCGGAGGCCATCGACAAGAAGCTCGGGAAGGGGACAGCCCAGGCGTCTGATGGCGGCGCTGTCGTCGTGCGCGTGCCCGACACCAAGAAGACCCGCATCGTGGAGCTCATCGCCGAGATCGAGGAGCTTGAGGTGGTGCCGGTTCGCAAAGCGCGCGTCGTCATCAACGAACGCACCGGGACCATCGTTGCTGGTGGTGACGTGCGGCTCGCGCCGGCAGCCGTGGTGCATGGGTCCTTGACGGTGATCGTTCGAGAGACACCCGAGGTCTCGCAGCCGACGGCGCCGTTCGGGAAGGGCAGCACCGCCGTCGTGCCGCGCACGGAGATCGAAACCAAGGAAGGCGGACCGTCGGGGCCGTCGGTCACGTACATGGGCGGCTCGCCGACGCTCGCCGAGGTTGCGTCGGCGTTGGGGCTCCTAGGCCTCTCTCCGCGGGAGCTGGCCGGTGTGCTCCAGGCCTTGCGAGGCGCCGGTGCCCTCGAGGCGGAGGTGGTGGTCCAATGAGCGTCAAACTGGGTGTCGGATCGGTGACGGGCCCCGTCGAAGTTACGACGGACCGTCGCGTTAGCGCCGGGCCTACCGACGCCGACCGTGTGCGGCAAGCGGCGACCCAGTTCGAGGGCATCTTCGTGCGCCAGCTCCTCGACGCCGCAAATCTCATGGGCAAGCGCGGCCAGGACAAGGGGGCGGGTCAATACGGCTCCTTCGCCGTCGAGGCCCTCGCCGATGGTGTGGTTCGTGCAGGTGGTCTTGGACTGGTGAAGCAGATCGAAGGCTCGATTTCGCAAACGCTCGCAAGAGCGCAGGAAAGCGCCCCGGCGCAAGAAATCGAACCAAAAACCTCAAGGACCGGCGAGAGCCGCCGTTCCGAGAAGCAGGAAGGCTGAAGATGCGAATCAACGACACCCGAGGGCCGCAAGGCGACGCAAGTGTGGGCGGAGCAAGTCAGCCGAAGAAGGCTGGCCACGCCCACGGCGCATCGGAAGGTGCCACGGAGGTTGGCGCGCGAGACAGCGTCAAGGTGAAGCTCTCGGCTCGCGCCCGAGAGCTCTCGGACCAATCGAGCGTCGACACCGCGAAGGTCGACCGGTTGAAGGCGCAGATCGCGAGCGGCGACTTCAAGGTCAACGCTCGCGCCATCGCGCAGAAGCTCGTCGGAGAAGACGAGTGACCGCGAGCGCGCCAAACGCGCCGTCCGATGCCACGAACGCGGCGCTCGACGGCCTCGCGGCGCTCCTCGCGGACGAGCGGTTGGCGCTCCGCCGGAGAGACGTGGCGGCGATCGCGCGCCTCGCCGCAGAGAAGGAAGCGCTCTTCCAGTCACTGACGGAACTCCTCGCCGAGGATCGCTCGGAGCGATGGCCCAACGCCGACACCGGCGAGCCCCGCTTCGCGCCGATTGCGGAGCGCCTGCGTTGGCTTTCCGGCGAGCTCCGGCGAAATGGCATTTTGCTCTCTTACGCGCGCGACTCCGTGCAGGGGGCGCTCGACATCATGGACAAGGCTGGCCTCCGCAAAGGCCGGTTGCGCATCGTCGGGTAGCGCAGCGCTTCAGTGGAACCGACGCACAGGGAGGTCATCGTGTCGCTCTTCGGCGTATTGAACATCGCGCGTGACGCGCTCTTGGCGCAGCAAGCCGCCATCGACACGACGGGGCAGAACGTGGCCAACGCGACGACGCCCGGCTACGTGCGGCGCGACGCGCAGCTCTCGACGCGTCCCGTCGTAGGCGCTGGCGAAGGCGGCGTCGAAATGACCGGCTACGCGCGCAGCGCCGACGGGTTCGCGTATTCGCGCTTGGTGGAAGAAGAGGGGCGTCAAGGTGAAGCCAGCGTCCGCGCCGATGCGCTCGCCACGATCGAGGGCCTCCTCGGCCCTGCCGAGCGCGGGATCTCCAGCGCCGTGACCGACCTCTTCAGTTCCTTCACGCGCCTCTCGGCGTCGCCCGCGGACCCCAACCTTCGAGGCGAGGTGCTCACCAAGAGCGAGGCGCTCGTTCGAGCCTTTGGCAATCTCGCCGGCGGGTTGGTCGCCTCGCGCGGCGAGCTCGCGGCGAAGGCTGAAGCGGAGGCCAAGGAGGCCAACCTCAAGCTCGCCGAGGTGGCGACGCTCAACGGCCGCATCGCGGAGGCCACGGCGACGGGCAACGAAGCAGGCGATCTGCGCGATCGGCGCGACGTCCTCATCCGCGACCTCGCCGCGAGCCTGGGCGCTCGCTCCATTGAGGCGGCAAGCGGAGAGGTCACCTTGTTCGCGGCGGGCACTGCCTTGGTGATCGGCTCGTCGGCGTCGACCTTAAGCGTGAACGTCCAATCGAACGGTGACCTCTCCGTCCGCGCGGTACGGCCTGGCGGCAGCGCCCTCGACGTCACGAGCAAGGTCGACGGTGGCCGTCTCGGCGGATACCTCCGCGTACGCGACACTGACGTGCCCCAGCTCATGAGCTCGCTCGACAGCTTCGCCTTCGACCTCGCGACGGCCGTCAACGCGGTCCACCAGACGGGCGTCGGCCTCGACGGCGTGAGCGGCCGAAACCTCTTCAGCGTTGGCGGACCCGCCGGCGCTGCCGCGAGCCTTGCGGTGGATGCTGCGCTCGCCTCGAGTCCCGGTGCCTTGGCCGCCGCGGCGACGGCCGGGAGTCTCCCCGGCGGGAGTGACATTGCCGTGGCCATCGCGCAACTGCTCGACAAGCCACTCGCCGGCGGTGCCACGCCCGGCATGACCTTGGCGCGGCTCGTCTCGGATCTCGGCGCGCGTCGCATGGCCGCCGAGGGCGACGTCGCCTTGCGCGCCGACACCGTCGCGCAGGCGGAGGCGACGTATTCGTCGTCGAGCGGCGTGTCCATCGATGAAGAGATGGTGAAGCTCACGCAGCTTCAGCGAGCCTTCGAGGCGTCCACGCGGGTTCTTCGAGCGGCAGACCAATTGCTTGAGGGGCTGTTGAGGGACTTGTGATGCGCATCACCGACGGGATCCGATACCTCCGATCGATCAAGACTGTTGCGGAGGCGGCCCTTCGGTTCGATCGCGCCGCCCGCGTCGCAGCCACGGGCAAGCGTGTGGAGCTCCCCTCGGACGGGCCGGCGGCGTACGCGTCCATGCTCGCGCACAGCGAGCGCCTGAAGCGACTCGACGTCCGCGCCGAGGTTCTGGGGCGCACCACGTCGGACTTGGAAATCGCCGAGGGCTCACTGGCGAGCGCCACCGACGTCGTCGCCCACGTTCGCGAGATCGCGGTGCAGATGGCCAACGGCACGCTGAACGCTGCTGACCGCACGGGCGCCGCCGCCGAGGTGCGTTCGCTCCGCGCGACGCTCTCGGGCCTCGCCAATTCCAAGGGACAAAATGGCTACCTCTTCGGGGGCACCCGCGTCGATACGGCACCCTTCGACACGAACGCGGCGTACCAAGGCAACCTCGATGCGCTTCGCGTTGAAGTCGCCGACGGCGTGACGGAGAGCGTCAGCCTGAGTGGAGCCGACGCGTTCACCGCCTCGGGCGTCAACGGGCGTGACGCTTTTGTTGTCCTCGACGCGCTAACTTTGGCGCTCGGCGCCAACGACTTGACGGGCATTCGCGATTCACTCGACGCCATCGACGGCGTCTTGGGGCAACTGTCGAACGTGCGCGCCGACGCGGGCGCGAAGATCGATCGCCTTCGAGCGGCGCAAGCCTTCGCCACCGACACGACGGTCCTCGTGGCCAAGGGCCGGGCCGCGGCGGTCGAAGCCGATCCGATCCAGGCTTTCTCTGAGCTTACGCGGGCCAAGACGGCCTACGAGCAGAGCCTTGAGGTCACCAAGAAGCTCCTCGCGCTCTCCAGCCTCGGCCAATAGCGCCAGCCTGACGAGGCGACGCGACGCCGCGAGCACGCGACCGAGTCCTGGCAAGCGCTTTGCACTTCAAGTCAACGACATGACGATGCACGACGAAGCCTGGCGGAGCGCGGTCGATGGTGGAGGCCCGCGGGCCGAGTTAAGCGCCGACGAAGAGGCGTGGCTCGGCTTCGGTTCAGACTACGAGGCCGAGCAACTTGCTGCGCGGAGCGCGGCGGCGCTCGTCGCCAAGACGTGCGCCGTGAAGCCCTTCCCGCGGACCGCTCAGCGGGTCATCGAGCTGACGAGCGGCACCGAGAAGCACGTTCGCGAGGTCGTGCGCGTCATCGAGACGGACCCGACGCTCGCGACGCGTCTCTTGCGCTACGTCAACTCGGCGGCTTGTGGCCTCAAGGCGCGGTGCAAGTCGCTCCACCACGCCGTGACGTTGCTCGGGCCGCGACGCATCCGCGAGCTGGTGACGAGCACGGCGGTGCTGTCGATGTTCGAGCGTGGTGACGCCCTCTCGACGGAGGTCCTCGAACACGCAGCGGTGACGGGCGCCATCGCCCGAATCGTTGGCGAGCGCTTTGGCGTGCCGTCGGAGGAGATGCTCGCTTGCGGCCTCTTGCACGATCTCGGCAAGCTGATGATGCTCGACTCCGGTGACGAGACCTACGCCGGGCTCTTGGGCGTGGCCGGCGACGACGAGACGCTGTGCCGCCTCGAGCGGGAGCAATACGGCTTCGACCACGCTGTGCTCGCGGCGCAGATGCTCATCAAGTGGCGGATCCCCGCGCCCATTCCGCGCGTCGTCGGATGGCATCACCAGCCGGGGCGCGCCCACCACGCCGGCGGCCGCGTGGCGCTCATGGTGGAGGCGTTGCGCCTCGCGGATCAGGTCGCCGAGACCCTGAGCGCTGGCGCCGACAGCAAGGAAGAGATGATCGAGAAGGCCGCAAGCGGGACAGCGGCCAGCTACCTGGGGCTCTCGGAGGAGGACCTCGCGCGACTCTGGCCGCAGCTCGCGCGAGCGCATCGCGAGAGTCGAGCGCTCTTCCACGGCGACGACATCGCCCTCTCCGAGGGCCTGTCCGAGAGCACGCAGCACGAGACGCTGGGGCGTCGCCGCGATGTGGCGGCGGGCGCGCCCGTGGCGGATCTCGCGTGCGGCATCTGCAACGAGCCGTCGTACGGGCGCGGCTGCGGCGCCTGCGGTCGCCCGATGTGCGAGGGGCACGACCCAGGCCTCGGCTATTGCGTCGAGTGCGAGGCCGAGTTCTCCGACACCGCCGACGCGCCGACGGCAGCCCTCGTGGGGACGATGCTCATCGGGGCCGCGTCCGCGGGCATGATGATCGTGTTCAGCGGATTCTTCGAAGTGGACTTGTCGCTCGGCGTTGGCGGTGCGTTTGCGTTGGCGCTCGGCGCCGGCGCCGGCGCCGCCGCCCGTCGCTGGTCTAGGCGCCGGTCGTTCCGCTCCGCGAATCGCGAAGCGCCGGTACCGACGCAGGGCGCGCTTGTCGGATCGGCGCTTGCGGCGGTCTTCGGGGAAGGGGAGCCGGCTTCGGTGCCCGAGCCCGTCGAGGTGGACGACACGCGCATCTTCGCGCCGGCCGATCTGTCGACGCTCATCCGGTTGCGCCCCGCGGCCGAGGTAGCGGAGGACGTCCCTCCGACGGATCGCTCACCAACGACCACGCTGACGGGGGACGAGCTCGAAGCCGTCGACGTTGACGCGCTGGAGCTCGCCGCCGAGGCGCCGTCGCTGGAGGTCGCGCTCGACCTTCCAAACTTAGCCGGCTTCGTCGAGGGGATCGGTCGCCCATCGGGGTCGGTACCCTACGGTGAGTCGACGCGCGAAGGGCTCCCGGCCTTGCCAGTCCTCCGCCAACCGCGCGCGTCGCCGGGGGCGTCGGTGGCCAGGGTCGCCACGCTCGCGCCGCCCAACGAAGAGCAGGACCCACAGTCGTTGCCGGTGGACCGGCCGCGAGCCCAGCCGCTGGCCCGGGTCGGATGACTGGGTCGGAGCCTTGCCAGGGGTCTTCGAAACCCCGCCCCGGGTCGGGGGTGACCCCCGGCCAAGAGACGGGAAAACCAGCAGGAACTCACGAATCGAGCGACGCGCCGCTCGAAGGGCGCCAGCGCGCCGCGGGCGCGGGGTCAGTCGTGACCCGGACGGCGGCCTCTGATCCATGAAGATTCGCGCGCTTCCGAGGATGGCACGCGCGCTGCATTGACTCCAACCGTGGTCACAACGACCGCGCCGACACTGACCACCCCGACGCTGCACCCACCCGACGCTGCACCCAGAGGACAGGCGAACCATGAGCATCACCGCACATCAGCTTGACCAGTTCTCCGTACAAGACCCCGGCTCGACCGCCTCGGCGCCGGTCGAGAGCATGACCGTGAAGGCCGCCCCACGCTTTACGCTTCGGCCCACGAGCATCGGGAAGATCGTGGGGCACGCGCAGACGCTCCGCGACGTCCTGTCGACCATCGACCGCGTGGCGAACTCCACGTGCACAGTCCTCGTCACGGGCGAGAGCGG
Organism: Myxococcales bacterium; assembly: GCA_016703425.1. Lineage (NCBI taxonomy): Bacteria > Pseudomonadati > Myxococcota > Myxococcia > Myxococcales > Myxococcales bacterium. The sequence goes on from JADJCA010000030.1 coordinate 270,441, forward strand.
TACGGGCAAGGAGCTCATCGTCGCGGCGCTTCACGACGCGAGTCCGCGCAAGGACGGACCGCTCGTCACGGTCAACTGCGGCGCGATTCCGGAGAACCTCCTTGAGAGCGAGCTCTTCGGTCACGCGCGCGGTGCCTTCACGGGGGCCGACCGCGCCCGCGCCGGACGCTTCGCCGTCGCGGAAGGCGGCACGCTCTTCCTAGACGAGGTCGGCGAGCTTCCCTTGTCGCTTCAGGTGAAGCTCCTTCGCGTCCTCCAACAGCGCGAGTACACGCCCCTCGGCGAAGAACGTCCGAAGAAGTGCGACGTCCGCATCGTCGCTGCGACCAACCGCAACCTCGAGGCCGAGGTTCTCGCCGGCCGCTTCCGCGAGGACCTCTACTATCGCCTCAACGTGATCCACATCGAGTTGCCCCCGCTCCGCGAACGCCGCGACGACATCCCCGTGCTCGCGCAGCACTTCCTCCGTCAGAGCGCGCTCCGCTCGGGTCGCGTCGTCGAGGGCTTCACGGAAGAGGCAACCGAGTACCTCCAGAGCCACGAATGGAAGGGCAACATCCGCGCCCTCGAGAACGCCGTCGAGCGCGGCGTCCTCCTCGCAAAGGGACCGCTCGTGCAACTGGAAGACGTGGCCCCCTCGCGCGACTCGTCCTCGCAGATGCGCGCCTTCGCGATCCCGCCGCCGCCGCCGCCGAGCACCTCGTCGATGGCGCCGGCGCCCGAATCGGAGCGCCCGGCCGCGCTCCCCGACGGGGGCATTGACCTTCGCGCCGCCGTCGCGACCTACGAGAACGAGCTCATTCGGCGCGCCCTCGAGCGCACCGGGGGCAACCGCAACCAGGCGGCGCGGCTCTTGGGTCTCAAACGCACGACGCTCGTGGAGATTCTTCGCCGCCGCGCCATCTGAGTCACCGACCAAGGCGCCTAGGTTCGTAGAGCAGCCTTCGTCAGCTCGATGAGCCGCGTGCGCGCCGCGGGCATGACCTCGAGCTCGGCCCACGCGTCATCCCGATCGTGCCCGGTCCGGATCGCGTCGCAGACGGCGTCAGAGATGCGTGCGAGGCGGATGGCCTCGGTCTTGGGCGGGCCAGGCTCGTGGTGCCCAAGGGCGACGGCGACGACCTCGTCCGGCACGCGCCACAGACGGAGCACCTGGGCGCCGGCGCGAGCGTGATGGCGCTCGACCAGCAGCGTGAGCGCGTCCTCGGGGAGCGGTTCGCCAGCTTGTTCGCCCAAGAGGCGAACGACGAGCGCCTCACCGATGTCGTGCAGGAGCCCAATGAGGTAGTCGTAGGGCGAGCTGATCGATAGCTCCCGGCCCGCGATGCGCGCCGCGAGCGCGGCGACGACGCTGCGCTGAAACGCCCGCTCGATGATGGCCGTGAAGCGCTTCGTGCTCGACAGTGAGCTCTCGTAGGCGATCTGCAAGAGGAGATCGCGCGTCGCTGACAAGCCGAGCCGCGTCACCGCGTGGCGAGGGGAGCCGATGCGACTCGTGCCGGCGTAGAGCGCCGAGTTGGCGATGGCCAAGAGCCTCGCGGCGATGGGCGGCGCCCGCTCGACGACGCGGGCCACGCGATCGAGGCCTGCGTTGGGATCCTCCGCGAGCCGCAAGACCTCGGCGGCGACGTCCGGCAGGACGGGCAACTGAGCGCGGCCACCGTCGAGGTCTCTCAAGAGCTGGGCCTCGGCGCGCTCCAACACCGTCACTGGCGAGCGCGGCGGCAGCGCGACGGCGACCCGGTTGCGCCCCTGAGACTTCGCCTCGTAGAGCGCTCCGTCGGCGCGCGCAAGAAAGACGTGCGCGGTCTCCGGCGACGCCGGCTCGAAGGTCGCGGCGCCGATGCTCACGGTCACGCTCGGCGGCAGCGTCTTGTCGGTAAACCGAAGCGCCTCGATGGCCCGGCGGTGACGCTCCGCGACGGCACGGGCCACATCGCTGTCGGCGCCGTCCAAGAGCATCACGAACTCTTCCCCGCCGTAGCGAGCGCAGACGTCGTTCTGTCGGGCCTTGGCCCGCATGCACGCCGCCACCTGGCGCAAGATCTCGTCGCCGGCGGCGTGCCCAAAGGAGTCGTTGACCTTCTTGAAGTGGTCGATGTCGAGGAAGAGCGCCGAGAATCGCGCCGCCTTGTGGAGCTGCTTGGTGACCGCCGACTCGAGGCCCCGGCGATTGAGGAGGTTCGTCAACGGGTCGAAGAGCGCCTCGCGCCGCAGGTGATCCCGCTGCTCGCGTAGCGAGCCGAGCCGGTTCAGGAGCGACTTGTAGCGAAGGTGCACGCGCACGCGGGCCCGCAGCTCCAGCGAACGCTCCGGCGACGGCACGAAGTCGTCGGCGCCCGCCAAGAGCGCGCTGCCCACCGTCGCGTCGTCTTGCTCGCCGGCGCCCACGAGCAAGACCGGCGTGTGGTGGTCCGTCTCCCGAGCGCGGAGCTCGCCACAAACCTGCATGCCGGTGAACCGTCCGAGGTCCGTCGAGAGCACCACGACGTCGGGCCGGAGCGCGTCCACGTTCGCCAGCACGTCCTCGGGCGCCTCGAGCACCACCAGCTCGTAGCCATCGCGCTCAATGGCCGCCACGATACGTTGCCGGCGAAGCTCGTCGGGCTCCACCACGAGGAGGCGCGGCTCCGAGGCCTGCGGCAGCGTGCTGAGCGCTTGCATAGCTAGGAGACCTTGCGGGTTCCGTCGTTGGCCGGTGCGAGCGCGACGTCGGGGGCGAGGTACGTGCCCGAGGTGCCTCGGTTGGCTCGCGTACGCGCCAGTATCCACTCGAGGCACTTGTCAGCGGGAAGCGGCTTGGAGAAGTAGAAGCCCTGCACCGCGTCGCAATCGTGCTTCTCCAAGAAGTCGAGTTGCTCCGCCGTCTCGACGCCTTCTGCGACCACCCGGTGGCCCAGTTCGTGCGCGAGCGTGATGATGGCCGACGTGATCGCTGCGTCGGTCGCGACCTGCGGAATCTCGCGCAAGAACGAGCGGTCGATCTTGACGACGTCAATGGGGAGACGTTTGAGGTAGCTCAGCGAGGAGTACCCGGTGCCGAAGTCGTCGAGGGAGATGCTGGCGCCGAGCTCGCGCACCGCGTCGAGCGTCGAGCCGCTCGCCGCCGTGTTCTCGATGAGGAGGCCCTCGGTGAGCTCGAGCTCGAGGAGATTCGGTGCGAGCCCCGAGCTGTGCAGCGCTTGCTCGACGCCGGAGAGGAGCCTTCGCTGCCGGATTTGCGTCGCCGAAACGTTGACGGCGACGCGGAGCGGCGGCAGGCCGTCGCCCATCCAGTCGGCGATTTGCTGGCAGGCGGTCTGGAGGATCCAGTCGCTCGCGGGGACAATGAGGCCCGTCTCCTCGAGCAGCGGAACAAAGTCCGCCGGTGAGATCATGCCGACGCCGGGACGCATCCAGCGCACCAGCGCCTCGACGCCGAGCACAGCTCCCGTGCGAACGTCGAGCTGAGGTTGGTAGTGCAGCAAGAGCTCGCCGCGGTCGACGGCCAAGCGGAGATCGCGCTCCAGCGCGAAGCGCTCTCTCGGCTTCGCCGCGTGCGTCGATGCGCCGAGCGTCGCGGAGGCGAGCTGAACGTTGTTGCGGCCCACATGTTTCGCTCGCCGCATCGCCTTCGACGTCGCACGAATCAGGTTGTCGGCGTCGCCGGCGTCGCTCGGGTATTCGGCGATCCCCATGCTCGCGGTGAGGTGCACCTCTTGCCGCTCGAGCACGTAGGGCTTCTCGAGCACGGTGCGCACGCTCTGCACGAGCTCGCCTTGGTTTGCCGTCTCGTCAAACATGATCGCGAGCTTGTCGGCGTGAAAGCGCGCGAGGTGGCTTGAGCCCACGAGGCGCTGCAAGCGATGCACGGCCTCCCGCAAGACCGTGTCGCCGGCCTCGAAGCCAAAGGTTTCGTTGACGACGTCGAAGCGATCGAGGTCCACGAGCATGAGGCCTGCTCGGCCACCGGCGCGGAGGCTGGCCCGGTCGATGACGTCCATGAGTCGCGATCGGAACGCCGCCGCGTGGGGTGCGCCGGTGACCGGGTCGTGCGTCATGAGGTGCTGCACCGTCGCCTGCGCGCGTCGTCGCTCGATGGCGTGTCCGACGGCGCGCTCGAGCGACGTGACGGTGAGCTCCCTTGCGAAGAGGTAGTCGTCGGCGCCGGTCCATCGGGCCACGCGCGGCATGGAGGCGCCGTCGCCAATGAGGATGAGCGGGGCGCGCTTGCCGAGCGCGACGAGCTCGTCGCTCAGGCGCTCGCCGCGGCCGAGGTCGACCAGGACCAGGGGGCGCTTCGTCTCACCGAGACGGGCGACGGCGGTGGCCGCGTCAGCCACCACAAGCACGGTCGTGCCGTGCTCCTGCGCCAGCTCTTGGGCCGCCGCCAAGAGCGGTGTGCGCGGGGCTACTAGGAGGATGCAAGTCGTTCGAACGGTCATCGCGTCGCAGGTGGAGAACGGCGCGTCGCGCGGGAACTTGAGTGCGGGGCGGTGAGTCTTGCGTGATGCGTCCCTGTCGCACCGCGGCCTACCGAGCGGGCCAGCGCGTAGGCGTCGGAGGAGCTTTGTTCGGGAGCCTTAAGGTCCGGCTACCGGTGTCGTTCTCCGGGGGTGAGGTGATGCTTGAACCAACGTCCCGTGTTCGTTGTGGGTGCCGGGTCGAGGTCGTCGCGAGGCGGGGAGGGGGTCCCCGAATCCGGCCGCATTCAAGAGGTGACCGCCGCGATCGCTGAGCTGGGTCTCCATTGGGAGCGACTCCCGGACCTCGCGGCGCTGCGGGACGCGCTTGAGGGCGAGGAGAAGCCAGGTCGCGAGCCCCTGGCGGTCTTCGTGCCGGCGGGGGGAAAGCTCCTCTCCGACGCGTGCCTCGCGCTGCGAGCTCACGCGCGCTTTGCCCAGGTGCCCGCCTTCGGCATCGCCGCCAACCCCGACGACCTGACGTTCGTCGATCTCTTTCAGTCGGGCGGCGACGATCTGGTGCCGCCGCTGCGGTCGAGCGTGCTCCGGCGCCTTCGCCCGCTGCTCACACGGGCCGCCGGCGAGCCGCCGAGTCGACGTGCCGCGACGGTCATCATCGCCGGCTCGGACCGCATCTGGCGGTCGGTCCTCGGGCGCACGTTCTGGAACGGCGGCCTCTCGGTGCGGTTCGCCGACGACCCGGCACAGTGTGTGGCCGACGGCGGCGCCGAGGGGGTCCGCCTCGTCGTGGTCCTCGACGAGGAAGGCCGCTCGACCGTCGACTACGTGCGCAAGGCGCGCGCCGCGGGCCAAACGGCGCCCTGGATCGTGGTGGCGCCGCCGCGCCGCTTGCGCGAGGTTTCGGCGGAGCTGCGCGGCATCGAGAAGGCCGCCGTCACCGACGCCTTCGCGCCCCCGGAGAACGTGCTCTTCCTCGCGAATGAGCTGGGCCGTCCCCGCGGCGAAGACGCTCGCGCGAGTGCTCGCCTCTTGTTCGGCACGCGCGTCTCGTTTCGCGTCGCCGGCCGCGAGACCGATGAGGTCGGCTTCACGTACAACATGAGCGCTGGCGGCCTCTACGTTCGTACCGCCGCGCCGGTCGATCCGGGGACGACGTGTGGCTCGAGCTGTGGCCGCCACGCAGCGAGCGGCGCGTGCGGCTCGTCGGCCGAGTCGCGTGGCGCCGGCACCTCGGCCCCAACGACTTCGCGACCGTGCCCGCCGGCTTCGGTGTGCAGCTCACCGACGGCCTCGGCGGCGACCTCGACCGATGGAAGGCCGGGTATCGGGCCTACGCGGCCCAGATTCTGGGGCCCAACACGAGCGCCATTCCCCAGGAGGACGCATGCAAGCCGCAGCGATGATGCAGCCCACGGTACCGCCGGAGCAGCGCGCCCTCGCTGCCAGCGTCCGCGAGGAGCTGTGGTTCGGCGAGAACGATCCCGAGCGGACGCACCTCGAAGCGTCGCGCACGATGGCGGCCCACGCCGCCGTCGCCACGGGCCTGAAACCGTTCCCCGCGGTCGCGCAGAACGCCCTCGCCGTCTTGTCTGACCCGGACGCCCGAATGAAGGCCATCGTGGAAGCCATCGAACGCGACCCGGCGCTCGCGTCCCGTGTCCTTCGCGTGGCGAACTCGGCGCAATACAGGGGCGCGCGCAAGTGTTCGAGCATCAACGAGGCCGTGGTGCGCCTCGGCAGTCGCGAGGTGCACCAGGTCGTGGCGTCGGTGGCCACGATGGGCATGTTCCAGGATGGTTCGGGCCTAGGGAAACGTTGGCGTGAGCACCTCGTCGGCGTCGCCGCCGTGGCGCGCATCCTGGGCGAGGAGCACGGGACGCAGATCGCGGGGCAAGCCTTCCTCGCGGGCCTCGTCCACGACGTCGGAAAGCTCTTGTCGCTCCAGGTGAAGGAGATTCCCTACGAGACCTTGGCGCCGAAGCTCTTCGATCACGCAGACGAGCTTCACGTGGTCGAGCGAATCCTCGTGGGCTACGACCACGCCGTCCTCGGAGGGCACGTCCTCTCACAGTGGCGCTTCCCGGAGACCATTTCGCAGGTCGCCGCCTGGCACCATCAGCCGGGCCGCGCCTTCACGGAAGGTGGCGAGGTGGGACTCCTCGTCGCGCTGGTTCGCTTGGCCGACGCCGTCGAGTACCGCGTCGGAGCGCCCCTCGACGAGGCGTACTTGGACGAGGTCGCGCGCGGCAGCGCCGCGGCGTACCTGGAGATCGGAACGCGCACGCTCGTAGCAAAGTGGCCTCGCTTCGTGGAGGCCGTTTCAGACATCCACGCCGTCATGCTCGGCTGAAGCTCGCGTTGAAGTTTGAGGGGGAAAACACGTAAGGGTCGTGAGGTGGCTCCTCACGGCTCTCCTGTCGCCGCCGTCTTCGCCGACTCCCTGTCCCCGGCAAAGACGGCGGCGAATTCGCCTCGTCCTTAGCGCAACGTGAGGTCGTCCGTGGTCAGCCGTGGCCCAGCGCTATCGCACCAGCGGGTGCGCGCGCCACTGCCTCCCGCGCCGTGGCGTCGACGGGCCCGCGCGCTCGCGTGCACGCTCACTGGAGCTCTCTTCCTAGGAACTCGAGCGTGCGCGACCAAGCGAGCGTGGCCGACGCATCGTGAAACGCGGCCGGGTCGGCACGCCGCATGAACGCGTGCGGTCCCGGGTAGAAGTGAAGCTCAAAGCTCGCGCCGGCCGCTGCGGCCTTGTCGCGAAGCGCTCGCGTGCGCTCGGGGGTCACGTGGGCATCGCTCTCCGAGTAGTGCCCGAGGATGCGCGGCGACTCCGGACCGAAGGTCTGGAACGATGCAATCGGTAGCCCGTAGAACGGGACCGCGCAGCGGAGGCCTGGCACGCTCGACGCGGCCGCGAGCGCCTGGCCCCCGCCGAGGCAGAAACCCATGATGCCAACCTTGCCGTTCGACCGCGGCTGGCCTCGCAGGAACTCGAGCCCCGCGGCGACGATCTTCATCGCCTCGGCGGTCTTCATGTCGTTCGCGAGTTGCATGGCTTCGCTCGCGTCGGTGGTGAAGCGTCCGCCGTAGAGGTCGATGGCGAGCGCGACGTACCCCTCCTTCGCGAGGTCGTTGGCGATGCGCCGGATGTCATCGTTCAGGCCCCACCACTCGTGGACGACGATCATCGCTCCGCTCAGCGCGTCGCCCGCGGGAAGCGCGAGCTCCGCGTGGACGGAGCCTTGGGCGCTGGACGAGAGGGTGATGGCTTGGGTCATGAGGCCTCCTGGGGACGGCCACCTCTACCACATGGAGCGCGCGGCCTGCGGCGGGCCGGACCATGTGAACTGACGCAACGAGTCGTCAGAGGAGTCAGTGGCCTACTTCCCGACTTTCTCGATCTTCTCGCCCACCTTCTCGACGCCCTTGCCGGTCTTCTCGACGGCGCGTTTCGTGTCCGCCTTGATGCCGTCCGCCGTGTTCCGGCAGCCGCTCCCCAAGAGGACGACGAGCGACAAGCACCATGCGGCGACGAGGCGAGGGGCGATGAACATGAGCCGAGTATGCTCCAGCAACTTGTTTGGTGCTCGCATGGAAGGTTGATGCCTGCGGGCCGCGTCGCGCCGCCCCCCAACCTCGCGCTGCGCCGCCGCGCTGACGCCGGCAGCGAATCCGCGGCTAAGGCAACACGAAGGTGTAACCCGGCTTGGTGGCGCAGAGGGCCGTGACCGAGCTTTGCGTGCCCGTGAACTGCCACGTGGTCGTGACCGTCGTGATGCCATTCTTGACTTCGGTCATGGTGCAACCGCCCACGGCACCGGTCTTGTCGCACGCGGCGACGGTTGTTCCGAACACCGCGCACTGACTCTTGGCCGTCGCGAACAGGCCCGCGGGCATGTTCGTGTAGACGTAGTCGGTGCACGTGTGGCCGGCATCGAGCGCCAAGTCACACCCAAACGCCGTCGGTCCGGCATCCGCCACGCTCGTGTCGGCCAGAACGCTGCTGTCGGTGACCGCGCTGGCGTCGCTCGGCACGTTGCTGTCGCTGACGGCGCTCGCGTCGTTGCTTGCGCTGGCGTCGCTGCCGCCTGCGGCTGTGGTCGCGTCACTGCTGCAGGCTGCGTGAGCGAACGCGAGGAGAAGAACCGGAACCACCCACCCAATTGTCTTCATCCGTCCCTGTAGCAGGGCGCGCTATGGAAAGGGACCGCACGTACATGCGGTGCGCGCCATCGGTCAAGGCGTCGCCCCGACATGGGGCGAGTTCTGCGGGCATGCGCCGCTCGCGCGCACCCGCCACGGCCGCGATCCGCGTCACGCAGCGTTCCTATTCGCGTCCACCCTTGCTCCGCACAAGCCGCTGCGCCGGGTAGATGCTCCTGTGTCCCGTCATCAAATAGGCGAGCACGCAAACGATCCCCACGTGCGGTAGTGCGCCTCCGCCCACGAGCTCCACCGCCATGATCGAGAGCGCGAGCGGCGTGTTCGACGCCGCTGCGAAGACGCCCGCCATTCCCACCGCCGCCCCGAGCGGCAGCGGGATGCCCAACACGCCCGCCATCAGGTTGCCGAGCGCTGCGCCCACGAAGAAGAGAGGCGTCACTTCGCCACCCAAGAAGCCCGCAGCGAGCGTCACCGCCGTGAAGAGCAACTTCGCCGCGAACGTGAAGCCTGCGAGCGTGGGATCGTCGAATGCACGAACAATCGTAGGAATCCCCAGCCCCAAGAAGTCGCTCGTTCCCGAGCCTCGCCACATCACGACGAGGACGGCGCCGCCCAGCGCCATGCGCAGCGCCGCGTTCGGCACGAAGCGCTCCGCGAGTCGCTTCAAGCGACTCACGAGCTCGATGAACGCCGTCGTCGTGCCCGCGACCGCTGCCGCGAACACGAGCCACTTCGCGAGCAGCACCGCCGTCAGCGCGACGGTCGGCGCCGAGGGATACGCCGTGTGAACGATGCCCACGCCGCGCGTCGTCATGTCGCCCACGACCGCTGCAACGAGCGCTGGCACGAGCGCGCGGTACTCGATTTTGCCGAGCACGACGAACTCGAGGCCGAAGACTGCGCCCGCGATGGGAGTCCCGAAGACCGAGCCGAAACCCCCGGCGACACCTGCCGCGAGGAGGTCCCGCCGCAGCCGCGCGCTGAGTCTCAGTCGATGCGAAAAAAAGTCGGCGAGGCTCGCGCCCATTTGAACGGCCGTGCCTTCGCGGCCCGCGCTTCCGCCGAACAGATGTGTCAGCACCGTCCCCACGAGCACCATCGGCGCCATGCGAACGGGAATCTCCGGCCCTCCTTCATGAAGTCGATCAATAACGAGGCTCGCGCCTCCTTTGATCGAGGTGCCGAAGCGGCTGAAGGCCCATCCCATGACGAGCCCGGCGGCGGGTAGCGCGTAGACGAGCAGCTCGTGGCGCATGCGCAGCAACGTGGCTCGCTCGAGCAGCCAAAGGAAGAGCGCCGACGCGAGGCCGCAGAGGAGCCCTACCGCGGTGCCACCCGCGAGCCACTGGGCCAGGGAGATGAGGCGCTCTCGTGTGGTCACTTCGATGGGGGCGAGGAGCGGCGTGAATCGCCGCGGTTCGCGAGGGCAAGAGCGGGCGATGATAGCCTCTTGGCAGTGGCCGCGGCCTCGTCACGTGTAGTCGGTCGGTACGTTCTCCACGACCCCATCGCTTCGGGCGGCATGGCCGCCGTGCGGATCGCACGCTTCCATGGACCGGAGGGCGTGACGCGGGTCGTCGCCATCAAGCAGCTCCACGCTCAGTTCGCGCAGAACCCGGAATTTTCGACCATGTTTCTCGACGAGGCGCACGTTGCCTCGCGGATCCGTCACAAGAACGTTGTGCCCGTTCTGGACGTGGTGTCGGCCGACGGTCAACTGCTGCTCGTCATGGAGTACGTGCCGGGCGCGTCGCTCGCGCGGCTCATGCAACTCGCCGTCGCGCGGGGCGAGCTCGTGCCGCCGCCCATCGTCGCCGCGGTGCTCGTCAACGTCCTCGACGGACTGCATGCGGCGCACGAAGCCCGCGGCGACGCCGACGAGGAGCTTGGCGTGGTTCATCGCGATGTGTCGCCGCAGAACATCATGGTGGGCACCGACGGCGTCGCGCGGGTGCTCGACTTCGGCATCGCGAAGGCGGTGGGTCGCGCCCAAACCACCCGCGAGGGGCAGCTCAAGGGCAAGATGGCCTACATGGCGCCGGAGCAGCTGCGAGGGCAAGGTGTCGACCGACGCACCGACGTCTACGCGGCGGCCGCCGTCCTTTGGGAAGCGCTCGTCGGTCGACCCGTGTTCCTCGGCGACAACGACGTCGAAGTCTTCGGCAAGGTGCTCGCGGGGGCCACGTCAGCGCCTTCGCACTTTCTGCCGAGCGTATCGCCAGCGCTCGACTCCATCGCGATGCGAGGTCTCTCGCTCGAGCCGGGCCTCCGCTTCGCCACGGCCCACGAGATGGCGCAAGCGCTGAGGGCGAGCGCTGAGCGCGCCTCGCCGAGTGAGGTCTCCGCCTGGGTGAACACGGTGGCCAGCGATGACCTGGCGACCCGCGCCGCGCGCGTGGCCGCGGTGATGGCCCTCTCCGACGAACCCGACGACAGCTTCGGCGGCGGAATCTCTCCGTTGGACCTCGACGCCCCCATGTTCGCCGGCATCGACGGGGCACGCGTCGACTTGGCCGGCGTTGAGTTGGCCGGCGTTGAGTTGGCCGGCGTCGCGCCGGAGCAGGCGCCGACGCAGCTCATGGTCTCGCGCGTGGCCATCGCCGCCGCCGCGGCGCACGAGTCGCGCGCGCGCGCCAAGAAGAAGCGCCGCTGGGAGATCGCCCTCGCGGTGCTTATCGGAATTGGCGCCGTCTTCGCCATCGTCTTTCGACCCAAGCGCGCGACGCACGAGGCCGAGCACGTGCCCCCGGCGACGGCCGCCTCGGTTCCCTCGACCGTTGGACCAACGGCCGCCGTCAGCTTGGGCGTGGAGGGCGCCCCACCGGCGGGGCCCCCGCAAGTCGCGGCCGACGCGGCTCCGTCCTCCGCGGAGCCGGCGCGGCTTGTCGACGCGTCGGCGCCGCGAGCGCCCGGCCCACGCGGGATGCCCGCGGTGAAGCCAAAAGTGAAGCCCAAGGCGAAAGACGACTGCGATCCCCCGTTCTATTTCGATTCCGCCGGGACGAAGCGCTACAAGCGAGAGTGCAACTGAGCACCCGATGGTTCGCCGCTCCCTCGTGACCACGCTCTTCGTGGTCGCCACGTCTGTTCCAAAGGCCTCGCCGGCGGGCGCGGTGCAGCGGGAGACGTGCATGGGGGCCGCCGAGTCGGCGCAGGAGCTAAGACGGCAGGGCAAGCTGCGCCTCGCGCGTGAGCAATTGGCCGTCTGCTCCCAGAAGGGATGCCCCTCGTTCGTCCGCCGCGATTGCTCGACGTGGCTCTCCGACCTGGAGCGCGCGATGCCGTCGGCCGAGCTCGTCGCACGCGACCCCGCCGGCCGGCCGCTTACCGACGTGCGCGTTCTTCTTGATGGGACGGTCGTGGCCACGAGCCTCGCGAAGCCGGAGGCGGCCTTCGTCGAGGTTGACCCGGGGCCGCATGCCTTCCGCTTTGAGCGACTCGACGGCACCTTCGCGGAGGTGAAGCAAACGTTTGGCGAAGGCGAGAGGACGCGCGTGGTGGCCACCTTGGTCCCCAAGAGTGCGCCCGCCACGCCGCCCGCGCCGGTTGTTCTCGAACGCCCCGTCCCCGCGGCCGCCTGGGTCTTTGGCGGGCTGTCGGCCCTTGCCGTCGGAAGCTTCGGTGTCTTCGCGGCGCTCGGCGCATCGGAGTACGGCGCGCTGGAGCGCACGTGCAAGCCCCGCTGCACGTCGGCCGAGCTCGACCCGGTGGAGTCGAAGTTTCTCATCGCCAACGTCTCGCTCGGCGTCGCGGCCGCGGCGCTTGGTGTCGCCGCGGTCTTCTATTTCTCCCGGCCGAGCGTCGCCGCAGCGGCACGGCTCGACGTGCGCCCGCTCCCCGGTGGCGGCGCGGCGACTTTCAGCGCGTCGTTCTGAGACGCGCGCGGCTGCGATTGCCGCGCGCCTCGAAAGTTCCGCCGCGGGCTCCGACGCCGGCCTTGCGCTACGCTACCGGAGCGTGCGCGCCGCGGTCCTCGTCCTCGCTTGCTCCGTCGGTGCCACCACCGCTTGCGGCATCGTGGCGTTCTCCACGGATTCCCTGACGGGCGGCGGCGAGCCCAGCAGCACCAACCCGGCCTCCAATCGCGACGCCGACATCACCTCCGACGCCAGCGTTGGCTCCGACTCGTCGGTCGGCGACGCCGCTGTGCCTCTCCCCGATTCCACGACGCCGCCGGCGAGCGACGGCGCCGTTCTGCCCGACGGCGCCTCTGCCGTGGGCTGCCCGGCCAATCCTTGCGGGCCGGGCAACGTCTGCTGCTACGTCAAGCAGAGCCCCACGTCCGGTGACTTTGTTTGCCAGCCGACATGCCCCACCGACCCTGTCGACTGCGCCGGGCCGCAGCAGTGCGGCACCGCCGCGCCGCTGTGTTGCGCGCGCGTGGGCTTCGGCCCTGGCTCACTGCCGAATTGCCCCATCGAAGCCGTCGTGACCAAGTGCGCCGCGAGCTGCACGACCAACTTCGCCCTAAGCTGCAACGTGAACAACACCATGCGCCTGTGCCACGAGAAGGCCGATTGTGCGTCGGATCCGCAGAACAAGAACTGCTGCACCTATATCGGGACGGGCGTCAGCTCGATCGTGTGCGTGAGCGACCTCATCCGCGACGTCGCGGGCTTGTTGTGCGTTCCTTAGCGGAGCGAATGGCGCGCGGTGCCGCCGCCGCCGCGCGTGGCGCCGGCGTCCGTTCTATGTCTGCCTCTCGTTGCTCGTGCTCGAGGAGCGCGCGCTTGCGTTCGAGACCCCATCGATAACCCGTCAGCGCGCCGCTCTTGCCGACGACGCGGTGGCACGGCACGACAACGGCGATGGCGTTCGCTGCGCACGCGGCGGCGACGGCCCGCGCGCTCTTGGGAGTGCCTAGCGACGCGGCGAGCTGCGAATAGGTCGTCGTCTGCCCCCTGGGAACGCGCGAGAGCGCCGCCCACACGCGACGCTGAAAGCTCGTCCCGCGAACGTCGAGCGTGAGGTGCGAGGCGAACTGCGGCTCTTCGATGCGCAGAACGGCGTCCGCGACCGTTCTCGCGAAGGGCGCGTCGCCGCGGCGCAGCGTGGCGCGCGGGAAGCGCTGCGCAAGGTCGAGCGCGAGCGCCTTCGGGGAGTCGCCCAGCAGAAGGGCGCAGACGCCACGTGTCGTCCTTGCCACGAGCACGTGCCCCAGCGAGCCGCGCGCCGTGGCAAACGTGATGACCTCACCGGCGCCGCCGGCGCGGTACCGGGACGGCGTCATCCCGAGGATCGCGTCGGCCTCTTCGTAGAAGCGGCCAGAGGAGTTGTAGCCGGCGTCGACCATCGCCGCCGTCACGCTCGTCGCCTCGCGGAGCCCCGCCCGTGCCCGCGCCGCGCGGCGCTCGGCTGCGTACTCGCGTGGCGTAAGGCCCGTCGTGGCCTTGAAGAGGCGCTGCGTATGAAACACGCTGAGCTTGGCGCGCTTGGCCAACGCGGCCAGGGAAGGGATCTCGTCGCTCTCGTCGATGCACCGGCAGAGGTCGCCCACGAGGGCCGCGCGACGCTCAGGGGCTGGCGCCTCGTCGGGGCGGCATCGCTTGCACGGACGAAAGCCGGCTTGCCGTGCCGCGAGCGCCGTCTCGTGGAACGCCACGTGTTCGGGCCGAGCGCGACGGGCGCCGCACGACGGGCGGCAATAGACGCCGGTCGTCCTCACCGAATAGAAGAACGTCGCGGACGGATCGCGCGACTCGAGCGCGCGCCAACGGTCGTCGGTGGCGCTAAAGGTCGAAGCTTTGGAGCGAGTTCGGTGGAGCGGCATCGAGTTCACGCGATCACGTTAGCCGGGGCGTCTTGCGCCGCACTCCGGTCCTTGCGCTTGAACCCGGAGGGCGCCATCGTTCCCCTCGCAAGGGCTACGAGGATACGTTGAGAAGCGATGAAGGTCCTCCGCTCCCGTTCGCTGCGCCACCGCATCCTCTTCGCGTTGGGGCTGCCCCTCGTGCCGGCGTGCCATGAGACCCCTCCGCCGGGGACGCCGCCCGGCCCTCCGTTTGGGGCGGCGGTCCCTACACCTCCGGCGACGGCGGCGATCCCTTCTGCATCCATCGCCCCGAGCGAGCCGGGTGCAGCGCCGGAGCCGCTGCGGTGCGGCACGGCTGAAGTGCGCGAGTCTCTCTGCGGACTTTTGCCTCCCGACTCACAGGGCGGCTCGGCGGGTCTTCCGGCCTGCGGCGCGACGGCCCAGGGGCTGATTTGGATTGGCGAGCGGCGCGCCATCAACGCGCGGGCCCTCGAGCCCGAGTCTCCCGACCTCGTGAACTTCTCCTTCGACGCCAAAGGCACGAGCGAATACGCCGCGGTGGCCAGCACGGATCAGGTCAACAGGCGCTGTTGCTACCATCGCTGTGCGCCGCTTAGGGTGGTCACGAACACCCGCGCGACGATCCCGCAGGGCCGCTCCACGAGGCTCCAGTGCATCCCGGCGCCGGCGAAGACGCAGCACCCATCGGCGGCGGCGCCGCAGTGCCCGGCGGGGGTGGAGCTTCCCATCAGTCACTACGGTGCGCGGCACGGCTTTGACAACGCACCCATCAAGCGTGCGACGGACACGGAGTGTTGCTACGAGGTCCTCGAACCGTGCACCGGGAGTCGCACCGAGCTGCCCGACGGGCAATGTGTGTATCCTACACGCGGGCGGCCCTTGCGGGAAGGCGGCGTCGCGGTAGTGGCCGAGACGACGGCGCGCCCCGGCTGGACCGAGGCCATCACCGTGGGCGATTGCGCGACGGGCGAGCGGCAGCGAGCCGCCGAGGCGTGGGCGAGGGAAGGGGCCCTGGAGCACGCGTCGGTCGCCTCCTTCGCCCGCTTTGCCCTCGAGCTGATGGCCCTGGCGGCGCCGGCGCAGCTCGTCGAGGCGGCCCTCGAGGCCGCCCGCGACGAGGTGCGCCACGCCGCTGCGTCCTTCGGCATCGCCTCGGCGTTTGCCGGCGAGCTGATCGGCCCAGGGCCGCTCGCTGTTTCGACGGGGCTCGTCGCGACCGACCTCGTGCAGTTGGCGGAGGCTTGCCTTCGTGACGGCTGCGTGGGGGAAACGGTCGCTGCGCTGGAGGCTGCCGAAGCGGGCCGTCAGACGAACCTCGCCGAGGTCTCGAGCGTTCTCGCGCGCATCGCCGACGACGAAGCGCGGCACGCCGAGCTCGCCTACCGCGTCGTGGCCTGGGCGCTCCGCGAGGGTCGCGCGCCGGTGCGTTCCATCATCGAGCGCACCCTCGCCGAGGTTCACGCCGAGCTCGCCGTCTCCACCCTCTCCCCCGCAAACGTGAACGTGCCCGTGCCCGTGGACGACGACCGTTTCGGCGTGCTCTCCCCCACCGCCGCTCTGGCCGTGCGTCGCCACGCCCTCTCGGAGGTCGTCGCCCCGTGCCTCACGAGCCTCCTCACGACCTCGTCTGATCCTGCATCGGCGCGCGCCCAGCCCTAAGGAGCGGCCTTCTTCGTCGCCGTCGGCGCCTCGCCGACGCGATCACCCTTGAGCCACGTGTATTCTGCCCGCTTTTCCGTCGCGCCGTCGCGCGTCACGGAGACGCCCTGGAAGACAGGCTCGATGCCGTAGCTCTTCTCGAAGAGCGGCCCATCTTGAAGCTGAAAATGCAGGTGCGCCTCGCTCGAGTTTCCCGAGTTGCCGCAAAGACCCAACACGGCGCCGCGCTTGACCTTGGCGCCCACTCTGACGCGCAGTTTGGCCGGCACAAGGTGCGCGTACACGGAGTAGAGCGCGTCGTCGTGGCGCACGATGATCACGTTCCCCGGCGCCATGTACGCGTTCATGGCGCCCGGCTCGTTGTCGGCGACGCCGTCCACGGCCGTGATGACCGTCCCATCGGCGACGGCGAGGACCTCTTGGCCGTACGCGTAGTAGTCCGCGTTCTTTTTGCCGTCGCCCCTGTGGGTCTTGCCGGCGTCATCGACGACCACGAGATCGGCGGCGCGCCGCTGGCTCTTGTGGGTCACGTGTTGGTTGACCTCGAGGGAGGCGCCGCCCCAAAAGACGAACCACTGGCCGCGAAAGGGCAGGCCCATGGAGAGCGCGCTCTTTTTGACCTCCGGGTCGGGAGGCGGCGGTGCCGTGAATTTGAGGCCGAGCACCCTGCCAGCGCCGTCGACGCTCAGCTCGACGCGCCAGGCTCCGCGCTCGGCTTCGAAGCGATAGACGCCGGAGCGCTCGCCGCCGCGTCCCGGCTCGCGCACGGCGTTCTTGAGGGGCCCCTTCGCCTCCAGGATGGAACGCATCCAAGGTCCGGCCTTCTCGAGCGGCAGCACTTCGCGCATCGGACCGCCCAAGAGCGCAACGACGCCGGGGGCGTCGCTCGCATTGACGAGCCGGAGGAGCTCGGCGGCGACCTCGTCGACGGTGCGCGACGCGGGCGCCGTCGGCGCCGCGACCTTCGGGCCGGCGTCGTGGCTCGCCGCCGTGGCCAACGTGGCAGGCGCCGGCGGCAAAGACGGCGAGGTCTCCGCTGCGCCGCAGGCGGCGACGGGGAACAGTGCGAAGAAGGGGAGGGCGCGGCGCATGCGCCGGTGATACCAGACGCCGCGGTAGTGTCCTGAGTCAGAAGTTCGCTCGCCGAATCTCGCGCCCCCTCGTCGAGCGAGGGGCGCGAATTCGTCGGCCAAAGTCACAGGTGTACTCGGTTCCTGTCCTTGTTCGACGTGTGGTGAACCTCTGATTCACCACACTAGCGCGCAGTCGCGGGCGACGCCCTACTTGCAGCCGCCCGTGCCCGCCGCCGGAGCGGCCGGCGGCGTGAGCATCGGAGCGCCCGAGAAGTCGAACATGTCGAGCAGAGCGTCGCTGTTCGCGTCACGCGCCGTCAGCGCCGGCAGGCCCCAGCGCGCCTCAATGAAGCGGAGGATCGACGTGTGCTCGTGCTGCTCGTGCGACACGAAGTGCTTCTTGGCCCACGGCGAGAGCACCAAGAGCGGCACGCGAATCCCCAACTGGTTGAACTCGGCCTGGTCGGGGCTCGGCGGGCAGGCCTTCGGCGGCGGCACGTGATCGAAGAGGCCGCCCGATTCGTCCCAGACAAGGAAGATGGCGGTCTTTGCCCAAAGGGGGCTCTTGGTGGCCGCCTCGTAGATGCTGCGGGTCCACGCCTCGCCCTTTTGCACGTCGGCCGGCGGGTGCTCGTCGTCGACGTTCTCCGTGGAGTCGACGAACGAGACGCTCGGCAGCGTGCCGTCGCCGAGGGCCTTGAGAAAGGCGTCGACGCTCGCCACGCCCTTGTGGTCTTTCTCCCAGCCGAGGGTGCCTTCGAGCGGCTCGGTGGGCGTGTAGACGCCCCACGTCACGCCCTTTTCGTCGAGCGCATCGAAGATCGTCCGCTTGCCCGTGGGATAGCCGTCCACGAGCGTGTTCTTGATGCCGTAGGAGCTGCCGAGGAGCAGGTAGTTGCGGTTTGCAAACGTCCCCGAGAGAACCGACGAAAACATGCGATCGGAGATCGCGTAGGTGTTCGCGAGGAAGTAGTAAAACGGCAGGTCCGTCTGATCGAAGTACGCGATGGCGTAGTGGCCATCGCCCGTCGTGGTCGCGCCGGCGTTCGTCAAGAAGCCGTCCATCTTCCCTTCGTTCCACTGCTTGTGCATGCCGTCCCACTGGTGCGGCGGATCGGCCTTGAAGCACGTGGTGTCGGCGTGGAACGGCGCCACATCGACGCCGGCCTTGTCCTTGTTGGTGAAGGTGGCCGGCCACGTCTCGATGTCCGGCTGGCCGGCCTTCGGGAGGGCGCCGAAGTAGTGGTCGAAGGAGCGGTTCTCACGCATGAGCACGATGACATGCTCGATGGGCATCTTCGCCGCCTGCGCCGCCGCCGCCGCGCCAAGGGTTGCCTCGACAGTTGCGCCGGCAGGCAGCTCGCACGCGGCCCGCGCGACCTTTAGCTGCTCAGGCGTGAGGGCCGCCGTTGCGTCGGCACCGCCGTCGCCGGATGCCGCTGGCGAGGGCGTGGATTCCGAAGAGCTGCAAGCGCCGAGCGCGCCCAGTCCTACGAGGAGAGCCAGGGGGAACGAGCGGACGAAGGGAAGGAGAGAGAGAGAGGGCATGGGCGGGGATTCTAGCGGAAGCGCGTCGGTGTGGGCGACCGCCGCGACACTCGCGCCGTGTATGCTCGCGCGCATGACGACAGCCGACACGACGGCCCGCCTCGAGCTCATGAGGCACTTCTCCGTGCCGATCTACTCGGCGCTGCTCGAGGGATTCACCGAGCGGCGAGAGGAGCTCCTGAGAGACCTTACGGCCATGTCCCGAACCGTGCCCTCGCACAACGTGACGAACCGCAATTCATGGCACTCGGCGCCGGATCTCCATCTCGGAGGCCCTCCCGCGAGCGTGCGTTGGGCGGTCGCGACCATCGAGCAGATCGCCGCCACGGCGCTCGCCGATCTCTACGACGGCTTTCGCACGCTGGAGCCGCGCGTGGTGGAGAGCTGGGCCGTGGTCGGCGGCACCGGAGCCTGGCATACGGCCCACAACCACTACCCGCGCGCATGGTCGGGCGTCTTGTACGTCAGCGCCGAGCAATGTGCGGCCGCCGATACGAACGATCGCTCCGGTAAGATCGAGTTTTTGAACCCGCTCTCCGTCGCGCCCGCCTTCTATTCGGCGGGCAGCGTCGCCTACGCTCCCAAAGACGGTCTCCTTTTGCTATTCCCTGGCGCGCTCCAACACATGGTGCACCCCAATGCGACGCCGAACGAACGCGTCGTCATCAGCTTCAACCTCGACATCGCGCGCCGCGCTCGCGTGGCCTCATAGCTCGTCCCCGCTTATCAGAAAAAGGAATCCATGAATCACTCTCGCAACGCTCGCCTTCTCTGTCTGGGTGCACTCTGCACGAGCGCCGGTGCCTACGTGGCGTGTGGCGACGACACGTCCAACAGCGGCGGGGCGCTCGACGGCGGCACGACGCTCGACGCGTCGGTCGAAGCCTCAACGACGACCGACAGCTCCGTGACGCTCGATGGATCGACGCCGCCACCCGACGCTGGAAAAGAGGCGGGGCCCTGGTGTGGCGCGCTCGATAGCGGGGCGCTGTGCCCCGTTGGTGAATGGAGCGCGTCGGGGGCCGACGGCGGCGCGGCGACCTGCAAGGCGTGCCCCACGGCGCCCATCGCCTGCGCGACGGACTTCGCGACCCTTCTCAGTGACGGCGGCGTGGCGCCGCGGCTCCCGGTCTACGACAAGGTGACGAAGCAGCTTCGCGTGACGATCCCCGCGGGCCGTCAACAGATCGTCGAGGTCTCCAATGCTGAGGTGGCCGTCAGCTCTTGTTTCGGCTCCGGCAGCGCTACGCCCCAGGCGGTACCCGTCACGTTGGCGGGCGATGTCATCACCTTCGATCTCACCGCCGCGGCGGCTGACGCCGGCTCCAACGTCGGCCCGTGTGGCGTCATCAAGGTCACCGTCAAGGATGCGTGCTGCACCACGAGCACCGTCACCGTGACGGCCTTCTGGGACGCGGAGATCAGTCAGATCACAAGCGGCGGCTGCGGCGACGCCGGCTGAACCCGGCGGGGCCAACTCGACGAGCGGCTTGAGCGAGCCCGAAGCGCCAGCTTGGGCGCGTCGCGCGCGGTAGATTGGGTCCGTGTATCGCCTTTCGCGGCCCGCCGGCGCCCTCGCGCCCCACATCGAACACTACTGGCACGTTCGTGCGCCAGCCGGTTCGGACTTCGACCTTACGGTCGACGTCTACGTCGATGCTCGCGCCGACCTGATCTTCAACTTTGGAGCGCCGTACACCCGAACGCTGGTCGGAGCCCGGGGGCGGCGCATCGGTCACTCAAACCTTGACGCGCAGCGGCTCAAGCCGATTCGCATAAGGCAACGAGGCGACGTCGAGGTGTGCGGTGTTCGCTTTCGTACCGCTGGGCTCATGCCATTCGTTTCGCACGACGTCGCCGCGTGGTGCGGGAAAGTGGTGCCGCTCGCGTCGGCCTTTGGTCCTGAAGCGCTGCTCCTTGAAAGAGCGCTTCGGGCCGCCGGTGCGAGTATCGACGAGCAGGCCAAACTCCTCGACACCTTCTTTCTCGCTCGCCTCGATCTGAGCGCCACCAAGCGCGCTGTTCACCGGGTGAAGTCCGAGATCGAGGCCCACGGCGGCGAACTCACGGTCGGCGCCTTGTGTGAGCTGGCCCAAACCTCCGCGCGAAATCTCGACCGACTCTTTCGGCGTCATATGGGCTTCGGCCCAAAGACGTTCTCGCGCGTGGTGCGCTTTCAGCGCGCGCTCAATCGCGTGAAGACCGATCTCTCAGGGACCCTCGCGGGCGTCGCCGCCGAGTGCGGCTATTACGACCAGTCGCATCTCGTGCGCGAGTTTAAGCTGTTCGCGGGGACGGCTCCCAAGCACAAGGCGGGGTACTTTCCCGCAGACGCGCCGGTGGACTTCAGCCCGAACCTTGTCCGGTTTGTACAAGACGCGCGGAGCAAATGAACCGAGCTTGCGGGCCATGAGCGCAAAGACGACGCGACGGTTCTTCTCTCGCGAAACAGAAGTTGAGGTCGATATCCACGCCGCGGCGGCCACCGTTTGGGCGCTGCTCACAGACGGGGCCGCGTATCCGCGATGGACCGCCACCGTGGTCTCGCTCGAAGGGAAGATCGCCGTCGGCGAGAGACTCAAGCTCCGTTCGAGCCTCGACCCGAAACGAACGTTCACGCTCAAGGTGCGGGTGTGCGAGGCGCAAGAGCGCCTCGTCTGGGGCGACGCGATGGGGCAGCGGACGTACGAGCTCGCGTCCTCCGCGCCGGGCGTCGTTCGCTTTCGCATGCACGAGAAGATCGGAGGGCCGATCTTCCCCCTGTTCGCGAGCATGATTCCGCCCTTCGACGAGTCCTTCGATCGCTTCGCCGCCGACCTCAAGAAGGAAGCCGAGACGCGCGCCCACGACGGGGCGCCACGAGGCGAGCCTGCGGGGTCCGCGTAAGTCGACCCTGGGCGGGGGCGCGATCCCGGAAACTTCTTTCCGACGTGAGGGAAGATATCCGACCTTTGGCGACGTAAACCGGAGCGACCAGGACGAGCGAGCCGTGAGCGGAGAGCGTCGTGAGGCGCGGCCCGACGGCTCGCGATCGAACTAGGTCCATCCAAGGAGCCTCTTCGTCATGAAATCTGTCGCCCTTGCTTCATCCCTCTTTCTCCTCGGCCTCGCGGGTTCTCTCGTGGGGTGTTCCTCCACGATCGACACCAGCGACGAGAGTGAGAGCGAGGTTCGCAAGAAGCCCAAGGCGAACGAGAACTGGTCGTCGCTCACGGTGCAGCTTCCCACCGGCAGCTGCCAACCTGGCGGCAGCTGCAGCCGTCCCCTCGGCGCCGCCGCGAGCATCCTGCTCGACGGATCGGCCGTGACCCTTGGCGCGGCCAACCGCATCAAGCCCGGCGCGCACACGGTAACGGTGAACGGGTCAAGCACCACGGTTACGCTGGCCGCGGGCAGCAGCAAGACGCTTGTGCTCCCGACGGCGCGCCGCAAGTGCCAAGCGGCCAACCTGCCAAGCGTCGCGCAGACGGACTTTGGGGCCACCGTCGCTCTGTCCAACGCTGCCTGTCCGTCTTCCGCCTCGCTCACGGTAAACGGCACCGTCGCCAAGCCCGGCATTACGCTCCACACGTACAACTGGAACTGCCCGCGGCCAACGTGACCGGGTCGCTCAATGCGTCGATGAACGCGGCGAGCTGCAGCACGATCCGAACGGACCGTGTCTACTCGGTCAACGTCGACGGTCGCTGCATCAACCTCCAGCAGACGCGGCCTGACGGTCAGCACGGCATCAACCCGGCGGAGGCCTGCAGCGCCTATGTTGCCGGCGATCTCTCATGGCTCAACGCCGGCTCCGTGACCAACGTGGCGCAACTGCTCGACTACGATTTGGCGTTCGTCCCCGGTGACTACTCGGTGGCCATCGGCACAGGTTCCGGCGCGACCTCCAAGAAGTTCACGCTGAAGGAAGGCAACACCGCCGAAATTGACCTCGCCCTGCCCGTCATCGGCAGCGTGCCGACCACGTTCTCGACGAACATCTCGTTCGCAGATCCGCGTGAGCTCCCGGACGCAGCGGCGGCCACCATCACGTCGACCTGCTCCGGTGACCGGTCTTACGCGGTGCCCGCCACCAGCACCACGGCGCTCAAGCTGAAGGCCTTCGCGGCCTCGAGCTGCGTCTACACCTTCTCGGCCGGGGGTCGCACCGTCGCGCTCAGCCAGAGCAGCGCCAACAACATCAAGCTCCAGCGACTCGACATGGACCACGTCGAGGTCACGCGCGAAGACGGGTCCACGTACACGGTCGCGGGGACCTACGAGCTCTTCTTCGGAGGAACGCGCGTGGCAGGGCCGTTCAACACGAACACCGGCGTCGATCTCTTGCCGGGCACGTACGAGCTCGTCACGTCGTTCACCACGGTCGACGGCGCACAGACGCAGCGCGAGACCATCAACCTCTGAACGGCAGACGCCTCGGGCGGCGGCGCGAGGTCGCCGCCGTCTGAGTCGTCGTCGCGCGGCGCGGGCCGCCGCGGCGGCGTGCCAGTCAGAAGTGGTACCCGAGCGCTTCGAAGTCGATGACGAGATCGCTCGGACGTCGGGGGTCGTAGCGAATCGGAACCTTCGACTTCGGTTGCACCGCCGAGAACGCCAAGAGATGCACGTACGCGTCGGTGAATACGCGCGTCACGACCACGCCGGCGTCGCCCTCGACCACAGGAATGTCGAGCTCGAGGCGGAGCAGATAGAGCGTTCGCCCAAGGATGACACCTCGTGGGGCGACGGAGACCACCGTGGCCTCCGCTGGCCTGCCGCTCACACGCAGCTCGTCCGTTCTTTCGCTCGACGTGGAGGCGTCTGGGATGAGCCCCGCACACGCCGTGGCGCTTAGGAGAAGCGCCGCCGCACAGGCTATCGAAGTCGCACGCACACCGGCAGCCTAACCCAGTTGTCGTGCGACGTGCGCACGACCGCGAGCGCGAGAAGCGTGCACGGAGGTGTCCGCGGGGGGGGCGTGCATCGGCGCAAAGGCCTGTCCGTCATACCGCGTGATGAGCCGCGGCTCCGGTATCATCGGGCCGCGGTCACGCACTCGGATGAACGTCTCACACGGTCCTCGCGCCCTCTTGCTCTCGTGCGCTCTCGTCGCCGGTGCGCCGGCGTGCGGGCACGGTGTGCCGAGCGCGGGCGTTGCGCGCGTGCGTGTGACCGGCCGAGCAAGCGCGCTCGACCCCTATGCCTCGCGCCTCGCGGCGGCCACGTCAGCGCTCGAAGGCCTCGTCGGGCACCCACTCGAGATTGAGATCGACGGAGCGCTTGCCCCCGAGAGCTCCTCGTTTGGGGCGGATGTGGCGCGAGAGATCGAGACCCTCGTCTCGGACCTCGCGTGGCGCCGAGCTCGACGCGACCCGGTCTTCGAGGGGCTCATGCGCGAATGGAAGCGCATCGAGGTGCACTACGAGCCCGTGAACCCGAGTCGCCTTTTCGACCCGGCGCGCGGCGCGTTGATCGTTCGACTCGGTGTAGGCGCGAGGTGGGAGGCCGGGCGCGCGCTCCGAGACGAGCTCGATCGTCGCTTTGAACGACGCTACGAGGGGACGGTTGCCGAGCAAGTGCCGCGCGACGAGCTGGCGCCGTACGCAGGGTGGCTCTCACGGCAGGCGCGTGGCGACGATGCGCAGCGAGGCGCGCGCGCCTTGGGGCCGCTCCTGGCCGTGCTTCCGCTCCTGCCGCAGGAGGAGCAGCGCGAGTCGCGCCTGGCTTTGCTCCGGGGCGTGTGGATTGCGCGGGCGGGCACGCTGTCGCGACCGGTGGTCGCGCTCGACGGCACGACGCAGCGGCTCTTCTCGGAGTGGGCCGCGCGCACCGTGTCTCAGCTCGACGCCGAAGAGCTCGATGTGCTTGTGCGATCGGTCGTCACGGCGCCTCCGCTTCCCGGCCTCGACGCAGCAACGCTCGTGATGCTCGCCTCCGACGCTTGGGCGCGGGCGGGCCGTCCGGTGCTCGCGTTCGCGGCGCCGGACGCGCAGCTCGCGACGTTGCCGCCACTTGTCGGCCGCGTACTCACGCCGGGACCTTCGTGCCCGAACCCGATGCTGTACGAGGCGATCGGCCGAAGCGACGGTCTCGAGTCCCTGGCCAAGCGCCTCGATGGCGGAGACCCGGTCTTGCGCGCCATCGTGTTTCTCCACTTGAGCGATGCCAACTGCGACGCTGGCCGCGGTAGCGTGTGCCAGCGGGTGTTGGGTGCGTTCTGCAAGCAGGGCTTCGCGTCGCTTCCTCGAGACCTTCCACAGGAACTCGCGACTCGAGCGACGACTCGCTGCGGCCGCGGGAGAGAGCACAGATGAGGATCCGAGACATCGCTGCAAGGGGGCTCTTCTTGTGCGCGCTCGGCGCGCTGCCGACGGCCTGCGGCGGAATGGCAGGCGGCGGAGGCGGGGGAGGAAGATCGGCCGATGCCATCGCGACGTCGGGCGCAGAGCGCACCCGCATGCGAGCTGCGCTCGAGGTGCTGGGCCGCGAGCTGGGGCACCCTGTTGACGTACGGGTCGACGCCGCCCTCGTCGACGGCAATCCCTTCGCTCCCGTTCGGGTGGCGACGCTCGTGGAAGATCTTGCGCGCGAGGTGGCGAGCGTCAACCCAGCCTCGCCCAGCTCGTGCCGGAGCGGCTGCAGTCCCGCGACGGTGCTCGCGACGATGGTCGATGCTCGCTCCTTGTGGGCAACCGTGCGGCTCATCGAGCTTCGCTACGACGCGTCGCCGCCGACCCCGAATCGGCAGGCCGTCGCGTTTGAACCCAGCACGGGCGCGCTCACCTTCCGCGTGCGACCTGACGGACTGTCGAGCGCGATCGATATTTTTCCCGTACGTCGCCAGGTGTTCTACCGAGCGCTCGAAGCCCGGTTCCGAGGCCGCCCGCACGCGACCATCACTGCCCCCGAGCTCCCCGCCTACGTATTTTTCCTGACCCATGCCATCGAGCGCGTTGAAGAGGCGCGCAACACGGTGCCCTTGGTCTACGTGGTTCCGCGCTTGACGGACCTCGCGCTATCGGTGGCCCGTGGTCAACTCGTCGCCGCGCGAATGTTCATCGACGACAACTTCGCGCCGCTCTACGGCTCGCCGGAGATCGAGCAGGCCTGGGCGCTCTGGTACCGCACCTATGCGCCGACGCTCGACGAACGAGAGCTGCGCGCGGCCGCGCATCTCGTGTTCAATCGAGCCCGCGGAGAGCTGCCGGGCTTGCCTCCGTTCGAGTACGCGCTCGCGCTCCTGGCGGCGCAGGCTGGGAAGCGCGGCGCAGCCGACGCCACGGTGCTCGCCTGCGCCGACCATTCCCGGTGTTACGGGCCGCTATGGGACTACCTGGTCGATCGTCGATTCCCCGACCGCAGGAGGCGGCTCGCCGCTGCCCTCTTGGGCGCGAGAAGCCCCGGCTTCGTCGAGTTCGTGGCGCTTCGTTTCTACGAGCAGCGGGAGGCCGACAAGGCGGAGCTTTTGTCCTTGCTCGTGAGCGATCCGGCGGCGTGGTCCGCCGCGTTCGTTCCCGCGCTGCTCTCCCTCAACAGCGTGAGCGAGGAGCTGCTCGTGGCCACGTGGCGGAACAGCCCAACGCTTCGGGTCCCCATGCTTCGGGCCATCGCCTCCGTCGCCACCATTCCCGCGACTGCGATGCCACGCCCGGTCGCGCAGATGAGATTTGACGAAACGCCGGTGGGCCTGGCGTCGCGCGCCTTCAATCGCCTGGCCTACGTCTGCCGAACCCCGGAGCGGGCCGCCTTCATCGCGCTGGCCTCGCAAAACATCCCCCCCGAAAACCCGGTTTGGAAGCATCGCCTCAATACCGGTGGTCGTCCCTGTGAAGCGCAATGACGACGCACGAGGGTCTGCCCTCAGGGCGCGATCACGCGCGACGTCCAGTGTTTGGTCAACGTGTCGAACCCCGAGACGTGCACGGCGTTGCTCCCGGCGATTCGGTGAATGACTCGATCGTAAGTGACGTACGTGGGCGGCTGGGCCGGGCCGCCGTCGGGGAGCGAGGGCTGCGGGATGGCCTCACACGCGATGACCTCGACGGGCGCCGCGTTGGTCAGTCGAACGATGCTCGCACCGGGCAGGTTTGCCGCGCCCACGGTGCAGAACTTGATGGCAAACGCGGCCGAGCCGTCATGGTTCATGGTCGGGCCGCCGCTCACGTCGCTAAGCGGCGTCACGACCTGCCCTGTCTTGTCGTCGAGAATGCCGCTCAACACGGCGGGGCCGACGCCGATCCCGTCGTCGAAGCGGACGAGCTGCCGTCCGTTGGTGGCCGGCCCATAGAGATGGGCTCGGCCGAACGCCGTCGCTACTTGTTGCGGCGGTGACGATCCGTCGGCGGGCATCACGTAGTAGGCGCGACCCGAAAGTTTTCGCGCCTCGAAGAGGAGCGCGGTCTTGTCGCTCGACCACGTGATCTCGTTCGTTTGGCTACCAATCCAAATCACGTCGGGCTGGCTGAACAACGTTTGCGCTGCGCCTCCAGCGAGGGGAACGCGTACGAGGCGTTCCGCGTTCAGGCGCCGCACTTCCTCGGTGCGCGCCCCGTAATACACGAAGCCACCTTCCAAACCGTAGACCGTGGCGTAACGCGTGGTCGGATCGAGCAGCGTAGCCAGCCCCGTCGCCACCTCGATGGAGACGAGCCTGTCGTCGATGGTGCCCACCACGCGGACTCCGTCGAAGGTGTGTTCGTCGATCCGGATCGCGCCAGGGTCACAACCGGCGCAGACCACGTTCGTCCAGGCGCCCAACGAAGGTGACGTTCCGCTCATGTCGATGATACGCACGCGGTCGTTGACGATTCGGTCCCGGTACGACGCCAGCATGACCTTGCTGCCCACACCGGCGATCGCCATCGGCATGTGCGGTTGGGCGTCGAACAGCGCCTCCGCCGTAGCCACGGAGGAAGTCAGGTCGCCAACGAAGACATGGTGCGGCGCGCCTTGCGCAAAGAACACGATCTGGTTGCCCTCGACGAAGACTTCCGGCCCGACGTCGGAGTGGGTTTCGATTCCCGTGAGCCCGAGCACGCCGGCCGGTGGGGACGCGGTGACCTTGCGAACTTGCGTTGGATTCGTCGTGTCGCGCACGTGGAGGTCCAATCCGCCGTCGCTGCGATCGATCGCATAGAAGAACCGCGCGCCCTTGACGCCCATGAAGAGCACCTTGCGGTTCGCCGGATATTGCGTGAGGACGGTCCGCTGCCCGCTCCCCGGGCTCACGACCACGACGGCGCCATCGTTCGAGCTCGTCGCGCATTCGTCGTGAAGCACGAGCCTTCCATCCTGGGTCACGCGCGGAGGGCTACAGAGCGCCGTGCCGATGCTGGTGACGGTGAGCGCGTCTTCGCTGCGCGCATGGTCCGCCGCCCGCTCATCGCGGTCGAGACCGCCTTTGCAGGCAAACAATCCGAGCAGGGTCGCCAAAGCGATAGGGGTCGTGCGCATGGCGTCAGAGTTTGCAAACGCCGTTCCGTGCCGAAGCAGCCCGTCTTCGGAGCCACCGCGAGGCGCGCACCGGCAATGAAGGCCCCGCGAACAAGCCGCGCCGCCCGCGATCCGGGATGATTCGCGCCAACATGGTTCGCCCTAGGCGCGCGTGGCTCGTGCCATGCCGCGAGCAAAGCCGGAACCGACATGACGCGCTTATGGACGAGGCGTCCTTCACGTTAACGGCCGCATTTACGTGCGCCAACGGACGTTCGTGCCAACTTCCGGGCACTCATGCGAAGCGCCCTTTCCCGTGTCTTCGGTGCCCTCCGTACGTCAGCCTCGGTTGTCCTGCTGAGCGCCGGCTGCGCGCCATCGGACGCCGCGGAGCCGGCAAGCGCGCCGGCCGCGGCGAGCGCGTGTGCGTCGAGTTGCACGGTCGGTGCGCGGCGATGCTCAGAACGTGGTGATCCCGAAGAGTGCAGGAGCGAGGCCAACTGCGGCGCTTGGCATCCCGTCGACGCGTGCGTCGGAGAGACGGCGTGTCGTGACGGCGAGTGCGCCTCGCTTTCCCCACGCCAGATCGAGCAGAAGAAGGATCTGGCGACGTTCGTCGACAAGCTCGCGGCGTCGACCGGCTCCTACCTTGACCTCGGCGTGGACGCGCAGGACGTGCTCAGTGCGTCGGTGACGACGCTGGTCGCGGGTGCAGACGACGACGCGGCCTACTACCGCGCTGCGCGCCGCGCGCTCGTTGGCTTTCGCAACGGTCACATCGATCTCTTCTCGAACACCAAGTGCGGGAGCGCAGAGCTCCCCGAGCTCTTCACGTCCCGCGTGGGGGCGTGCGCACAGCCCTTTCGCGACCACGCCGTCGTCGCGTACGCGAACGAGGGCAACGCACTCGGTCTACGCGCCGGTGATCGCATCGTAAGCGTCGATGGCAGGGCTGGGGCCGCGATGCTCGATGCGGCATTCCACCAAGCGGCTTGCGGAGTGGGCTCGTCGTCCGAGAGCAACCGTCGCTTCGTCTCGGCGACATCGCTGTTCGCCGCGGTACGCGTCGGGAGCACGGTCGAGGTCGCGCGCGTGGACGGCACCGTCGAGACGAAGACCGTCGAGCGGCTCGAGGCGCCGGTCCTCTGCCGGTTCCCGCACCCCGGGTCGCACGCTTATCCCGCGAAGGCGACGCGACGCAGTGACGGCGTGGCGGTCGTGGAGGTTCCAACGTTCCTCCTGCCGACAAGTCCGCGGATGACAGAGAGCGATCTGGCCGAACGCATTGCCGAGGAGCTCGACAAGGCGAAAGACGCGAAGGGCATCGTTTGGGATCTTCGCGGCAACCCGGGCGGGGCCACCTTCGTGGGACTGTCGATCGTGGGGGGCATGCCCGGGTTCACGAAAGGGGTGCTCGCGAAGTGCGCAGCGAGGCAGTTCGGCAGCGTGCCTTTCGCCCCGGTCCCGGGCAGCACGATAACGTTTCAAGTGAGCGCGCAATCGCGCTTCGCGTATGCGGGAAAGGTCGCGGT